>NZ_JBHYVE010000006.1:0-166841 GCF_042750035.1 Streptomyces sp. NPDC059452
ACCAGGTCATAACCGGTCTTCTCGACCGCCTTCGCCAGCACCAGCGACGTCCCCATCGCATCCGTGCCGTGCAGATCGTCGTCCTCGACGTGAACTGCCTTGTCCGCACCCATCGACAACGCCTTGCGCAACGCGTCCTTGGCATCCTCCGGACCCACCGTCACCACAGTGATCTCCGCATCGTCCGCCGCATCCGCGATCTGCAACGCCTGCTCGACCGCGTACTCGTCCAGCTCCGACAGCAGACCGTCGACATCCTCACGGTCCAGCGTCAGGTCATCGGCGAAATGCCGGTCACCGGTCGCGTCGGGCACGTACTTCACACAGACAACGATCCTCAAGCTCACGCCGGCTCTCCTGCCTACCTGGGTGTGGCCCCTGCCGATCAGGCCCGGTTCCACCTGGGTGTGGTTTCGTAAGGGTGACCTTATGGTACTCAGTACCCTCTGTAAAGGTACCCAGTGCCAAAAGAGCCCTTCCGGTGCTACGTTTCGCCGCATGAGCGAGCCACGCGGACCCGAGAAGAAGGCGCCCATGCGGGAGGTGCTGGCCCAGGCGGCCTTCCAGCTCTTCCTGGAGCGGGGCTTCGAGCGGACGACGGTCGACGACATCGTGGCGCGGGCCGGGGTGGGGCGGCGCTCCTTCTTCCGGTACTTCCCCTCCAAGGAGGACGTGGTCTTCCCGGATCACGAGGGTGCGCTCGCCGAGATGACGGAGTTCCTGGCCGCCGTCGACGACAGCGATCCGGTGGGCGCGGTGTGCGACGCGGCGAGGATCGTGCTGCGGATGTACGCGGCCGACCCAGAGTTCTCCGTACAGCGCTACCGGCTCACCCGCGAGGTGCCCGGACTGCGGACGTACGAACTGTCGGTGGTGCGGCGCTACGAGCAGACGCTCGCCGGTCACCTCCGGGGCCGTTTTGGTGCGGACGGGGACGGGGAGCTGCGCGCCGAGGTCATCGCCGCGTCCGTGGTCGCCGCGCACAACAACGGGCTGCGGCTGTGGCTGCGTTCGGGCGGCGCGGGGGATCCCGAGGTGGCTGTGGACCATGCGCTCGACCTGGTGCGGAAGGTGTGGGAGCGGCCCGCCGGTCCGTCGCCCGCACGGGAGAAACCGGCGCCGGCCGGTGTCACCACCACCGGGTCCGGCGACAACGAGGTCATCGTCATGGTGGCGGCCAAAGGCACTCCGATGTGGCGCGTCGTGCAGCAGATCGAGGCGGCCGTCGGTGAGGGCTGAGCCGTAGCCGATCGGCGGCCGGTCAGCGGCCGAGCCGCCGCCGATCCCGTACCGGCGGCGAAAACTCGGTAATAATCGGCACTCAGTGCCTTTACTCTCCGGCACTCAGTGCCATATGGTGCGGACGCGCCGAACAGCCAGGTGCGGCGCGTCCGAGTCGAGCGCAGGGGGTCGATCCGTGTCTCAGGCAGCAATGGGCACCGTCCAGAAGGCGCACGAGGAGTGCGGCCTCTCCTACAACCGCTGCCGCTGGTGCGGTACCGCCTCCTTCCGGCGGCTGCTGTGCCCGGTGTGCGCGTCGAGCGAACTGGAGCCGGAACGCACCACCGGCCACGGGGTGGTCGTACGGACCGCCGTGGTCCACCGCTACACCGAGGCGGCGCGCAACGAATCCCTGGTCCGCTTCCCGGAGGGGTTCGTCTTCCGCTGCCAGGTCGTCGGCGCCGCACCGCAGATGGTGACGGTCGGCGCCCGGGTGAAGCCCCTCGCGGGTGAGGAGCCGGAGTCGGGTGCGGTGGTTCTGGAGCTCTGCGAGCCGCCCGTCCAGCGGGACTGGAGCTGACGCGGGCTGATCGCCCGCGCGCCCCGGTCCCGTAAGAAACCGGTGGGCGCGCGCGGGCGATCGGGCCGTCCGGAGGCGCTGCCCCCTGTCCCGTACGGGTGAGGCGGCAGGCTCAGGAGGCGCCGCGCCGGGCCTCCCAGGCGGCCACCAGTGACTCCGTCTGCTCCACGAACCCGTTGAACAGGTCGGCGAGCGAGGCCAGCCGCTCCCGGGCCTCGCCGTGGGCCACCGGGATCCCGGAGCTCAGCGTCTCGGTGAACTTGCGCATATGGGCGTTGTTCACCAGCAGCAGGTGCTGGAGGTCGCCCACCGCCTCGTAATCGATCCGCCTGCTGCCGGGCCGGGTGGAGCGCCGCACCAGGGTCCAGGCCTCCAACTGTCGTGCGGCCACGCTGAGTCCGCTCTTGGCCTGGCCGAGCTCGCGGGTCATGGTGTCGAGGTCCACCGGCTTGTTGCGCAGCAGGAGGTAGCCGAAGAGGCGGCCGGTGGCCTGCGGGAGCCCCCAGCGCTCCATCAGCGAACCCATCTCGCTGATGAAGGAGGCTTCCGCGTCGCTGAACCCGTCGGGGCCGGGGGCGGGCGATCCGGCGTCGGCGGTGCTTTCGTGATCAGTCATGGTCTCGCTGGGTTCTCGGGCCTTCAGGAAGGCAGCGGTCCTGGGTTCTCAGGCCTTCGGGAAGGCGACGGGCAGCCGGTCGGCCCCGTTCATCGGCATCGGATCAGAATAGTCTCCCCGCCGCGCCCGCCCTCCGGGTTCGCTGTCCGCCTGCCGCCTGCCGCCGCCCGCTGTCCGTCGTCCGTCGTCCGGTTCCGCGTCCGCCGACGCGGACGGCCCGGCACCCCCGCCGGGGGAGTGCCGGGCCGCTCCGTGCCTGTGCACGGGCCGGTTCAGGCGTTCTTGATGTCGCGCCGGTCCACGGCGTACGTACCGACGGCGACGGCGGCCGCGGAGACGGCCGCCAGCAGCGCCACCCCGCCCCAGGGGACACCGCTGACGAGCGGGTCGCCGCCCAGCGCCCACTCCCAGGGGGAGAGGTTCGCCAGCGGTTCCAGGGCCTCGGACAGCGGCGCGATGGCGTGCAGCAGGTACCCGACGACGAGCACGCCTGCCGCCACGCCCAGCGCGGGGCCCCGCCCGAGGCCGAACCCGACGACGGCGTACGCGATCCCCGCGTGCACCACGGCCAGCAGGGCGACGGTCAGCGTCACCGCGGCCACCCCGCCCGTGGAGACGTCCATGTCGTACGCGAGGACCGAGCCGTACACCGACAGCCAGACCAGCACGCTGGTGAGGACCAGGCCGAAGGCCACACAGAGGAAGCGGACCAGGAAGACCCGGCGGCGTGCCACCGGCAGCGCCAGCAGCAGTTCGAGCCGCCCGGCCTCCTCGTCTCCGCCGGTCAGGGCGGTGGTGCCGGTCACGGCCATCAGGCCGAGGAGCAGCGGCAGCAGGACCGCGTACAGGTTCCCCTTCAAGTAGCCGCTCGCGCTGCTGATCTGGTCGATCCCGAACGCCGCGGCCACCTCCGGCGAGACGCCGGAGGCGAACTCCTCCAGGGCGCCGGAACTCTCCATCGACGGCCAGGCGCCGACGACGGAGAGGGCCAGCAGGACCAGCGCGGCCGACCAGGCGATCAGGGTGCGCCGCTGGATCTGTACTCCGCGCCGGAAGATCTCCGAGCTGGGCGATGACATGTGTTTCCCTTCCGGCCCGGGGGCGGCCTTGATCACGGGGACCCGTCACGGGTGGGGGAGAGGGGGCGGGGGTTCCGGCGGTCCGGGGCGTCCTGCTGGTAGTACTCCAGGAACGCTTCCTCCAGGTCCGGTTCGGGTGCGGTGAGCGTCGCGATCCGGTGGTCCGCCAGGAACCGGAGCAGCCCGTCCGGCGAGCCGGTCCACGCCAGGGAGACCTCCCGGCTCTCCGGCCGCCGCCGCTCCACCGCCGACGCGCCCGCCAGGGCGGCCAGCGCGGTGAGCGGTACGTCCTGGCCCTCCGCGAAGGTGATGTGGAAGCGCTGCGCGGCCTCCCGGCGCAGCTCGCGCGTCGGGCCGGAGGCGGCGAGTCTGCCGCCCTGGAGCACCGCGACCAGGTCGGCGACCCGCTCGACCTCGGAGAGGACGTGCGAGGAGAGCAGCACGCTCTGGCCGTTGTTCCGGGCCTCCTCGACGGTGGCCAGGAACACCTGCTGCATCAACGGGTCGAGCCCGTTGGTCGGTTCGTCCAGGATCAGCAGCTCCGGCCTGGCCATCAGGGCGCCCACCAGGCCGACCTTGCGGCGGTTGCCGGTCGAGAGGCCGCGCACCTGCCGGGACGGGTCGACGCCGAACCGCTCGGCCAGTTCGTCCCGGTAGGCGGTGTCGGCCAGCCCCCGCAGCCGCCCCCAGGAGGTCAGGGTCTGCCCGATGGTCAGCCGCTCGTCGAGGCGCAGTTCGCCGGGCAGATAGCCGATCCGCCGCCGCACCTCGGGGCCGGTCGGGTCCTGGCCCAGCACCCGGACCCGGCCCGAGGTGGGCCGGGAGAGGCCCATGAGCATCCGGATCGTGGTGCTCTTGCCCGCTCCGTTGGGGCCGAGATACCCGTAGACCACGCCCCGGGGGACCGTCAGGTTCAGTCGGCTCAGCGCGGTGAAGTCACCGAACTTCTTGGTGACGTCCGTACATTCGATGAGAGGGGTCACGTCTCTGAGGGGGGTCACGTCTCTTCTGCTCTCTCCTCTTGCGTCCACTGCCCGTTCGTGCGCTCCTTCATAATTCACTGATTACTGAATCTAATCAACATGGTGGGCTGTGCGGGCCGCCCCGCCCACCCGAGGAGGCCTCGACGGGCCGTGCTTAGCTGGAGCCATGATCGATGACTTCCTGTACGGGACCGCCGGGCACTCCGGACCGCTGGCCGAGGTCGAGGCCGCCGTACGCGCCGCCGCCGCGGCCGAGATCCTGCCCCGCCACCGGAAGCTCGCCGCCCACGAGATCATCGAGAAGAGCGGCCCGCACGACCTGGTCACCGCGGCGGACCGGCTGGCCGAGGGGCACCTCACCGCCGCCCTCACCAAGCTGCTGCCCGGCTCGGTCGTCGTCGGCGAGGAGGCCGTGCACGCCGATCCGGCGGTCTACGACGCCCTCGGCGGCGACGCCCCCGTCTGGATCGTCGACCCGGTCGACGGCACCCGCCAGTTCGTCCGGGGCGAGGCCGGGTTCTGCACCCTGGTCGCCCTCGCCCAGCACGGCGAGGTCCACGCCTCCTGGACGTACGCACCGGTCCTGGGCGAGATGGCCGTCGCCGTACGCGGCCGGGGCGCCACGCTGAACGGCACACCGATACGCTCCGGCGCGCCCGCCCCCGGCGCCGTACTGAACGTGGCGATGTCGCACCCCGACTACACCACCGAGGCCCAGAAGAAGGCCCTGCTGGGCCTGCGCACCGAAGGCATCGCCCCGCGCCCCTGCGGCTCGGCCGGGCTGGAGTACCTTGCCGTCGCGCGCGGTGCCCAGGACGCCATCGCCTTCAACTGGGAGCTCGCCTGGGACCACGCGGCGGGGCTGCTCCTGGTCACCGAGGCGGGCGGCGCCCAGGCGACCCTGTCCGGCGCTCCGTACCTGATCGCGGGCGGCAACGACCTGCCGTTCACGGCGGCCCGGGACGAGCCCACCGCTCAGCGCATCCTGGCCGCGCTGCGGGCGGGCGGCTGACACGTCCGCCCCCGGCCCCGGGGTCCCCGCGTCCGCGTTGTCGGTGCGCCCGAATATCCTGGGGTTTCCGCCTGTCGGCCGACGAAGGAGTCCCAAGGTGCCCTCGATGCTCGATGCGGTCGTCGTGGGGGCGGGGCCCAACGGGCTGACCGCCGCGGCCGAACTGGCCCGCAGGGGCTTCGCCGTGGAGGTCCACGAGGCCCACGGCACCGTCGGCGGGGGTGCCCGCACCGAGGAGCTGACGCTGTCGGGGTTCCGGCACGACCCCTGTTCCGCCGTGCACCCCCTCGGGATCGGCTCGCCCGCCTTCCGGGCGATGCCCCTGGCCCGGCACGGCCTGGAGTGGCTGCACCCCGAGGTCGACCTCGCCCACCCCTTCCCGGACGGCACCGCCGCCGCCCTCACCCGCTCCGTCGGCGAGAGCGCGATGACGCTGGGGGCCGCCGACGCCGGGGCCTACCGCCGCCTCCTCGCCCCCTTCGTCGGCCGCTGGGACACCCTGGCCGCCGACTTCCTCCGCACCCCTTGGATCGGGCTGCCCCGCGACCCGTACCGACTGGCCCGCTTCGGCCTGCTCGGCGTCCAGCCCGCCACCTGGGTCTCCCGGCGCTTCCAGGGCGAGAAGGCGCGCGGCCTGTTCGCCGGGCTCGCCGCCCACGCCATAGCTCCCACCAGCGGGTTCGCCACCTCGGCCATCGCCCTCGTCTTCGCGCTCGCCGCCCATGAGAACGGCTGGCCCATCCCGCGCGGCGGCTCGCAGGCCATCGCGGACGCCCTCGCCTCCTACGTCCGCGAACAGGGCGGCACCATCCGCACCGACAGCGAGGTCAAGCGGCTGGACGAACTCCCGCCCGCCCGCGCCTACATCTTCGACACCTCGCCCTCCGCGCTCGCCCGGATCGCGGGCCTCGGCTCCGCCTACAGCCACTACCGCTACGGCGCCTCCGCCTTCAAGATCGACTACGCGCTCTCCGGCCCCGTCCCCTGGACCGCCGAGGCCGCCCGCCGCGCCGGAACCGTCCACATCGGCCCCGACGCCGGGACCATCGACACCGCGCTCAAGGCGGCCGTCGAGGGCCGCGACCCCAGCGTCCCCTTCCTCATCACCGCCCAGCCGAGCCTCACCGACCCCTCCCGGGCCCCCGAAGGCAGCCATGTCTTCTGGGTGTACGGGCACGTCCCGGCCGGGTGGGAGGGCGACGCCACCGACGTCATCGAGCGCCAACTGGAGCGCTTCGCCCCCGGGTTCCGCGACCTGGTGCTGGCCCGCGCGGTTTCCGGCCCGCCCGAACTCGCCGCCCGCAACGCCAATTACGTCGGCGGCGACATCGCCTGCGGCGCCTTCTCGGGACTCCAGACCCTGATCCGCCCCAAGCTCGCCCGTGTCCCGTACGCGACCGCGCACCCGGCGGTCTTCCTCTGCTCCTCGGCCACCCCGCCCGGGCCCGGTGTGCACGGCATGTCCGGCCACCACGCCGCCAAGGCCGTATGGCGGCGGCTGCGCGCCTCCTGAATCAGCCGCTGTGGGCGGCGCGGGTGCACGGCGCGCGGCATGATGTCCGCATGAGCACCTCCGTTTCCCCCGCGGTCCGCCTGGTCCGCGGTGACATCACCGACCAGGCCGTCGACGTCATCGTCAACGCGGCGAACTCCTCGCTCCTCGGCGGCGGCGGGGTCGACGGCGCCATCCACCGGCGCGGCGGACCCGAGATCCTCGCCGCCTGCCGGGAGCTGCGCGCCTCGCAGTACGGCAAGGGCCTCGCCACCGGCCGCGCCGTCGCCACCACCGCCGGACGCCTGGCCGCCCGCTGGGTGATCCACACGGTCGGCCCGGTCTTCTCCGGAGCCCAGGACCGCTCCGCGCTGCTCGCCTCCTGTTACCGCGAATCGCTGCGCCTGGCAGCAGAGTTGGGGGCCAGGACCGTCGCGTTCCCGGCGATCTCCACCGGCATCTACGGCTGGCCGATGGACGACGGCGCGCGGATCGCCGTGCGCACGGTGCTCGCGGAGACGGTGGCGCCCGTCGAGGAGGTGCGGTTCGTGCTCTTCGACGCGCACGCGTACGTGGAGTTCGAGGAAGTCCTCGCGATGCGCGGCTGACCCGCGGAGCCCCAGGGTTCCGGAGCCGGTGCAGTTGCTCGTCCTGGCGGGCAGCGGCCGGGACGAGTGGACGGTGCCCGTTCTAGGCTCAGCGTATGAAGATCACTGTGCGGTCGGCGGTCGAGGCCGACCTGTCGGCGTTGCTGGCTCTCTACAGCGAGTTGAACCCGGATGATGCCCCCTTGCCCCAGGCGTCCGCAGATGCCATCTGGGCGGCTGTATCGAGGCAGCAGGGACGGACGGTCCTGGTGGCCGATGCCGGTGACACCGTGGCCGGCACGGCGGATTGCATCGTCCTGCCGAACCTCACGCGCGGCGGCCGGTCCATCCTGTTCGTGGAGAACGTCGTGGTGGCCGGCTCCTTCCAGCGCCGTGGTGTCGGCCGTCATCTGATGGAGACCGCCGTCCGACTGGGCGAGTCGGCCGACTGCTACAAGGTGCAGCTGCTGGCGGCGGATGACGCGTACGTCCATACCTTCTACGAAGCGTGCGGTTTCCAGGCCCTGGCCGAGGGCTTCCGCCGCTACATCCCTCAGGCGCCCCGCCCTTGAGCCGATGCCTGCCGAGGAGGTGACAGGGCCTGGCCGTCGACTGCATGGGCCCCAGCGGCCCCGGGTCACCGAGGCCCATGTCGGATTTCCGCCAGCCAGGCCCCTGACCGGTGACCCATCCTGGAACCATGCACACCGACACCGAGGCTTGCGTACGGGCCGTCCACTCCAAGGACGCCCGCTTCGACGGCTGGTTCTTCACCGCGGTCCTCACCACTCGGATCTACTGCCGCCCCAGCTGCCCCGTCGTGCCGCCCAAGGTCCGCAACATGACCTTCTACCCGAGCGCCGCCGCCTGCCAGCAGGCCGGATTCCGGGCCTGCAAACGGTGCCGCCCCGACACCAGCCCCGGTTCCCCCGAGTGGAACGCCCGCGCCGACTCGGTGGCCCGCGCCATGCGGCTCATCCGGGACGGTGTCGTCGACCGCGAGGGCGTCCCGGGCCTCGCCGCCCGGCTCGGCTACTCCGCCCGGCAGATCGAACGCCAGCTCCTCGCCGAACTGGGCGCCGGACCGCTGGCCCTGGCCCGCGCCCAGCGGGCCCAGACCGCCCGCGTCCTCATCGAGACCACCGCCCTGCCCCTGGCCGAGGTGGCGTTCGCCGCCGGGTTCTCCTCCATCCGCACCTTCAACGAGACCGTCCGCGAGGTCTTCGCGCTGGCCCCCGGCGAACTGCGCACCCGGGCCGCCCGAGGCCCCCTGGCCCCCGCCACCCCCGGCGTGATCACGCTCCGCCTCCCGTACCGGGCCCCGCTCAACCCCAGCAACCTCTTCGGCCACCTCGCCGCGACCGCCGTCCCCGGCGTCGAGGAGTGGCGCGACGGCGCCTACCGCCGCACGCTGACCCTCCCGTACGGCCATGGCATCGTCGCCCTCACCCCGCAGCCCGGCCACATCGCCGCCCGGCTCTCCCTCACCGACCCCCGCGACCTCACCCGGGCCATCAGCCGGTCCCGCTGGCTCCTGGACCTGGACGCGGACCCGGTCGCCGTGGACGACCGGCTGCGCACCGACCCGCTGCTCGCCCCGCTGGTCGACGCGGGACCCGGGCGCCGGGTGCCGCGTACGGTGGATGGCGCCGAGTTCGCCGTACGCGCGGTCCTCGGCCAGCAGGTCTCCACCGCCGCCGCCCGCACCCACGCGGCCCGCCTGGTCACCGCGCACGGCGAACCCGTCGAGGACCCCGAGGGCGGGCTCACCCATCTCTTCCCGACGCCCGAGGCCCTCGCCGGGCTCGACCCGGAGTCCCTGGCCCTGCCCCGGACCCGCCGCACCACGCTCACCACCCTGGTCGCCGCCCTCGCCGACGGGACGCTCCGCCTGGGCCCCGACACCGACTGGGTACGGGCCCGCGCCGAACTCTCCGCGCTGCCCGGTTTCGGCCCCTGGACCGTCGAGGCGATCGCCATGCGGGCCCTCGGCGACCCGGACGCCTTCCTCCCCACCGACCTCGGCATCCGCCGGGCGGCCGAACGCCTCGGCCTGCCCGCCACCCCCGCCGCCCTCACCGTACGGGCCGCCGACTGGCGCCCGTGGCGCGCGTACGCCGTCCAGTACCTCTGGACCGTGGACGACCACCCCATCAACCACCTGCCCGCCTGACGGAGGAAGCGCCTCATGACTGCCAAGCAGCACACGGTCCTCGACAGCCCCTACGGCCCGCTGACGCTCGTCGCCACCGACGGCGTCCTCTCGGCCCTCTACATGACCGACCAGCGCCACCGCCCACCCGAGGAGACCTTCGGGGTCCCCGACCCGGAACCCTTCCCCGAGGTGATCAGCCAGCTCACGGCGTACTTCGCGGGCGAGCTCACCACCTTCGACCTCCCCCTCGCCCTGCACGGCACCCCGTTCCAGCGGAGCGTCTGGGCGGAGCTGAGCAAGATCCCGTACGGCGAGACGCGTACGTACGGCGAACTCGCCGAGGAGCTCGGCAAGCCGGGCGCCTCCCGGGCCGTCGGCCTGGCCAACGGCAAGAACCCGGTCGGGATCATCGTGCCGTGCCACCGGGTGATCGGCGCCTCCGGCAGCCTCACCGGCTACGGCGGCGGCCTGGACCGCAAGCAGCGGCTGCTCGCCTTCGAGAGCGGTGGCGTACGGGACGGGGTGCAGGCGCTGTTCTGAGCAGCGCTTTCAGGGGCGTACCGAACGAGCGGCACGCCCCTGAGAGGCTCGGCACAAGCGGTACGCCCCTGAGAGGCTCGGCGCGGCCTGACCGCCGTCAGCCGGTGAAGATCTCCACGGCCGTCCAGATCGCGAGGCCCAGCATGCAGATCCCGCCGATGCGCTGCACGGTCTTCAGCGGTACGCGCTTGGCGATGAACTTCCCCGCGAGCAGCGCGAGGGCCGAGACGGACATCAGGGCGGCGGCCGAACCGATCGCGGTGGACCAGGTGCCGTTGCTCGCGGCCAGGTTGGCGGTGGTGATCTGGGTGAGGTCGCCCCACTCGCTGATGAAGACCGCCATGAACGCGGTCGAGTAGACCGGCCAGAAACCGGTCACCGTCTTCACTTCGGTCTCGTCCCCGTCGTCCCCGCCGCTGCCGCGCAGCAGGATGAACGCGCCGAACGCGAAGAGCGAGGCCGAGACGAGCTTGACGGTCCAGTCGGGCAGCAGTCCGATCAGGCTGCCCGCGCCCACGGCGATGGCGACATGCACGATGAACGCGGACGACGTGCCGAACCACACGTAGAGCGGGCGCATCCGCGTGCCCATGGCCAGCGACGCGAACATCGTCTTGTCGGGGAGCTCCGCGAGGAAGATCAGCCCGAAGGCGGTGATGATCGCCAGAGGGTCGAGGTGCATTCCGGGTGGCTTTCTGTGCGAGCCGGGCCCCGGATCTTCGCGAAGCGCCGCTCGGGCTTTTCGGAGGACCACTCGGCCCGGCATGACGGCAGCGCCCACAGGGCGTGGACGTGTCATACAGGACCGAAGGTCTCGCCCACCCGTGGGATCCCTGTCCAGGACCCACGAGCCCGGCCACCGGGAACCCGGGGGTTCCAGTGTGTCGACGACCGGTTTGCGGGGCTACTCCCCTTCGCAGCCATCAACACTACCCCACCGGGCCGGGGAGGGGCGCAGGTGTTCGAGGCCGGGGCCCCTCGGTAGAGTCGCGTTGATCACCGGGCCCCTGGTGGTCGCCCCCGCCCCTTTGCCGACGCCGACCGGAAAGTGCCCGCATGAGCAGCCGCCCCCGCAAGGACGTGCCCGCCCAGGGCGTTCCCCGCCCCACCGTGAGCGTCTGCCGGGGCTGCTGCTGCGGCACGGAGAAGATCCCGGGCGTCGACCACGCCGCCCAGCTCACCCGGCTCCGCTCCGGTCTGGAGGGCGCCGCCACCGTACGGGCCGTCGAATGCCTGGACGCCTGTGAACAGGGCAACGTGATCGTCGTCCAGCCCTCCTCCGAGGGCCGCCGCGCCGGGGGCCGCCCGGTCTGGCTGGGCCTGGTCAACGACGAGCACGCGGAGCAGGACATCATCACCTGGGCGTCGGCGGGCGGCCCGGGTCTCGCGGACGCCCCGGACATCCTCGACCTGTACGTCTTCCAGCCCTCGCGCCGGGTCCGGGCGGGGCTGGAGGGCTGAAGCCGCAGGTCAGCTCGCGGCCAGTCCCGCCAGGAGCTTCGGGAGGGCGGTACCGATCGGCTCGCGTACGACCTCGTCCGCGAGTGCGTCGTACGGGGTCGGCTCCGCGTTCACCACGATGAGCCGCGCCCCGTGCTCGGCCGCGATCCCGGCGAGCGAGGCGGCGGGCTGCACCTGGAGCGTCGAGCCGACCGCCACGAAGACCTCGCACCCCTTGGCGATCGCCATCGCGTCGGCCAGCACCTGCGGGTCCAGCGGCTCGCCGAACATCACCGTCGCCGCCTTCAGGATCCCGCCGCAGAGCGTGCACGCCGGGTCCGCCTCGCCCGCCTCGACGCGCTCCAGGGCCTCGTCCATCGACGAGCGGGCGTGGCAGCGGGTGCAGGTCACCTCCCGTGCCGTGCCGTGGAGTTCGAGGACCTTGCGGGCGGGCAGCCCGGCCGCCTGGTGCAGCCCGTCGATGTTCTGCGTGAGCACCCGGACCGGGGTGCCCGACCGCTCCAGCTCCGCCACCGCCCGGTGGGCCGCGTTCGGTTCGGGGTTCCGGGCGGCCATGGTGCGGCGCAGCAGCCAGGAGCGGCGGCGGATCTCCGGATCCGCCATGTAGAAGTCGTACGTGACGAGCTTCTCGGCCTCCGGGTCCTCGCGCCACACCCCGCTCGGCCCCCGGTAGTCGGGGATGCCGGAGTCCGTGGAGATACCGGCACCGCTGAGGATCGCGACAAGGGTCATGCGCCGAGCGTAAGGATGCGGGAACACGGTCCGCGAGCGGATTTCGCCGGTGTAGGGTCCCGCCATGGCCAAGGTGAGCGTCAGTCTGGACGCCGAACTCGTCGTCGAAGTCATGGTGCTCGCGGGGGTGGGCAACCCGCAGGATGCCGTGGAGCTGGTGGTGCGCGACTACATCGCCCGCGGCCACCGCACCGAAGCGCTGATCGCCGACCGCGAGCAGTCGGTGCGGGACGTGGAGACCAAGCCCGAGGCCCAGCAGGGCTGACGCCCTCCACGTGTTACCCGACCCGGTTCCCGTCCTCCAGCTCCGCCGTGGAGCCGCCGGACTCCAGCACGTCCAGCGCCGCCCGCACCCGCCTCTCCAGCGGACCCGGCAGATAGCCGCCCAGCTCGGCCGGGGCCACCGGCTTCCAGGACAGCAGCTCCGCCTCCTGGAGCCGGATCGCCGCGAACTGCTCCGGGGTGAGCACCCCGCCGTCGTACAGGTACGCCACGATCGGCGGCCGGCCGCCGCCCCGCACCCAGTCGACGGCGAGCAGCCTGCCGGGCGCCAGATCGAGCCCGGTCTCCTCCACCGTCTCGCGCCGGGCGGCCTGCCGGGGGCCCTCGCCCGTCTCCGACTCGACCGTTCCGCCGGGCAGCGCCCAGCCCTCGCGGTAGTTCGGCTCGACGAGCAGGACCCGGCCCTCCGCGTCGCGGAAGAGGCACGCGGCGGCGGCGAGGACCCGGGGGAGCCCGGCGATGTACGTGGCGTAGTCGGCGTCGTTCGTGGTCACGGCCGACAGCGTAGTGGCGGGCCGTTCCGGACGGCCATGGGCAGATCAGGGGGCGTGCGGATAGGGTCGGGGCGGCGCGACTCTGTTCGAAGGCAAGGGATGCAAGGTGACGGACGGAGCAGATGTGGAGACCGCCCGCGTGCTCGTCGCGGCGGACAAGTTCAAGGGCTCGCTCACGGCCGTACAGGTCGCGGAGCGGGTGACGGCCGGGCTGCGGCGCGTCGTCCCCGGCGTACGGGTGGAGACCCTGCCCGTCGCGGACGGCGGCGACGGCACGGTCGCGGCGGCGCTGGCCGCCGGGTTCGAGCGCCGCGAGGCGCGGGTGACCGGGCCCCTCGGGGACCCGGTGACGGCGGCGTACGCGCTGCGCGGAGCCACCGCCGTGGTGGAGATGGCCGAGGCCTCGGGCCTCCAGCACCTGCCCGACGGGGTGTTCGCCCCGCTCACGGCCACCACGTACGGATCGGGCGAACTGCTGAGGGCCGCCCTCGACGCCGGGGCGACCACCATCGTGTTCGGGGTCGGCGGCAGTGCCACCACGGACGGCGGCGCGGGCATGCTCGCCGCGCTCGGGGCCCGCTTCCTGGACGCGGACGGCAAGCCCGTCGGCCCCGGCGGCGGAGGACTGGCCGACCTGGCCGAGGCCGACCTCTCCGGGCTGGACCCGCGCCTGAAGGGCGTCGACCTGGTCCTGGCCAGCGATGTGGACAACCCGCTGACCGGGCCCAAGGGCGCGCCCGAGGTGTACGGGCGGCAGAAGGGCGCGAGCGAGGAGGACATCGCGGTCCTCGACGCGGCCCTGACGCACTACGCCTCGGTCCTGGGGCCGGAGACGGCGGCCCTGCCCGGCGCCGGAGCGGCCGGAGGCATCGGGTACGGGGCGCTCGTCGCCCTCGGGGCCCGCTTCCGGCCCGGCATCGAGGTCATGCTCGACGTCCTCGGCTTCGCCCCCGCGCTCGCCCGCGCCACCCTCGTCATCACCGGCGAGGGCTCGCTCGACGAGCAGACCCTGCACGGCAAGGCCCCGGCCGGGGTCGCGGCGGCCGCCCGGGAGGCCGGGATCGAGGTCGTCGCGGTCTGCGGCCGGCTCGCCCTCTCCCCGGAGGCGCTGAGCGGGGCGGGCATCGCGCGTGCCTACGCCCTGGCCGAGCTGGAACCGGACCCGGCCGTCTCGATGGCCCAGGCCGGACCGCTGCTGGAACGGGCGGCCGAGTCGATCGCCCGGGACTTCCTGAGCTGATCGCCAGGAAATTCCTGAGCTGAGCTGAGCTGACTGGGCGGGGCAGGGCGGAGCAGGGGCCGGGCGTACGGGGACGTACGCCCGGCCCTTATCTCCTGCCGCTGCCGCTGCCGCTGCCGGTACGGAGACGGGCCGACGCCCACCGATAGCCTCAACGGTTCACCCCCGCCCCGCCGACCACCGCAGCGCGTCCAGGGCAAGCACCGTCTCCACCAGCTCGCGCGGGTGCGACAGCGAGCGTGAGGTCAGCCGTTCCAGGCGGCGCAGCCGGTTGAAGACCGTGTTCCGGTGGCACCGCAGCCGTACCGCCGCCCGCCCCACCGAGCCCCCGCACTCCAGCCACGCCTCCAACGTCCCCACCAGCAGGGCCCGTTCCGCCGGAGCCAGCGCGAGCAGCGGGCCGAACACCTCCGCGAGCAGGCGTGCGGAGAGTTCCGGCGCGCTCGCCACCAGGGCCGCCGGCCACCGCTCCTCCGGCGTCACGGTCTCCCGCGCCCCCGGATCCCCGCCCCCCTGATCCCGCGCACTCGAATCCGCGGCCCCCTGATCCCCGGCCCCCTGCCGTTCCCCGGTGGCCCCTCGCCGCTCCCCGGCCCGCGTCTCCCGCCGCATCCCCGCCTCCGTCCGCCGGACCGGCGACCGGTTCCGCCCGCCCGCTGCCGGGACAGCCGGTGGCACACCGCCACGGAGGCGGTCACCGGGACCGGTCTCCCCGGTGACCGATGAGGATGCCACCGGCCGCGCGGGCGGGGACCCGGCCGTCGCCGCCTCTGTGCGCGTGCACAACGAGGCCCTTCGATCGCTGGTCATCCGCATCGAGTCCGCCCCACGCCGTGGACGCACGCTCCGGCCGGTGCTGGTCTGTGGCACCACACGACGCCACACCCCCACAGATGAGCACCGAGCACCGAGCACGAACACGACACATGAACACGAGAAGGCGGAAGGAGGAGGACGCATGGCAACGCTGGAGATCCGCGGACTGTCCGTGGGATACGGGCCGGTCCGGGCCCTGCGCGACATCTCCGTCGATGTGCCGGACGGCGCGATCACCGCCGTACTGGGCGGCAACGGCGCGGGCAAGACCACGCTGCTGCGGGCCGTATCGCGGACCCTCGGCTTCCACCGGGGTACGGGCACCGGGACCATCCGGTTCGACGGCCGCCCCCTGGAGGGGCTGCGGCCCGCCCAGGTGGTGGCCGCCGGAGTGGTCCAGGTACCGGAGGGCCGGCAGGTCTTCGCCCGGATGACGGTGGCCGACAACCTGCGCGCGGGCGCACTCGGGGCGCGCGGCGGGCGCAGGCAGACGACCGCCGCCCTGGCCCGCGTCCACGAGCTGTTCCCGGTCCTCGCCGACCGCGCTCACCAGCGGGCCGGACTCCTCTCCGGCGGCGAACAGCAGATGCTGGCCATGGGCCGCGCCCTGATGGCGGGGCCCCGGCTGCTCCTGCTGGACGAGCCCTCGCTCGGCCTCGCCCCGCTGATGGCGGCCAGGATCGCGGAGACCGTGCGGGAGATCAACGCGAGCGGCACCTCCGTCATGCTCGTCGAGCAGAACGCGGCCATCGCGCTGCGCCTGGCCTCGACAGCGTACGTACTCGATGTCGGCGAGGTCGCCCTGCACGGCCCGGCCGACGAACTCGCCGCCTCCGACGAGGTGCGCCGCCGCTATCTCGGCGTGGTCGACGAGGAGGCCGCCGCCGACGCCGATGTGGCGTCCCGCAACCGGCGCACCCTGAGCAGGTGGTCCGCGTGACCACCACCGCACCGGCCCCCGTGGACCGCACCACGGCCGCCCTCACCGTCACCGACGTGACCGTACGCTTCGCCGGGCTCACCGCCCTCGACGCCGTCTCCTTCACCGTGGAACCCGGCAGCGTGCACGCCGTCATCGGGCCCAACGGCGCGGGCAAGTCCACCTGTTTCAACGTCCTTTCCGGCGTCTACCGCGCCTCCGCCGGGACCGTGCACCTCGGCACCACCGAGCTGACGGGGCTCGCGCCGCACGAGATCGCTGCCCTCGGCGTCGCCCGTACCTTCCAGAACCTGGCGCTCCCGCCGCACGCCACCGTCGCCGACAGCCTGCTGCTCGGCCGCCACCGGCTCACCCGATCAGGATTCATCGCCACCGGCCTGAGGCTGCCCTCCGCCGCCCGCGAGGAGCGGCGCCATCTGGAACGGGTCCGTGAGATTGCCGAATTCATCGGGCTGGCAGGGGCGTTGGAGCGTCCGGCGGGCTCGCTTCCGTACGGGCAGCAGAAGCTCGTCGAGCTCGGCCGCGCCCTGTGCATGGAGCCCCGGGTCCTGCTGCTGGACGAGCCGATCGCCGGGATGACCGCCGACGAGCGCCGCCGTACCGCGGCCGTCGTGGCCGATGTCCGCGACAGCCTCGGCATCTCCATCGTGCTGGTCGAGCACGACATGGGGGTGGTCATGAAGCTCGCGGACGCGGTGACCGTACTCGACTTCGGACGCCGGATCGCGGGCGGCTCACCCGCCCAGGTCCAGAACGACCCGGCCGTCGTCCAGGCCTACTTGGGAGCACCGGAATGACCACGTTCATCGAACTCCTCCTCGGCGGCCTGTCGATCGGTTCGGTCTACGCACTGATCGCCCTCGGCTTCGTCGTCATCTTCAAGGCCACCGAGGTCGTCAACTTCGCCCATGCCTCACTGCTGTTGGCGGGCGGATACGTCACCGCCGTCCTCCACGACGACATCGGGTTCTGGCCCGCGCTGCTCGTCGGGATCGCCGGGGCCGCGACCGTCGGCGCGGCCATCGAGTTCTTCGTGATGCGCCGCTACCGGGGCAGCGACCACAGCGTCCTGGCCATCGTCACCATCGGCGTCGACATCCTCCTCATCACCGAACTCACCCGCCGCATGGGCACGGACGTCCTCGCGCTCGGCGATCCGTGGGGCAACGAGGTCGTCCAGATCGGCGGGATCACCCTCGCCCAGACCAGGATCGCCGCGTTCCTCGCCGCCGGGCTCCTCATCACCGTGTTCCTGCTGGCCTTCCGCTACACCTCGTGGGGCGTGTCGATGCGGGCCGCCGCCGAGAACCCGCAGACCGCCGCCCTCATGGGCATCAAGCTGGGCAGGGTCTCGCTCGCCGCCTGGGCCGTCGCCGGGGCCCTCGCCGCCGTCGCCGCCCTCTTCCTCACCGTCTTCCCGACCCCCGGCCTGGAGCGCGCCACCTCGCTCGCCGCGCTCAAGGCGTTCCCCGCCGCGATCCTCGGCGGACTCGACTCCACCACCGGGGCGCTCGTCGGCGGACTCGTCGTCGGCGTCACCGAGTCGCTCGCCACCGGCTACCAGAGCGATCTCGCCTTCCTCGGCCGGGGCATCGGCGATCTGGCGCCCTACCTGGTGATGGTCGCGGTCCTGCTCATCCGGCCCGCGGGACTCTTCGGCACGAAGGAGCTCGCCCGTGTCTGACACCGCAGTCCCCGAAGCACCGGCCGCCCCCGCACCCCGGGGTACGGAGACCTTCACCGACCGGCTGCGCCGGCCCCGTACGTACGCCGTCCTCATCGGCTCCCTGCTGCTCCTCGTCCTCCCCTTCTACCTGGACCGCTTCTGGCTCCAGGCCGGACTGTTCGCGATGGCGGCGGCGATCGGGGCCATCGGGCTCAACATGCTCACCGGCGCCACCGGCCAACTCTCCATGGGCCACGCCTTCTTCCTCGCCGTGGGCGCGTACAGCTACTGCATCCTGGCGGGGGAGTCCAGCACCGGGGACGGCCACGCCCTCACCGGGCTCGGACTCCCCACCTGGCTGGCCGCGATCCTCGCCGTCCTGATCGCGGGGGCGGCGGGAGGGGTGTTCAGCCCGATCGCCGGACGGCTGCGCGGCGCCTACCTCGGTATCGCGACCCTCGCGCTGATCTTCATCGGGCAGCACGTCCTGTTCAACGCGAGCTCCCTGACCGGGGGTTACAACGGGCGGGCCGTACCGCCGCTCTCCCTCTTCGGGTTCACCTTCGACGACACCGAACTCGTCGTCGCGGCCGTCCCGTTCGGGGCGTCGGAGAAGCTCTGGTACGTGGGCCTCGCCGCCCTGCTGCTCAGCGCCCTGTTCGCGCGCGGAATCCTGCGGGGCAGGCCGGGCCGGGCGATGAACGCCATCCGCGACCACCGGATCGCGGCGGGCGTGATGGGCGTACCGGTGGCGCGCTACCGGGCCGGGGTCTTCGTCCTGTCCTCGATGTACGCCGGTCTCGCGGGCGTCCTGCTCGCCCTGGTCTTCCAGCGGACCGTGCCCGAGTACTTCGGCATGATCCTGTCCCTCGAATACCTCGCCATGATCGTCATCGGCGGGCTCGGCAGCGTCGCGGGAGCCGTCGTCGGCGCCTTCTTCGTCTCCCTGCTCCCGCAGGTGCTCAACCACTACAGCGACTCCCTCCCGCTGGTCTCCGCCCCCGGAACGGGCGGCCTGGCACCGGGTGAGGCGTCCCGCTATCTGTACGGCGCCGCGGTGGTCGCGGTGGTCCTCTTCCTGCCCGGCGGGCTCGCCCGCCTCGGCATCGCACTCCCGCGCGTCACCCGTCCGAAGAAATCAGGGGAGAAGAAATGAAACGCAGAGCGCTCACGGCCGTGGTCGCGGCCCTCACCGTCACCCTCGCCGGGTGCAGCGGCAAGGCGACCGAAGGGAAGGGCGACGAGCAGGACAAGGCCGGGATCAAGACCGGCCCCGGTGTCTCCTCCTCGACGATCTCGCTCGGTGTCCTCACCGATATGACCGGGGTGTACGCCTCGCTCGGCAAGAGCGTCACCCAGGCCCAGCAGCTGTGGGTGAAGCAGACCAACGCCAAGGGCGGCATCTGCGACCGGAAGATCGAACTCACCGTACGGGACCACGGCTACGACCCGCAGAAGGCCATCGCCGGATACACCGAGCTGGAGCCGAAGGTGCTGGGCTTCGCCCAGTTCATCGGCTCCCCGTTCGTCGCCGCCGTCGAACAGCGCATCGACGGCAAGGACAAGGGGCTCGTGCTGCCGCAGGCCTGGTCGGCGAACCTGCTCGGCTCCCCGTACATCCGCGTCATCGGCGCCACGTACGACGTCGAGACCATCAACCTGATCGATCACCTGCTCAAGGAGAAGCGGATCGCCAAGGGCGACAAGATCGGCCATGTGTACTTCGAGGGCGACTACGGCGAGAACGCGCTCACCGGCTCCAAGTACGCTGCCAAGGAAGCCGGGTTGACCGTCGTCGAGCAGAAGATCAAGCCGACCGACAACGACATGACGGCCCAGGTCGCCGCCCTCAAGCAGGCCGGGGTGAAGGCCGTCGTCATCAGCGCCGGTCCGCGACAGGCGGCCTCGCTCGTCGGCGTCGCGGCGGCCACCGGCTTCAACGTCCCCGTCGTCGGCAACAACTCGGCCTACGCGCCACAGCTGTTGAAGACCCAGGCGGGCCCGGCCCTGCTCAAGGACTACTACATCGCCTCCTCCACGCTCCCCATCGGCGACCCCGGTGACGGGCCGTCGCTGCTGGCCAAGGAGTACGCGTCGCAGTACCCGAACGACGTCCTTGACAACGGAGTTGTTGCGGGCTGGACGGCGGCCTCCGTCTTCGGCGAGGCGCTGGACAAGGCGTGCGACGACAAGGACCTCACGCGGGAGGGCATCGGCAAGGCGCTGCTCACGATCAAGGGGTACGGAACGGAGTTCGGGGTCACCCACGACTTCTCCGACCCCGCGGCGCCGTCCACCCGGGAGAGCGTCATCATGAAGCCGGACGCCACGGTCCCCGGCGGCCTGAAGGTCATCAGCCCGGCGGCGGTCTCCCCGGCGGCGGAGTCGTTCAGTGTGAAGTGATGCGCGTACGGGGGTGGGCCCGGCCTTCACCGGCCGCGTGCCCACCCCCTTACAGCCACGTCGGTACGGCCCCGGTGGTCACACAGGGGCGCGGCTGCCCAGGACGGACAGCGCGGCGTGCGCGGCCCGTTCGGCGGCGGCGGGGGCGGTCTTGAAGCCCGCACCGGACCAGCCGGCGGCGACCAGCAGACGGGGGGTGCCGGGCAGCGGGCCGAGCAGCGGCCCGTGTGCGGGGTACAGGTCCACGCCCCACCGTCCGCCCAGTGCGGGTGCCGTGGCCAGCCAGGGCCACCGCCCCCGTACACCCTCCCTGATGTACGCGATGTCCCGCGCGGGCAGCTCGTCGGCACCGCCCGGCCGGACGTCCCACTCCTGGACCGGGCGGCCGGTGAGGAAGCCACCGCCGAACGCCCCGTCCACCTGCGGTCTGCCCCACGCCCCGGTGACCAGGTCGCTGACGGTCGGGACCGGTTGCCCGGCGCGGTCGAAGAAGGCGTACCGGATGGTCTTCGTACGCGGCGGCCCGCCGGGGGGAACGTATCCGGCGGGCAGCAGCGCCGAGGTGCCCGCCCCCGCCGCCAGGACGACCACCGCGGCGGTGACGGTCCCGGTGGCGGTGCGCACGACGACGCCGGAGGGCCCGGCCACCACGGCACGGACCGCGCCGCCGGGCAGCACCACCGCCCCACGGGCCAGGGCGGCCCGGCGCTTCACGGCGGCGAAGGCGCGCGGATCGGCGTAGCCGCCGTCCGGCTCCCAGACCGCCCCGGCCAGCCCCGCGGGGTCGATCTCCGGGTGCTGGGAGCGGAGTTGGCCGAGGTCGAGCAGCCGGGCCGGGATGCCGGCCGCGCCCAGTTCGGCGACCCCGGCCGCCGCCTCCGGCAGGTCGTCGGGGCCCAGCAGGACCAGTGAGCCGGTCCGGCGGAACCCCGCCGCCTGCCGTTCCTCGCTCGCCGCGCCCCAGAGGAGCTGATGGCTGCGGATCGCCAACGCCCTTGCTTCGGGGCCCAGTTCATAGGCGCGGACCAGGCCGCCGGAGTAGCGGGTGGCCGAGGGGCCACCGGCTTCGGGCTCGGTGGTCGCCACCGCCGCACCCGCTTCGGCCAGCAGCGCCGCCACGGCCGACCCGACCGCCCCGCAGCCGACCACCACGGCGTCCAGGTCGCAGGTGCCGGGGTTGGCGGAGAGCATGCGGCCGTACAGCGGTGGTGGGGTGCCCGGGGCGACGGGGGAGCTCACGGCCGGTACGGGGGTGGGTCCGGCCGGTACGGCGTGGCGACCGGCCGGTGCGGTGGGGTGACCGCCCGTCGTCGGGGCGGGCTCGGCTGGAGCGGGTGCGACCGGTACGGCGTGGCGGCCGGTCCCCGCCGGGCTCGACGCGGCCGGTGCGGCATGGTGACCGGTCCCCGCCGGGTCGAGGACAGCCACCGGGACGACCTCCCAGCCGCCGCCCGGGCCGAGGCCGTACGGTTCGCCGCCGGGGGTGAACCGTCGGCCCGCGCGGTCCCGTACGGCGGCCAGCAGCTCCCGGCCCCGCGCCTCCGGCCGGTCCGCGAGCGCCGTGCCCAGCGCGCGGAAGGAGTCCTGGACGAGGGCGGCCGGGCCGCCCGCCAGCCGGGCGACCAGCGCCTGACCGGCCGCCGGGCCCAGCAGCCCGGCGAACTCCCCGATGGCGCAGTCGTCCGGGAACAACAGCGGCCCGGTCCGCCCGGCCGCGACGGCCTGCCGGGCGGTGCGCGCGGCGCCCACATGGGTGCCGCAGACCAGGAGCGCCGCGCTCCCGGCCGACGGGATCGCCGTCCGGACCACGGTGAGGCCGTCGTCGGGCAGCCCCGTCACGGTGTCGGCGAGGCGGCGGCCGTAGTCGCTGCCGTCGTCGGTGACCTCCAGCCCGGTGTGCCCGGCGGCCGACACCGCCGCCCGGAGCGCCACCAACTGGCCGAGGTCGTCCGGGCACCAGCGCAGGGCCCAGCCGTCCGAACCGTCCAGCAGTCCGGGCTTGGTGGAGAGCGGGAGCACCACCGGCAGCCGGGCGTCCCGGTATCCGGGCAGGGCATGGTGTGCCCCCAGGCTGTTGAAGTGGCCTATGACGGCGACGAGTTCGAGGTCGCGGGCGAGGCGCAGGCCCACCTCACGAGCGGTGGCCGCGTCACCCCGGTCGTCATGGAACTCCCAGGCGGCCGACGAACCGGCCGCCGGGGCCACCGGCCCTGCCGCGCCCTCGCGCAGCAGCTCGCCCCACGCGGCGCGCGGCCCGCTGAACGGGCCGACGACGGCGACCCGCGCCGGGCCCCGCTCAGCCACCGAAGACCGGTCCGGGAAGCGGACCGAGCTGCGTCCCGGCGGGCAGCGGACGCAGTGCGTCGGCGTCCACCGGGCGGCCCGCGGGCAGGCCGAGGGCGTCCGCCAGCGTGGCCGCCGCGTGCGGCATCACAGGGGCGGCCCAGGCCGAGAGGGCCGCCGCCACGGCGAGCTGTGCCGACAGCGCGGCGCGGTGGGCGTCGCCCCCGTTCGGCCGGTCCCGCTCATGGGCGTGGATGTGGCCGAAGTCGTCGGCGCACGCGACCACTTCGTCCAGCAGGGCGGTCGCCCGGCGCGGGTCGAAGCCCGCCACGCCGAGCGCCCCGCGCAGCTCGGTGGCGGTACGGGTGAGCCGGTCGCGCAGCAGCTCCCAGGCCGGTCCGGCGGGCGGCTGTCCGGGCGCCCGGCCGTCGCAGTCCTTGCCGATCTGCTCGAAGAGCCGCCCCAGCCAGCCGTCCCACCGGCCGGTCAGATGCTGCCGCGTCCGCTCCAGGGCCTCCGTGCTGAAGCTCGTCTGGCGGCCGTCGGGCCGGTCGGCCAGGACATGGAAGCGCAGCACGTCGGCGGGGGTGCGCTCCAGCTCCTCGTACGCCCAGATCGCGTGCCGTCTGCTGGTGGAGAACTTCAGCCCCTCCAGCCGGTAGAACTCGTTGACCACGAACGCCTCGGGCAGCGGCGGCCGGGACGGGTGGGCGAGGAACTGGGCGGGGAAGAGCAGCGCGTGGAAGTAGCCGTTGTCGAAGCCGAAGAACTGCACCGGGCCGCCGCCGGGGTGCGTGGCGGGGGAGCCGTACTGCCACAGATACCCCGGCCCCATCTCGAACCAGACGTAGATCCGCTGTTCCTCGAAGCCGGGGACGGTGGTGCGCAGCCCCCAGTCGCCGGGGTGGCTGACGGCGATCTCGGGCAGCCCGGCCGCGAGCATGGTCTCGCACAGGACGCGCAGGTGCGGGGGCATGGCCACCCGCTCCCAGAACGTGGCGAGGCGGTCGGCGAAGGGGGCGAGCGGGAAGTAGAGCCGTTCACAGTCGCGGAGCCGGGGCGTCCCGCCGCAGGGGACGCAGACCGGGTCGGAGAGGTCGGCGCAGTCGTTGGGGCGCCCGCAGGGCTCGCAGGCGTTGCCGTTGGAGGACGAGCCGCAGTGCGGGCAGCCGCCCGCCACGTACGCCTCGTACAGCCAGCGTTCGCAGGAGTCGCACCAGGGCAGCGGGCGGGTCCGGGCGACGATGTGGCCCTGCTCGTGCAGTTCCCGGACGAACCCCTGTACGTACCGGTCGTATCCGGCGTCCTCGCGGGGGCGGCTCAGCGTGTCGAAGTCCACCCCGGCCCGGCGCCAGACGTCGGTGATGGAGGCGCCGTAGCCGTCGGCGACCTCCTCACCGGTCCGGCCGCCGTCCTTGAGGCCCCGCACCGGAACGTAGCTCTGGTGGTCGTCCAGGCCCGAGGTGTAGCGGACGGGGAGCCCGTCGGCGGCCAGGAAGCGGCGCAGCACGTCCCCGGCGATGTAGGGGCCGGCCATATGGCCCAGGTGCAGATCGCCGTTGGGCGTGGGCGGGGTGGCGGTGATCCAGGACGGGGAGGTCACGACGGCACCTCCGCCGAGTCACCGGGCCGGGGCTCGCGCAGGGGCCAGTAGAGGGAGACCCAGGTGCACGGCCCGTCGAGCGGGTTGCGCACCACGTGCTCCTTGTTGCGTGGCAGCACGATCACCTCACCGGCGCCGAACTGGGCGGTCTCGCCGTCGAGTTCGATGGTCCCGCCGCCGGACAGCACGATCATGACCTCGTCCTGGTCGTGGCGGTCGGGATCGGAGGCGGCCCCGGCGGGCAGGAAGCAGGCCATCGCGCCGACCGGGGGCTCGGGCTCGTCGCCGGGCCACGGGATCAGGCGCTGGCAGGCCATGCCGAACTCCGGGACCGCGCTTGCCTCTTCGATACGGAATTTTGTGATCATTATTCCTCGTTCGCGAGGGCGGCGGAAAAATACCGTGCGGGGCCGGGAACACCGGGTTCCGGAGGGGAATCCCCGGAATGCGCCGGCTGTCTCTCACAGTCCGACCGGACCGGCTTTTCGGTCGGTTCGCCGAATCGTAGGCAAGTTCCCCCGTCAATTCCCAGGGATACCGGAAGGTTGTCCACCGGGGGTGACACGACGGCGTCCGACGTCTCCCCGGGGCGACATCGGGATGTCCTCCGTCGTAGGTAGTCGCGGTGGGGCGCCGATGCCTATGTTGGCCGCACCGTTCCACGGCAAGCAGGCCGCAGTGGTTACGTTTCCGCACGTCACGGAGGGTTGCACCGACCATGTCGCAGACTCAGGACGTTCCGTCGCCGCTGTACGACGTGGTGGGCGTCGGCTTCGGACCGGCCAACCTGGCACTGGCCGCGGCGCTCATGGAGCAGGGCGAACGGTACGGCCCCGGAGCGACCCCCCGGGCGCTGTTCCTGGAACGCAAGGAGAATTTCGGCTGGCACCGCGGAATGCTGCTGGACGACGCCACGATGCAGGTCTCCTTCCTCAAGGACCTGGTAACCCTGCGGAATCCCACGAGTCGTCTGAGCTTCGTCTCCTATTTGCACGCCCGGGAACGCCTGGTGGATTTCATCAACCACAAGGTGCTGTTTCCGAGCCGCGCCGAGTTCCACGACTACCTGGAATGGTGCGCCGCCGAGGTCGAGGGCCTCGTGCGCTACGGGACCGAGGTCACCGAGGTGCGGCCGGTCACCGTGGACGGGGTGACCGAGCTCCTCGAACTCGTCGGACGGACCCCCGGCGCCCGGGAGGACACGGTGCTGTGCCGGACCCGGAACCTGGTCGTCGCGACCGGGCTGCGGCCCCGGCTGCCGGAGGGCGTCACCCTCTCCGGCCGGGTGTGGCACAGCAGTTCACTGCTCCCGAGCCTGGAGACCCTGCCCGGACCCTCGCCGGAGCGGTTCGTCGTGGTCGGAGCGGGCCAGAGCGCCGCCGAGGCCACCGACCACCTGCACCGCACCTACCCGCGGGCCGAGGTCTGCTCGGTCTTCAACCGCTACGGCTACAGCCCGGCCGACGACAGCCCCTACGCCAACCGGATCTTCGACCCGGCGGCCGTCGACCACTACTACGGCGCCGCGCAGGACATCCGTGAACAGTTGATGGACTACCACCGCAACACCAACTACGCCGTCGTGGACATCGACCTCATCGACGAGCTGTACCGGCGTGCCTACCAGGAGAAGGTGCACGGAAGAGTACGGCTGCGCATGATGGCCGCCTCCCGGGTCACCCGGCTGGCCGAGGCGCCGGGCGACGGCCACGGCCGGGTCACCGTGGAGGTGCTGAACCAACTGGACGGCACCCGCGAGGAACTCCGCGCGGACGGCGTGGTGTTCGCCACCGGCTACACCGCTCCCGACGCCGGCCCGCTGCTGGGCAAGGCCGAACCCTACTGCGCCCGGGACGCCGAGGGCCGCCTGCGGATCGCCCGGGACTACCGGGTGGTGACCGACGCGTCGCTGACCGCCGGTATCTACCTCCAGGGCGGTACCGAGCACACCCACGGCATCACCTCCTCCCTGCTGTCGATGGCCGCCGTCCGCGCCGGAGAGATCCTCGACTCGTTGGTGGCGCGCCACGCGGACGGCGGCCCGGCCGCGAGCGGCGGGGACCGCGATGCCTGAGACCGTCATCGTCGGCGCCGGAGTCATCGGCGCCGCGGCCTTCCACGCCCTGGCCGCCCGGGGCGAACGTGTCACGCTGGTGGAGCGGTACCTCCCCGGACTGGGGGCCACCGCCTGGAGCGGCGGCATCGTCCGGGCCTTCCACCCCGAGCCCGGCCTCGGCGAACGGGCCCTGGAAGGCTGGGAGTTCTACCGCGAGTTCGCACGGCACACCGGGGAGCCGGCCCCCTTCACGGCCAGCGGTTTCCTTTCCCTGGTCGGCCCGGAGCAGGCGGAGGACGCCCGCAAGGAGACCGCCCGGATCGCGGCCCGCACCCCGGCCCGCTGGCTGGACCCCGGGGAGCTGGCCGAGCGGTTCGGCGCGATCCTCACGGACACCACGGGCGGCGGGGTGTGGGAGCCGCAGGCCGGCTACCTCGACCCCACGGACGTGGTACGCGGCTGGGTACGGGCCGGGCGGCGGGCGGGCGGCACCCTCCTGACGGGCACCCCGGTGCACGGACTCTCCCGTACGGCGGGACGCGTCACCGGCGTCCGCACCGGATTCGGTGAACTGGCCGCCGACACCGTGGTCCTGGCCACCGGACCGGCCACCCCCGCCCTGCTGACCGGCTGGGGCATCGAGCACGGGCTGTGGCTCCAGGCGATCCAGGTCGACCTGCGCCGCCCCGCCGATCCGGTCGCCGGCCACCCGGCCTTCACCGACCACCTGTACGGCACCAACGGCCGCCCCGATCCCGACTCCGGCGGTATCTTCACCGGCCATCCGACCGGTCAGCGGCCCGAGGACGAGCACGCCGGAGCGCTCGACCCGGAGTGCACACGCCGCGCGGGGGAGGCTGCCGCACGGCGGTTCGCCTGGGTCGCCGACAGCAGACCGGAAGGCGGACTGCGGGCCGCCGAATGCCATGCGCCCGGCGAACTCGGCGCGGTCGGACCGCTGCCCGGCGGACCGGACGGCCTGCTGCTCGCCACCGGCTTCAACGGCGGCGGCTTCAAGATGGCCCCCTGGGCGGCCGGTGAGATCGCCCGCATGGTCACCGGCTCCCGCTGAACCGGAGCCTCGGCCGAGCCACTTGGGGCATCGACCACGCGTCCCCGGTCACCTGAACCAGAGCCTCTGCCAAGCCACTTGGGACACCGGCCTCGCGTCCCGCCACCGCGCGCGGACGGCCCGCCACCGCGCGCACGGCCCACCGCAGCGCCCCCGACCCGACTCCGCCCGACCCGCCTCCGCCCCGACCTGACACCGCCTGCGCCCCGGCCGACCGCCGCGCGGCCGGGCCTCCGCGACCACCACCGCCCGCGAACCCCAGCACAGATGGGATCTTCATGAGCAAGCAGATCCGGGGAGTCCTCCCGGTCGTCCTGATGCCCTACACGGACACCGGGGAGCTCGACGAGCAGGACTTCCTCTCCCAGGCCGACCACATCTTCGACTCGGGCTGCGACGGCCTGGTCGTCGGCCAGATGTCCGAACTCCTGCGGCTGACCCACGCCGAGCGGCTGCGCGTCGCCGAGCTCGCCGCCAAATCCGTCCAGGGGCGCGGCATTTCGGTGATGAGCACCGGAGCCGAGACCGCCGAGGCGGCGGTGGAGTACTCCCGGCACGCCGAAGCGGCGGGGGTGGACGCCCTGCTGGTCATGCACCCGGCGACACTGCCCCTGGGCGACGAGGAGATGGTCGAGTACTACAGCCGGATCGTGGAGTCCGTCACGATCCCGGTCATCGTCCACCACGCCAAGAGCCTGGCGAAGATCCCGCTCTCCATCGACGCCCAGGCCCGGCTGCTGCGTCAGTACGGCGAGGACCGGGTGATGTTCAAGCCCGAGGCCCAGCCCACCCCGCCCCGGGTCAGCCAGCTGCGGGACGCCACCGACGGCCGCGCCCGGATCTTCGAGGGCGACGGCGGCATGATGCTGCTCGACTGCCACCGCAGGGGCCTGACGGGCACCATTCCCGCCACCGAGACCGCCGAGATCGTCGGCACGCTCTGGCGGCTGCTGGAGTCCGGTGACCGGGAGTCCGCGGAGCGGATCGGCTACCCGCTCTCGTACCTCATGTGCCACATGATGAACAGCACCGACTACTACCTCTCGATCGCCAAGCGCTTCCTGAAGGAGCGCGGGATCGTCAAGAACACCCTCGTCCGCGGCCCGAGCAGGCATGTGCTGGACGAGGAGTCCTGGTCGGAGGTCGACCGCCTCTACACCCACCTCCTCACCCTCTCCAAGGAGCTCTCCCGATGAAGAACCACGCCTTCACCATCCGTCTCAAGGACGAAGCCGCCGCCGAGAAGTACATCGCCCTGCACCGCGAGGTCTGGCCGGAGATCGTCGGCCCCGGCGGTGCGCTGGACACCATCGGCGTACGCAAGCTCCAGATCTTCCACATCGACCCGCTCACCCTCTTCATGTACGTCGAGGCCGAGGACCACTTCGAGCCGGTCCGGGACTTCCTGCGCGCCAACGACCTGCACCCCAAGGTCCAGGAGTGGGACGACATGATGCACACCGACGGCGGCCTGCTGGAGCGCCACCCGGGCAACGACGGCAAGCTCAACTGGGCCCCGATGCGCCGCATCCACCACGTCGACTTCACCGGCACCCTGCCCGACCTGGAGGACAAGTGACCACCGGGGCGGCGGAACACGTCGTACTCGACTGCACCCTGCGCGACGGCGGCTACTACACCAACTGGGAGTTCGACACCGCGCTGGTCCGCGACTACCTGGCCCTCTGTCCCCGACTGGGCGTCAACGTCGTCGAGTTGGGCTACGTACGGTTTCACGAGGGCAACTGGGGTCCGTACGGGGACCTGCCGGGCGCGCTGACCGAGGAGCTGGCCGCCGCGCTCCCCGACGGCCACGGCCTGCGCTTCGCCGTGATGGTCGACGCGGCCGACTTCGAGGGGCTGCCGCCCGGCAAGATCGGCCAGTTGCTCGCCGATAAACTGGTGGACTCCGCGATCCCCGTCGATCTGGTCCGGGTCGCGGTCCGCTACAACCGGACCGCAGGCTGTGTGGAGGCCGTCCAGTCGCTGCGCGCGGCGGGCTTCGGCGTCTGCCTCAACCTGATGCAGATCGACCTGGCGAGCGAGGAGGAGACCGACGCCTGCGTCGGAGCGGCCCAGCGCATGGGCCCGCTGGAGTCGCTCTACCTCGCCGACTCGCTCGGCTCGCTGCGCCCCGCGCGCACCGCCCGGCTGGTCCGCCGCTTCGCCACCGGAGTGGGCGCCCCGGTGGGGATCCACGCCCATGAGAACCAGGGGTTCGCCCTGCACAACACCCTGGTGGCCCGGTCCGAGGGCGCGACCTGGCTGGACGGCACCGTGCACGGCATGGGGCGCGGCGCGGGCAACACCCGCACCGAGGAGCTGCTGGCCGCGCTCGGCGCGGAGGCGGACACGCTCCACCCGCTCCAGGAGCTGATCGTGCGCCACTTCCTGCCGCTGATGGAGCGCTACCGCTGGGGCGCCGGGGGACTGTACGGGCTGGCCGGGCTGCATCATGTGCACCCCACCTACGTACAGCGCCTGGAGGAACGCCTGGGCCAGGACCAGGAGGCCAAGATCCGCGCCATGGACTTCCTCGCCAAGGTCCCCTCCGCGTCGTTCACCGCCGCACTCCTGGAGAGCGCGGAGGACCATGCCCGGGGCTGAGCGGCTGCTGGAACTCCTCACCCGCCACCGGGCCGTCGTCTTCGACCTGGACGGGGTGCTGGTCGACTCCAACGAACTCAAGGCCGAGTGCATGGGCGAGGCCCTCTCCCCGCTGGGCGCGGCACGGGTGACGCCCTTCCTGGAGGAGTTCCGCAGCACGTTCGGCCGGTCCAGGCGCGAGCACTTCGCGGCCTTCCACCGCGACTACCTGGGCCGGCCGGACGAGGGCGAGGAGTTCGAGCGCTTCTACGAGCGGTACGCGGGGGCGTACGCGGCCCTGCTGCGCGACCGCTACCCGAACGCACCGCTGTGCGCCCACGCCGACCTGCTGGTGAAGGAGCTGGTCACCCGGGGGATCCCGCTGTACGTGGCCACCGGCACGCTCACCGGCGAGGCGCGCCAGGTCCTGCACGGCCACGGCCTGCTGGACTCCTTCCGGGACGTGCTCGGCGGCGAACGGCCCAAGTGGCAGCGGCTGGGCGAGATCCTGGAGCACGCTGGACTACCGCCGTCCGCGGCGGTGCTCGTCGGTGACTCGCGGCAGGATCTGCTGGCCGCGCACCGGGCGGGCACCTCTTTCCAATTGGTCACCCGGTACGGCTTTTTCGGGCATGATCGGGTACTGACCGGGGCAGAGGCGGAGGGCTCACGCTGGGCGGTCGACCTCCGCCCCGACGGCCCTGTCTCCGCTCTGGTCACCGACCTGTCGGCACGCGTCATCGACCAGAAGACACCGGATGGACCATGAACGACATCGCTGATCCGCCGCCCGTCGTGATCTCCGGGGCGACCCGGGGCATGGGGCGGGCCCTGGCCCTGCGCTTCGCGGCGCTGGGCCATCCGGTGGCCGGCTGCGGCCGTGACCCCGGGGCCGTGCGGCGGCTCGCCGCCGAGCTCGGCCCCGGGCATCTGGTGCGGGCCGTGGACGTGGGGCGGCCGGACGAGGTGCTCCGGTGGGCGGAGGAGGCGCGGACCAGGCTGGGCACCCCCGGCCTGGTCGTCGCCAACGCCGGTGTGGTGCACGGCCAGCGGCCCGTGTGGGAGGTCCCGCCGGCCGAGTTCGAGGAGACCCTGCGGACCAACGTGGGCGGTGTGTACGCGATGTGCCGGGCGTTCCTGCCCCAACTGGCGGAGCGCGGCGGCACGTTCGTCGCGGTCTCGTCCGGCTGGGGCCGGTCGCCCCGGCACCATCTCGCCGCGTACACGGCCTCCAAGTTCGCCGTCGAGGGGTTCGTCCGGGCGGTGGCCGAAGAGGTGCCCGCCGGGGTGAAGGTGCTGGCGGTGGCGCCGGGCAGTGCGGTGGACACCGACGGGCTGGCCACCTGCCTGCCCGAGGAGCACACCGACTACCCGGCGCCCGAGCGGTGGGCGGTTCCGGCGGTGGACTTCCTGCTCCACGGCCTGGCCGACGTCCCCGGCGGCACCACCGGCCTCAGCTTCCCCGAACCCGAGCCCGAGCCCGAGCCCGCCCGTTAAACCTGAGCCCGCCCGGTAAACCGGAACCCGCCCCGTAGACCCGAACCCGTCCCCGGGGCACCCCGAACCACCGCAGTCCAGCAGACCGAACAGTGAGGACCGACCATCCCCATGCCCCAGCCCGCACACACCACCACCAGCACCGGCCCCGCCCCGCTCGACGGACGCCGGGTGGTGATCACCGGCGCCTCCCGCGACTTCGGGCGCACCCTGGCCATCCGCTTCGCCCAGCAGGGCGCCGAGGTGTATCTGTCGGCCCGTACGCACAAGGCGGCCGAGACCGTCGCCCAGGAGATCCGGGACCTCGGCCTCGGCCCGGCGCACTCCTTCGCCTGCGACCTCACCGACCCCGCCGCCGTCCGCGCCTTCGCCGAGGGGGTCGGCGCGCTGACACCGGCCGTCGACATCCTCGTCCACAACGGCGCCCGCTGGCTGGAGGGCACCGACCTGCTCTCCGTCGAGGACGACGACGTGGTCGACACCATCGCCTCGGGCGCCACCGGCACGGCCCTGGTCACCAAGAGCTTCCTGCCGCTGCTGCTCGCCTCCGAGCAGCCCGACATCGTCGGCATGGTCTCGGTGTGCGGCGTACCCGGCAACCACCGCTCCGAGGCGCACGCCGCCTTCTACGCGGCCAAGAGCGCCCAGGCCGGGTTCCTGGACATCCTCTCCGCCCGGCTGCGGCCGCAGGGCGTACGGGTGATCGGCCTCTACCCGCCGGACTTCGACAACCACGACCCGCTCTCCCCGGAGTGGGAGAGCGCCGAGCGCACCGCCTCCTCGCAGCTGACCGCGCAGTCGCTCAGCGAGTGCGTGCTCTTCGCGGTGAGCCAGCCGAGGGACTGCTTCATCCGCTCGTTCCACTTCGAGCAGGTACGGGAGCCCGAGCCCGCTTCCGGAGAGGGGACCGGATGACCGGCATAGGACCCGGGGACGGCGAGGACCCGTCGAGCAAGGCGGACCAGGCCGAGGCGGTGGCCGCCGCCGACCCGTCCCTCGCGCTCGACGTCCGCGTGTACGACGACCCCGGGGCACTGGCCGCACGGCTGGCGCGGTCGGCGGTCACCACCGTGCTGCGCCCGGAGTTCTCGCGGGACATGGGCTCGGCGGTGTTCCACCGGCCGGGCACCGGGCTGGATCCGGCCGTCACCGGGGAACTGTGGGCGGCCGGCCGGGTGGTGGCCCATCCCTTCCGCCCCGGAGTGCCGCACTTCGCCAACGGGGTCGTACGGCAAGGGCGGTTCGTCCTCACCGACTGCTGGCGCTGCTTCACCCTGCCCGAGCGCGATCACTGGGCGCTGACCAGCGTCGTGAACCCGGCGCCCGAGTCGGCGACCGTACGCCTGCTCGTACGGCGGCTGCGCGATCTGCCGGGGGCGCTCGGTCTCGCCGACGGGCCGCTGCACCTGGAAGTGGTGGTGGACGCCGACGAGTTGGCGGTCGTCAAGTTCCTCCCCAGGGTGGCCGCCTATCCGCTGCCCCGGCTGTGCGAGCTGCTCGGCGTCGAGGGCCAGCTGTCCGACCGGCCCTACGACTCCTACCGGGACATCGGTTTCGCCGGGGACTACTCCTTCCGCGTCCCGCACCCCGGGCGGCTGGTCGAGGTCGAGGACCTGCCCGGCCTGCGCGACCGGCCGTCCTACGAGGCGGACGAGCTGATCCCGCAGCCGGGCGAGTGGCTGGAGCCGGGCGCCAACGAGAGCGCGCAACTGACCTTTCTGCTGCGCCACTTCGACGAGTTCACCATCCACGCGGATGTCGGGCACTACCAGCACCGGCACCGGCAGGGAGTCTTCCGGCTCACCGCCGCCTGATCCGCCCCGCCTGATCCGCCCTGCCTGATCCGCCCCGCCCGATGCGCCCTGCCCGATCCGCGCCGCCGGGCCGGCCCATCCCGCCGGCCCGGCCACCACCCGACGTGCGGAGACCGGGTCACGAGCCCGCTCCCCGCCCGCCCAGACAAGGAGCCGACGTGTCTTCCAGCCAACCCCAGCAGACGTCCTCCCCCAACCGGTCCGCGCGGACCGCCCGCCCCCGCGAGCTGCTGATGTGCCGGCCCGCCCACTACGACGTCACCTACTCCATCAACCCCTGGATGCACCCCGAGAAACCGGTCGACACGGCACTCGCCCTCGCCCAGTGGGAGCAACTGCGTTCCCTGTACGAGCAGGTGGGCCACACCGTCCACACCATCGAGCCCGAACGGGGCCTGCCGGACATGGTGTTCGCCGCCAACGGGGCCACCGTGGTGGACGGCAAGGTGCTGGCCGCCCGGTTCCGGCACGTCGAGCGCACCGCCGAAGGACCGGCCTACCTCCAGTGGTTCCGGCGCAACGGCTGGACCGACACCCTGTGGCCCGAGCACATCAACGAGGGGGAGGGCGACTACCTGCTGGCCGGGCGCCGCCTGCTGGCGGGCACGGGCTTCCGTACCGACACGCGCTCGCACGCCGAGGCCCAGGAGTTCTTCGGGGTCCCGGTCACCGGCCTCACCCTGGTCAACCCCCGCTTCTACCACCTGGACACCGCGCTCTCGGTGCTCTCCGGCGACGAGATCATGTACTACCCGGCCGCGTTCAGCCCCGGCAGCCGGGCCGTGCTGCGCGAGCTCTACCCGGACGCGCTGCTCGCCTCCGAAGCGGACGCCGAGGTCTTCGGGCTGAACGCGTTCAGCGACGGGCTCCATGTCTTCCTGCCGCAGGCCGCGACCGGACTCGCCGCACAGCTCGCCGAGCGCGGCTTCGAGCCGGTCGGCACCGACCTGTCCGAACTCCTCAAGGCGGGCGGCAGTACGAAGTGCTGCACGCTGGAGCTGCGCCGCCCCGTCTGACCGGACGCGCGCCCGCCGGTCCCCATGCGCGGCGGCCGTGCCCGCGTACGGCCGCCGCCCCGTCAGAAGGAACCAGAACCATGCGCCCCTCGCCCACCGGCGACACCGCCCCGCACCCCGCCGAGGGCCTGCCGCCCTCCCTGCCCGACGACAGCGCCGCCGTACTCGAACTGGCCGGAAAGGCCGCCGCGGAGTACGTCGCCGCGCTCGCCGACGAGCCCGCGGCGCCCCGGCGGCAGCACGAGGACGACTGGCAGTACGCCCTGGCCCGCTTCGCCGGACCGCTGCCCGGCCAGGGCATGGGCGCGGCGGCGGCCGTACGCGAACTGGCCGAGCACGCCCTGCCGCAGGCCGTCCGCTCCTCCGGCCCGCGCTACTTCCACTTCGTCACCGGCGGCACCACACCGGCCGCACTCGGCGCGGACTGGCTGGCCGCCACCATCGACCAGAACGCCGCCGCCTGGGTCTGCTCCCCGCTCGCGGCCCACCTGGAGACGGTGGCGCTGGGCTGGCTGAAGGAGCTGTTCGGGCTCCCGCCGGAGTGGGGCGCGGTCACCACCACCGGCGGCACCATGGCCAACTTCACCGGCCTGGCCGCCGCCCGCCGCTGGTGGGCCCGGCGGCACGGCGTGGACGTGGACGTCCAGGGGCTGGCCGGGCTGCCCCCGATGCCGGTCTTCGGCAGCGGGTTCGCCCACGCCAGCATCGCCAAGTCCCTCGGGATGCTGGGCCTCGGCCGCTCGGCCCTGCGCCGGATCACCGCCGACACCACCGGCCGCCTGGACCTGGACGCGCTGCGCACCGCGCTGACGGAGCTGGACGGCGCACCGGCCGTCCTGGTGGCCACGGCCGGTGAACCGGACGCGGGCCGGTTCGACCCGGTGGCCGAACTGGCCGACCTGGCTGCCGAGTTCGACGTATGGCTCCATGTGGACGGGGCGTTCGGGCTGTTCGCGGCGCTGGACGCACGTACCGCGCACCTGGTGGAGGGCGTCGAGCGCGCCCACTCGGTCACCGTCGACGGGCACAAATGGCTCAACGTCCCCTTCGACACCGGCTTCAGCTTCGTCCGCGACCCGGCGCTGCTCGGGTCGGTCTTCACCAACCAGGCCGCCTATCTGGTGGACGTGGACGACCCGCACATCAACTACGCCAACCTCGGCCCCGACAACTCCCGGCGGGCCCGGGGCCTCGCGGTCTGGGCCACCCTCGCCGCCTACGGGCGGGACGGCTACCGGCAGTTGGTCTCGCGCCACCTCGCGGTGGCGACGGGGTTCGGCGAGCGGGTGCGGCAGGACCCGGAGCTGGAGCTGCTCGCCCCGGTGGTGCTGAACGCGGTCTGCTTCCGGGTGCGCCCGAGCGGGGTGCCGGAGAGCGAACTGGACGCCCTCAACCGGAGGCTGGCCGAACAGCTCCTGCTGGACGGCCGGGTCCACCTGGGCGCCACGACGTTCGACGGCCGGGCAGCCCTGCGCCCCGTCTTCGCCAACTGGCGTACGTCACCGGAGGATGCCGGGCTGATCCTGGAGGTACTGCGGGAGCTGCTGGCCCGGGAGGGCGCCGCGTAGCACACGGCCCGGTCACGGGGGAGGGGGCGGAACCTGGCCCGCCGCGGAGAGCCTGACCGCGGCGGGCATCCGTGTGCGGGAAGCCTTCGGCCGCGGTATCCGGGAGAGGGAGGGCCGCTCGGCCCGTACGGGGACGGGTCCCGCCGTGCGGCGGGACCCCACGGCGAGGAGCGCGAGCTGGACCCGGTCGCGGGCCCCGAGCTTGGTCATGATCCTGCTGACGTACGTCTTGGCGGTGAGCGGGCTCAGGGTGAGGCGCTCGGCGATCTCCTGGTTGGTGCGCCCCTCCCCGACCAGAGCCAGGACCTCGTGCTCACGCTCGCTGAGCCGGCCGCCGGGCTGCCCGTCCCCGGCCTGCGGCGGTGGTCCGGCCTCCGGCCCCGGGCGCGCGATACGGCGGTACTCCTCCGTCAGCCTCCGGGTGTGCTTCGGGCCGAGCCACGATCCGCCCGAGGCGACCGCCCGCACGGCGGAGAGCAGGTCGTGCGGGTCGGTGTCGGCGGAGAGGAAGCCGCGGGCTCCGGCGGCCAGCGCCCCGAAGAGGTGGGTGTCATGGTCGTTGAGGGTGATCAGCACGGGACCGCAGCCGAGTTCGGAGACGATCCGGCTCACGATCGCGGTGTCCAGGACGTCGGTTCCGGGTTGACGCGCGTCCATGACCACGACGTCGAGCTGGAGTCCGGCGGCCTTCGCGAGCAGGTTCTCGGCCGTGTCGAAGGCGTCGAGGACACACACGTCCGGTGCGGAGTCCAAGATCATGCGCAGTCCGGAGCGGGCCGGTGCGTGCGCGTCGGCCACGGCGACGCGGATCATCACGAAGTGCTCCTGTGGGGACGAGGCGAGCGGTGCTTGCGGGTTGACCGGGCGGTGCTTGCTGTGCGGAGAGCGATCGTACGGTTCGACACCGGGGTTACCGGCTTTCCGCCCTATCGCGAAGTCCCGGGGACAAGATCCCGGCATCTTCCGCCCGCGCTTTGAGGCGCCGTCGCGGTGTCATACCGGTTTCCCCCATAAGTGCCTCTTATCGTCCGGGCGCGGTACGGCTTCGCAGTGATTTCAGGAGGGTGATCCTTTCCTTTAATAGTGATACTTTTCTCGCGATGCGGCGTACGACCGAAGGAGGATTTGTTCCTCCTACTTGAAGCCGCCGGTACGCTCGGGGGGCGCCTGATGGTCCGTGTCCTGGTGATAGACGACGAGGCGCTGGTGCGAGAGGCTCTGCGGCTGCTGGTGTCGTCCTTTCCGGGCTTCGGCGTCTCGGTGAGCCACCCCGTCGGGGCGTTGGACGAGGCGCGCAGGTCACGGGCCGACGTCGTGCTGCTGGACCTGGTGATGCCGGGCCATGACTGGCTGGAGCTGCTGGCCGCCTTACGGTCGCTGGAGCCGGCCCCCGCGGTGGCCGTGCTCACCGCCTCCGAGGTGCCGGGCGCGGTCGCGGACGCACTGCGCGCGGGGGCTTCGGGCTTTCTTCTCAAGGACATGCATCCGGAATTCCTGGCGCATTCCCTACGCGCTCTCGCGGTCGGCGGTGTGATATATGTTCCGCCCGTCAGCGCCGCCGTTGTCACAGGGGGACTCGCCCACTCGGCAGTCGAGGAGGCGGTCCTTCCACTCGACCATGTGACGGAGCGTGAGCGGGAGGTCCTCACGCTTCTCGCACTGGGTCTCCAGAACGCCGAAATCGCCCGGCAGCTCAATATCGGCGTCACCACCGTGAAGACTCATGTGGGTGTACTCAAAAGCAAACTGGGAGTTCCCAACAGGGTGGCGCTCGCCTCCGTCGCGCAAAAGGCGGGATTGGCATGAGCATTTTCAAAAAGCCTTTCCTGGCCGAGGCGGCCATCGTCCTCCTGGCCCTGCTGGAGATCGGCGCGACCCGGATGCTCGGCCCGGCCTGGGTGCTGCCCTGGGCGGTGGCGGCGGCGGCCGCCCTGCCGTTCCGCCGCCGCTTCCCGCAGGCGGTACTGGTGGTCTCGCTGCCCGCCCTCGCCAGCAGCTACCTCTGGCTGCCGGCCATCTTCCCGCTGTACGCCCTCGCCCGCGGCGGCGCCCCGCGCGCCCGGGTCTGGATCTGGGCCGGTGCGGTCGGCCTGGTGATGGCCTTCCCCTGGCCGCACTCGCTGCCCGTCGCATGGTCCTGGGAACAGGCCATCCTGCACGCGCTGGCCGCCGCTCTGCTGGTGCTCGCCCCGGTCTGTCTGGGCTCGGTGACCGCTGCACATCGCGAACTGACGGACAAGGCATGCGAGCTGGTGCGCAGTCGTGAACGGGAGCGCACGCTCTCGGGAATCGGTGCGGTGATAGCTGAGCGTGAGCGCATCGCCCGTGACATGCACGACAGCCTCGCCTATCACCTGAGCCTGATCGTGCTCAAGCTCCCGGCCGACGACCCCGTCCGGCAGCACGCCGTCGAGGCGCTGGGCGAGGTCCGCCGCACGGTCGGCGCCCTGGAGACACCGGGGCTGGCCGAACTCCCCGCCCTGGTGAAAGCCGTGGGCCCGCACGCGCGCCTGGACTACCTGGGAGCCACGGACCGGGCCCGCTGCCCCCTGCCCGTCCAGCAGGCCGCCTACCGCGTCGCCCAGGAGGCGCTGGCCAACGCCTGTCGGCACGCGCCGCTGGCCTCCGTCCGTGTCGTCGTCGACCAGGGCCCGGACGTGCTCGCCCTCACCGTCCACAGCGCGAACCCGGTGGCCGAGCCGCTCCCGGGCATCGCCCCCGGCGGCCACGGACTGGCCGGGCTCCGCCGCCGGGTGTCCGATCTGCACGGCACGCTCCACGCGGGCCCGGTCCCGGGCGGCGGCTTCCGGGTCCGGGCCGTGCTGCCCTACTCGTACACGGAACCGTTCCTGGGCTGACGGTGCCCTCAGGGGTCGCGAATGTCTCAGGGCCGTAGCAGCCTCGGCCGTAAAAGCCTCAGGGCCGCAGCAGATGGGCGGGCGGTGCGATGGAGTCCGGGAGGGCCGGGTCGGGCACCGGAGTCCCGCGTACGGTGGTCAGCGGCAGCACCCCGGCCCACAGGCCGAGCGCGGCGTCCGGGCTGTCGGCGTCGTCCGGCGGTCCCGTCCGCACCTTCACCGACGCCTCGTCCAGCCCCAGCGCCAGCAGCGAAGTGGCCGCCAGCTCCTTGCGGTTGGGGCGCCGCGCGTACTCCCACTGGCCGGGCGCCGCCTGCTCGGTCACCACCCGCAGCCCCGCCAGCTTCTCGTCCTCGTCGGTCACCTGCCGGGGCGTCCCGTAGACCATCGCGCTGCGGTAGTTGACGCTGTGCTCGAAGAGCGAGCGGGCGACCACCACGCCGTCCACATGGGTCACCGTCACACAGACCTCGGCCTCCGGCGCCCGGACCAGGCTGGGGGTGGCGACCGAGCCGTGGAAGTAGAGGGTGTCGGCGGTCGCGCCGTACACCGTGGGCACGACCCTCGGCGTACCGTCCACGACGACGCCCAGATGGCAGACGAACCCGGCCGCGAGGATCGCGTCCAGGTCGGCACGCGCGGTGCGTGCCTTGTCCTTCATGCGGCGCAGACGCGTCCGGTCGGTACCGGCGAGCTCGTTGCCGGAGAGGTGGGGCTGCGGGGTGCTCACCGTATGACCTCTGGGTGCTCTGATGGGTGCTCTGAAGTGCTCTGGGAACGTTCGGCGAGGTGCCGCGATGACGCGGCGGGCACATCGCACGGCCCTCCGGAGGAAGCCCCGGGCGGCCCGTCGGATCATATCGCCGCCGGGTGAACACCTGCCCCCGGCGCGGCACTTGGCGAGAAAGACCAGATGGTCCGGGCCGGATTCAGACCTCGCGGCCGTCCATCCCGAGGTACCGGAAACGGCCCCGCTCCACGCGGTAGATGAAGACCCCGGTCCCGGCGTACATCCCGGTGGCGGGTTCGAACGCATAGCTCTTGGAGACACCCTTGTACCGCGTCGAGCGCAGCACGGACACCATGTCCTGCCGCGTCACCGTCTCCCGGCCCGTCCCCTCCGCGCAGGCCGCGATCAGCCCCACCGCGTCGTACGCCTCGGCGGCGAGCAGCGGCGGCGCGCTGTCGAAGCGCTTGCGGTAGGCGGCGGCGAAGGAGCGGACCGAGGGTACGGAGGCGGGGTCGGCGGCGGTCGACACGACCAGCCACCCCGCCGCGTCCGCACCCGCCTCCGCCAGGAACCGGGGATCGTGCACGGCCTGGGTGCCGATCCTGGGCCCCTGGAACCCCGCCTTCGTCAGCGCCCGCGCGAACCGGCCCGCATCCCGCCACCCGCCCCCGTACACCACCGCCCCCGGCTTCTTCGCCGCGATCCGCTCCGCCTCGGCGTCCAGGTCCGAGGCGCCCTCCCGCACCGTCTCCGCGAGGACCGTGCGGCCGTTGGCCCGCAGCCCGGTGCTGAGGAAGCGCGTGGTCTGGTGGCCGTACTCGGTCCCGTCGTCCACCAGCGCGACGGTGTCGATGTCGTACGCCCCCAGGAACTGCGCCACCGGCAGCATCTGCATGTCGTTGCGCGGCCGGGCGCAGAGGAAGATCCGGTTCAGGTTCCGGGTGTCCCCGTCCACCACGCTGAGCAGCGGCAGAGCCGCCTCGTCGTACGCGACCAGCGCCTCGCGCGCCGCCTCCGTGCCGGTCGCCCCGACCGCCGCCACCAGCAGCGGGTCCCCGGCGAACCGCCGCACCGCCGCCGTCGCCCGCGCCGCGTCACCTCCGTCGTCGGCCGTCACCAGGCGCAGCGTGAACGGGGCGTCCTCGCGGGCGTTGTGCTCCTCGACGGCCAGGAGCGCCGCCCGCTCCTGGCCCCTGCCGACGGCCGCCGACGGCCCGCTGAGGTCGGCCTGGAGCCCGATGCGCAGCTGGGGCCGGGCGGTCGGTGTCCTCCCGTCCCCCTTGCCCCGGCCCTGGCCGACCGGGTCCTTCTCGTCCTTCAGCCCGGCCAGCCAGGCGGTGGTCCCGCCCGCGGCGGCGAGGACCGCGCCGCCGGTGACGTACGCGAGGAAGCGGCGGCGCCCGGGGGAGCGCGGGACGGCGGTGGTGTCCCGGCTCCCGGCCCCGGTCCCGCCGGTCTCACCGGACGCGCCGGTCTCACCGTTCGCCACCGTGGATCCGGCGTCCAGGCTGGTCGCCTCGATGTCGGGCAGGGCGAGCATCCGGGCCGAGCGCTCGGCGATCAGATGGGTCACCGGGCCGGGCAGCCAGCTGCCGCCCGAGGTGTCCTCGGCGAAGGCCCGCCGGATCTCCCCGGCGGTCGGCCGCCCCTCCGGCTCCTTCGACAGGCACGCCTCCACCACGGGCCGCAGCCCCGGCGGCAGCGCGCCCAGCTCCGCCGGGTCGTGCACCGTACGGAAGAGCATCGCCTCCACCGGGCCGCTGCCGAACGGCCGCCCGCCGGTCGCCGCGTACACCAGGACGCAGCCCAGCGAGAAGACGTCGCTCGGCGGGCCGATCCGCCGCCCCTGCGCCTGCTCCGGGGAGAGGAAGCCGGGGGAGCCGACGATCGCGTCGGTCGCCGTGAGGACGGTGTCGTCCAGGGCCCGCGCGATCCCGAAGTCGATCAGCCGGGGCCCGTCAAGCCCCAGCAGAACGTTGCCGGGCTTCACGTCCCGGTGGACGAGCCCCGCCCCGTGGACGGCCTCCAGCGCCTCCGCCAGCATCGAGCCGAGCGCCCGCACACTGCGCTCCGGCAGCGGCGCCCCGCCCCCCACCGCCTCACTCAGCGCGGGCCCCGGCACGAACTCGGTGGCCAGCCACGGCGCCGCCGCCTCGGTGTCGGCGTCGACCACCGGCACCGCCCACCGGTTGCGCACCTGCCGGGCGATCGCCACCTCGCGCCGGAACCGGGTGCGGAACCCGGCGTCGTCCGCGTACTCGGCCCGGATCAGCTTGATGGCCACCAGCGCGCCGCCGGGTGACCGGCCCAGCAGCACCACGCCCATGCCCCCGGCCCCGAGCCGGCCGAGGACGCGGTACCCGGCGATCCGCGCGGGGTCCGTGGAACGGAGCGGTTCCATCAGCGGTTACGTCCCCGAATCGTGTCGTGCGCACCCGAAGGCGCCTCGTCGTCCAACAGGCCCCGGCCCGCCGTCACTTCAGCTCCAGTTCGACGCGGTAGAGCACCTTGGCCCCGCCCTCGGCCGCGATCCGCATCAGGTCGACGGTCTGGTAGCCCTTGGCGCCCTTGACCGAGACGGCCGTCGTCACGGTCCCGATCCGGGACTTGCTCCAGACGTAGTCCTGGACGCCGTCCGAACCGGGACCGGAGTACTTCCCCGCCTCGAACAGCGAGGCGTCCGCGTTGCGTACGTCCTTCGGGTCGTACTGGAGGGACATCAGCCCGCTCAGCCGCTGCCCGCCGCCCAGCTCCTGCGCCGGGCAGCGGAAGCTCTCCTGGACGGTGTCCTTGATCTCCCGCTCCGCGCCCGCCTCGGTCCGGTGCACCGTCACGGTGACCGCCCCCTGGACCCGCCCCTTGCCGCCCTGGGCCGGGACGTCGAGCCGCCGGGTGAACCGGTCCAGCACCCCGGCGGGCAGCGCGGTCCGGCTCCAGACGCAGGTGTCGGCCAGGACGGGCCAGGTGCCCCCGCTCTCGTACGGCGTGGCCTTCACCATCCCGGCCGACCAGTCGGACTCCCCGAGGGCGGCGTTGCGCGTCAGCCTGCGGGCCTCGGCCGCGTTCTTCGGGACCCGGGCCGGGTCGGGAGTGAACTCGTACGCGCTGGGCAGCGCACCGGGCTCGGTGGTCTCCTCGGGCTTCCCGGGCTTCTCCGACTCCTCGGGCTTCTCCGGATCGGGCGTCCCGGACGGCTCCGCCGACTCCCCGGCCTGCCGCACCGAAGCGGACGGCTTCGGATCCGGTTCCTTCCCGGCCTCCGTCCCCGAGCTTCCGCAGCCCGCCAGCAGCATCCCCGCCGCCGCGACCGCCACCACGCGTGCCCCGCCGCGCCTCTGCCTCGTCATCATCGGCCCCCCGTCGTCCCCCGCTCCGCGCCCCGTCCGAGTGGTCGGGGCATCGGGTGCGAGGCGATTCTAGGAGGGCGGCGCGCCGCGTTGACAGGAGTCCGGTACTCATCCCGCTGCCGCAACTTCTCAGCCACCGGGAGGGGTTCGCCTCTGGTGCGGGGGAGCGGGCCGTGGTATGCGCCACCGTCCGCGGGCCCCGGTGGCTGAAAGCAGGCCATGGCGGGCGGGTGGAACTCCCGTACGGCAGAGGCGGCAGTGGGGGCCCGGACGCCTCGTAACCACCCTGTACGGGTTCCGTGTTCGGCGGAAAATTGGTCTGGACCACATGGGGTGGCGGTGGTTAGCTCGACTCCGGACCCGGGGCCGCCCGGGGCGCGGGCCGTTCCGTTTCCGCCCGTGTATCCGCTGCTCGCCCGCGTCTCTGCTGAGGGGATCCATCCCGTGATCGACATCGTGGCCGTGCTCAGGGCCGAGGACGCCGTTCTGGACTTCCTCTCCGTGCTCACCGACCCGGGGACCGCGCCCACCGACCCGGGGATCGCGCCCACCGACCCCGGGACCGCGCCCACCGACCCCGGCACGGGGCTCACCGGCCCCGGGACCGTGCTCACCGACCCCGGACCCACCGGCCAGGAGGGCGAGGGCCAAGGGGGCCGCGAGTCCACCCGCCCCCAGGGCAAGGGCCGTGAGGTCCATGTCCTCCTCGGGGACACCGCCGAACACCTGGTGCTCCCGGCGGGCGTACCGGCCGCCGAGCGCCTCGCCGCCGTCGCCCGGCACATCCGGCCCGTCGACGAGAGCGCCGCCTCACCGGGCCCGACGGCGCTGGCCGCCCTGATCGAGGCGGCGGCCCAGGGCGTGCGCGCCCGGCTCTGGACCCACTCGCCCGCCGACACCCGCCGTAGCAGGGGCCGCCTCGGCCGGGACGTCGCCGCCGCCGTCCCGCCGGACGGGCCGTCCGTCCTGCACGCCGTGGGCCACTCCCCGTACCTCCAGTTCATCAGCGACCTCGACCGGCCGCTGGACCGCGCCGCCGTCGAGGCCAAGCTCGCCTTCGTCAACCGGCACTGCGGCCACCTCCTGCGCACCGAATCCGACGAGTACGTCGTGCGGACCGGCCGGGTCCACGCCACCGAGCGGTTCTTCGCCGCGGGACCGGCGGAGGAGCGCGAGCGGCTGTTCGCGCTCCTGGCCAGCCTCGACGAGGACGCGGCCGCGGTGCCCGACCCGTGGGAGTTCGCCACCTCCGCGTACGAGGCGGAGCGGCTGGACGCCACCGTCGCGTGGATCGCCGGGCACTGTCCGCCCGGCAGCGGTCCCCTCGTCGAGGTCGGCGCCTGCGAAGGCGCGCTCACCACCCGGCTCGCGGAGAAGGGCTTCACCGTCCACGCGACCGAACCCAACTCAGCCTTCCGCCACCGGCTGGCCGAACGCGTCGGGGAGACCGCCCGGGTCCGCCCCGACTCCCTGGAGGAGCTGGCCGCCGGCCGGGGGCTCCCCGGAGCGGCCTACCTCCTGATCGAGATGCTCTACTACGGCCAGGACCTCGCCCTGCTCGACCGGCTCCCGGCCGGCCTGGTCTTCGTCGCCCTCGAACCCGAGACGCTCGCCACCCGGCTCACCCCCTGGCTGGAGAGCGCCCCGCACTGGGAGAAGGCCGACGAGACCCCGCTCGTCGCCCCGGCGCTGGAGACGGTCTGCGGCGGCCGCGCCTACCTCAGCAAACGCGGCAGCGTCGGCGTCCTGCTGCGGCGCACCGGCTCCTGACGGAGTCCGCCATGTACGACGTCTGTGTCGGGCTCGGCTACCACTGCGAGTCGACCTACCAGCTCCGCCGCATCACCGGCCAGGAGCGGGCCCACTTCTTCGACTGGCTCGACCTCGACCTCGTCTCCGTACGGAAGATCATCGAGGCCGACTTCGCCAACGTGCTCCGTCCCGGACTGAGCGAACCGTTCAGCAACGGAGTGTGCGTACGGGACCGGGGCTCGGGCATCCGCTTCTTCCACGACTTCCACGCCCCGGACGGCGCCCCGCTGACCCCGGAACTCATCGCCGAGCAGCACCCCTCGGTCCGGGAGAAGTTCGCCTACCTGGCCGCCCGCTGGCGGACCCTGACGGCCTCCCGCTCCCGCGTCCTGTACGTGCACCACGACGCATTCGACGAGAGCGGCCCCGGCGACCTGTCCGCCCTGTACACCCTGCTGCGCTCCCGCTACCCCGACCACCCTTCTGACCTGCTCTGGCTGCGCCGTACGCCGCCCGAGGACGCCGGAGCGCTCCCGCCCGGCATCACCTGGTCCACCGTCGCCGCGCAGCCCGGCCGCTGGGAGGGCAGCGACGCGGCCTGGGACACCGCCCTCGCCGCCCTGGACATCCCCCGGGCCCCCGCGCCCTGACCCCGCCCAGCCCTGCACCTCCGGAGGAACCGTGCCCACCCCCGTACCGCCTCCCTGGCGCACCCTCGTCGTCTCCCCGCACTTCGACGACGCCGCGCTCTCCCTCGCCGGGCTGCTGCCCACCCTGCCCGGCCCCCTCGCCGTCGTCACCGTCCACGGCGGGCCCCCGCCGCCCGGCGCCCCCGTCTCCTGGTGGGACTCCACCTGCGGCTTCACCACCGCCGCCGAGGCCCACCGGGTCCGCAGCGCCGAGGACGCCCGCGCCTGCGAGCTGCTCGGCGCCGAGCAGGTCCTGATCGACCACCCCGACGGCCCGTACGTCACCGAGGGCGACGCCCCGGACGCCCTCGACGCCCTCCTGGGCAGCCTCGCCCCCACCACCCGGGTCCTCGTCCCCCTCGGCAGCAACCAGCCCGACCACGAGGCGGTACGGCTGCGCGCCGAACACGCCCTCGCCGAGGCCGGCGCCCCCGCCCCCTGGGTCTACGCCGACCTGCCCTACACCGGGCACCTGCCGGAATGGGGCACCCCCGAGGCGTCCGGGGCGCTGGCCGCCAGCCAGAAGTGGGGGACCGCCTACCAGGAGCTCACCCGCCGCCACCGGACCACCGTCGAGCGCGCGCTGGTGCTCTCCGACGAGCAGTGGGCGGCCAAGCGCGCGGCGGTCCTCTGCCACGCCTCCCAGCTCGCCGCCCTCGCCCCCGACCACGGGAACTTCCTCGCCCGCTCCGGACCCCTGCGCGCCGAGCTGATCTGGAGCCTGGAGCCGAAGGGCTGAGCATTTGGGAACGCACGAAGGCCCGGATGCCGGGGAGCATCCGGGCCCTGGGGCCTGTTCTGTATCCGTACCGCTACGGGAGCTGTGCCGCCCGTGCCTCGCGCCGGTTGTCACGGAACGTGTTGACCCGTCGCGCCGTGGCGAAGAGCGGGATCACCGCACCGAGGACGACCTGGAGCGCACAGCCGGTCTGGAGCAGCAGCTGACCGCCCGGCGCGTCGAACGCCCATGCGGCCAGCAGCCCCATCGCGCCGACGATCCAGCTGAGCATCGCCACCGCGAGGATGCCCCGCGGCTTGGGGTACTCGACCCGGCTCACCATCAGCCACGCCACCCCGATGATCGCGAGCAGCGTCGGGACGAAGGGCAGCTCCAGGAGCACGATCGAGACGACCGTCAGCGCTCCGAAGGGGCTCGGCATGCCCTGGAACATGCCGTCCTTCAAGGTCACACAGGAGAATCTGGCCAGTCTGAGCACCACGGCGAGCAGCACCACGATCGCCGCCAGCGCCGACACCCGCTGGTGGGCGTCGTCCGCGACCATCCCGTACACGAGGACGAAGTAGGCCGGGGCGAGCCCGAAGCTGATGAGGTCGGAGAGGTTGTCCAGCTCCGCGCCCATCGGCGAGGACCGCAGCTTGCGTGCCACGAGCCCGTCGAAGAGGTCGAAGATCGCCGCCATCAGCATGAGGATCACGGCGGTGGCCGCCGAGTGGCGGGCCATGCCCGTCTCCTCGCTGCCCGTGAGGTGCGGGATGAGGATCCCCGTGGTGGTGAAGTACACCGCCATGAAACCGCACGTGGCGTTACCGAGGGTGAGCGTGTCCGCTATCGACAGCCGCATGGACAGCGGCATGTCCTCCGCGCTGTCCGTGTCGCTCTTCTCCTCGGCCTCCGGTACCCAGCCGGCCTGTGTATCAGGATCAATCACGGTCAATTCGAGTCACCCCCGCGGTGGTGGCCTGGCCGACCTCGACCGCGACATCGATACCTTCCGGAAGGTAGATGTCCACGCGCGAGCCGAAGCGGATCAGGCCGATGCGCTCACCCTGCTCCACCTTCGTGCCCTGCGGGAGGTACGGCACGATCCGACGGGCGACCGCTCCCGCGATCTGCACCATCTCGATGTCGCCGAGCTCGGTGTCGAAGTGCCAGACAACGCGCTCGTTGTTCTCGCTCTCCTTGTTGAAGGCCGGAACGAACCCGCCCGGGATGTGCTCGACCGACGTCACGGTGCCCGCCAGCGGTGCGCGGTTGACGTGGACGTTGAGCGGGCTCATGAAGATGGCGACCCGGGTGCGCCCGTCCTTCCACGGCATGATGCTCTGCACCACACCGTCGGCCGGGGAGATGACCCGGCCGTCAGTGATCTCGCGCTCGGGGTCACGGAAGAACCAGAGCATGCCCGCCGCGAGCGCGGTGGTGGGCACGGCCACGGCCGCCCAGCGCCCGGACTTACGGGCGCGGGCGAGGCTGAGGGCTGCGGTGGCGACGGTCGGCAGGAGCCACGGCGATGCTCCGCGTGCGATGCGGACCCCGCCGCGGGCGGAGATAGGGCTGTCGGGCATGGATGACCTTCGTAGCGGATGATGCCGCGCTGGCAACGGGGGACGGCGGCTTTCCGTCGATGCTATCGGGTGCCGGGCGCAACTGGGCAAGCCAGCAGCCGAGTCGAACAGCTGAAAGGCACCCGACGAGGATGACTCGGTGTGATCTTCTTCGCCACCAAACCACCTCGAAAGGGACGATCAGCCCTGGAATCGGTACTCCTCCAGAAGGCGCCGGCCAATGATCATTTTCTGGATCTCGGCGGTACCTTCACCGATCAGCAGCATCGGGGCCTCGCGGTAGAGGCGCTCGATCTCGTACTCCTTGGAGAAGCCGTAACCGCCGTGGATACGGAAGGCGTCCTCGACGACTTCCTTGCAGTACTCGGAGGCGAGGTACTTCGCCATCCCTGCCTCCAGGTCATTGCGTTCCCCGGAGTCCTTTTTGCGTGCCGCATTCACCATCATCGCATGAGCGGCCTCGACCTTGGTGGCCATTTCGGCCAATTTGAACTGGATCGCCTGGTGCTGGGCGATCGGTTTGCCGAAGGTGTGGCGCTGCTGGGCGTACGAAACACCCAGCTCGAACGCACGCTGTGCGACACCGCAACCACGCGCCGCGACATTCACCCGGCCGACCTCGACACCGTCCATCATTTGGTAAAACCCTCGGCCGGTCGTGCCGCCCAGGACGCGATTGGCCGGAATGCGCAGGTCGTCCATGATGAGCTCGGTCGTGTCGACGCCCTTGTAACCCATCTTGTCGATCTTCCCGGGGATGGTCAGGCCGGGCCGGACCTCTCCGAAACCGGGCTCCTTCTCGACGAGGAAGGTCGTCATGGACTTGTGGGGCGCGGTGCCCTCGGGGTGGCCTTCGTCACTTCGGCAGAGAACGGCCACCAGCGTGGACGTCCCGCCGTTCGTCAGCCACATCTTCTGGCCGTTGAGGACGTACTTGTCGCCGTCCCTGACGCCCTTGGAGGAGATCGCCGAGACATCGGAGCCGAGCGCCGGCTCCGACATCGAGAACGCGCCCCGCACCTCACCCAGCGCCATGCGCGGCAGGAACGTGTCCTTCTGCTCCTGGGTGCCGTGCTGCTTGAGCATGTAGGCCACGATGAAATGCGTGTTGATGATCCCCGAGACGCTCATCCAGCCGCGCGCGATCTCCTCCACGCAGAGCGCGTAGGTGAGCAGCGACTCACCCAGACCCCCGTACTCCTCGGGGATCATCAGCCCGAACAGGCCGAGTTCCTTGAGTCCCTCCACGATTTCGGTGGGGTACTCGTCGCGGTGCTCCAGCTGGGTCGCGACCGGAATGATCTCCTTGTCGACGAAATCCCGGACCGTGGCGAGGATTTCCCGCTGGATGTCGTTCAGACCGGCGGTCTGGGCGAGTCGCGTCATGGCTGCTTCTCCTGTGGCTTCACGCGGGTTGGTTGATCGCGCCTAGTTGGCAGGCGTGGGGCGGCCGGGCTGCTCGCCGCCGCGCTCCTTGATGTACGTCTCGGTCGGGACCATCACCTTGCGCCGGAACACACAGACGACGGTGCCGTCCTGCTTGTAGCCCTTGGTCTCCACGTACACGATCCCGCGGTCGTTCTTCGACTTCGACGGCGTCTTGTCCAGTACGGTCGTCTCGCCGTAGATCGTGTCGCCGTGGAAGGTCGGCGCGATGTGCCTGAGCGACTCGACCTCCAGGTTGGCGATGGCCTTGCCCGAGACGTCCGGCACCGACATGCCGAGCAGCAGCGAGTAGATGTAGTTGCCGACGACGACGTTCTTCCCGAAGTCGGTCGTCTTCTCCGCGTAGTTGCTGTCCATGTGCAGCGGGTGGTGGTTCATGGTCAGCAGGCAGAAGAGGTGGTCGTCGTACTCCGTGACCGTCTTCCCGGGCCAGTGCTTGTAGACCGCACCGACCTCGAACTCCTCAAAGGTGCGTCCGAACTGCATGATCAGGCCTCCGGGGCTTCGAACTTGGAGGTGCGCTGCATTCCGGCGGCCCGGCCCTTGCCCGCGATGACCAGGGCCATCTTGCGGCTGGCCTCGTCGATCATCTCGTCGCCGAGCATCGCGGAGCCCTTCTTGCCGCCCTCCTCGGAGGTGCACCAGTCGTAGGCGTCGAGGATCAGCTCGGCGTGGTCGTAGTCCTCCTGCGAGGGCGAGAACACCTCGTTGGCCGCGTCGACCTGGCCGGGGTGCAGCACCCACTTGCCGTCGAAGCCGAGGGCGGCGGCGCGGCCGGCCACCTCGCGGTAGGCGTCCACGTCACGGATCTGGAGGAACGGGCCGTCGATCGCCTGGAGATCGTGCGTGCGGGCCGCCATCAGGATGCGCATCAGGATGTAGTGGTACGCGTCCGCCGGGTAGCCGGGCGGCTGCTGGCCGACGACCAGGGTCTTCATGTTGATCGAGGCCATGAAGTCGGCCGGGCCGAAGATCAGCGTCTCCAGCCGGGGCGAGGCGGCGGCGATCTCGTCGATGTTCACCAGGCCCTTGGCGTTCTCGATCTGCGCCTCGATGCCGATCCTGCCGACCTCGAAGCCCATCGTCTTCTCGATCTGGGTCAGCAGCAGGTCCAGCGCCACGACCTGCTGGGCGTCCTGGACCTTCGGCAGCATGATGCAGTCGAGGTTGGGGCCCGCGCCCTCGACGACCGTGATGACGTCCCGGTACGTCCAGTGCGTCGTCCAGTCGTTGACCCGCACGACCCGGGTCTTGCCGCTCCAGTCACCGTTGTTGAGCGCGTCCACGATGTGGTGGCGGGCGCCCTCCTTGGCGAGCGGCGCGCAGGCGTCCTCCAGGTCCAGGAAGACCTGGTCGGCGGGGAGGCCCTGGGCCTTCTCCAGGAAGCGCGGGTTGGAGCCGGGGACGGCCAGACACGAGCGGCGGGGCCGCAGCCGGTTCACGGGGGTGGGCGTGGTCATGCGGAGACCTCCAGAGGGTCGAGCTTGTTCGCTTTCCGGATCTCGTCGACGATACGGCCGATGATCTCGGTGATGCCGAAGTCCTTCGGGGTGAAGACGGCGGCCACACCGGCTTCGATGAGCGCGGCGGCGTCCGCCGGGGGGATGATGCCGCCCGCGATCACGGGGATGTCCGGCGCCCCGGCCTCGCGCAGCCGGTGCAGCACATCGGGCACCAGCTCCGCGTGCGAGCCGGAGAGGATGGAGAGCCCCACGCAGTGCACGTCCTCGGCGAGCGCCGCGTCGGTGATCTGCTCGGGGGTCAGCCGGATGCCCTGGTAGACCACCTCGAACCCGGCGTCCCGCGCCCGTACGGCGATCTGCTCGGCCCCGTTGGAGTGCCCGTCCAGGCCCGGCTTGCCGACCAGCAGGCGCAGCCGTCCCACGCCCAGATCGGCGGCGGTACGGGTGACCTTCTCGCGGACCAGCGAGAGCGTGCTGCCCGGCTCGGCGGCCACCGCGACCGGGGCCGAGGAGACCCCGGTGGGTGCGCGGAACTCGCCGAAGACGTCCCGCAGCGCCCAGGACCACTCGCCGGTGGTGACGCCCGCGCGGGCGCACTCAACGGTGGCTTCCATCATGTTCTCGGTGCCCGCCGCGGCCTTCTTCAGCGCGGCCAGTGCCTCCGTCGCCCGGGCCTCGTCGCGGTTGTCGCGCCACTCGTGGAGGGCGGCGACGACCCGGGCCTCGTTCGCCGGGTCGACGGTCATGATCGCGCCGTCGAGGTCGGAGGTGAGCGGGTTGGGCTCGGTCGTCTCGTAGATGTTGACGCCGACGATCTTCTCCTCGCCGCCCTCGATCCTCGCCCGCCGGGCCGCGTGCGAGGAGACCAGCTCCGACTTGAGGTAGCCGGACTCGACGGCCGCCATCGCGCCGCCCATCTGCTGGATCCGGTCGATCTCCGCCAGCGACTCCTCGACCAGGGACTCCACCTTGGCCTCGATGACGTGCGAACCGGCGAAGATGTCCTCGTACTCCAGCAGATCGCTCTCGTGGGCCAGCACCTGCTGGATCCGGAGCGACCACTGCTGGTCCCAGGGGCGCGGCAGCCCCAGCGCCTCGTTCCAGGCCGGGAGCTGTACGGCGCGGGCGCGGGCGTCCTTGGAGAGGGTGACGGCCAGCATCTCCAGGACGATGCGCTGGACGTTGTTCTCCGGCTGCGCCTCGGTCAGGCCGAGGGAGTTGACCTGGACGCCGTAGCGGAAGCGGCGCTGCTTGGCGTCGGTGATGCCGTACCGCTCACGGGTGACGCGGTCCCAGATGCGGCCGAAGGCGCGCATCTTGCACATCTCCTCGATGAAGCGGACGCCCGCGTTCACGAAGAACGAGATCCGGGCGACCACATCACCGAACTTCTCCTGAGGCACCTGGCCCGAGTCGCGGACCGCGTCGAGCACCGCGATGGCGGTCGACATGGCGTACGCGATCTCCTGGACCGGGGTGGCCCCCGCCTCCTGGAGGTGGTAGCTGCAGATGTTGATCGGGTTCCACTTGGGGATGCGGTTGACCGTGTACGTGATCATGTCGGTGGTCAGCCGCAGCGAGGGCACCGGCGGGAAGACGTGCGTCCCGCGCGAGAGGTACTCCTTCACGATGTCGTTCTGCGTGGTCCCCTGGAGCTTGTGGGGGTCGGCCCCCTGCTCCTCCGCGACCACCTGGTAGAGCGCCAGCAGCCACATGGCGGTCGCGTTGATCGTCATCGAGGTGTTCATCTGCTCCAGGGGGATGTCCTGGAACAGTCGGCGCATGTCACCGAGGTGCGAGACGGGCACACCGACACGGCCCACCTCGCCGCGGGCGAGGATGTGGTCCGGGTCGTATCCGGTCTGCGTCGGCAGATCGAAGGCGACCGAGAGACCCGTCTGGCCCTTGGCGAGGTTGCGGCGGTACAGCTCGTTGGACGCCTCGGCGGTCGAGTGACCGGCGTACGTCCGCATGAGCCAGGGCCGGTCCTTCTGACGTTCGTTCATGGGAGAACCTCAGACGTTGCGGAAGCGGTTGATGGCGTCGATGTGCTGCTCGCGCAGTTCCTCGTTGCGCACGCCCAGACCCTCGCGCGGAGCCAGTGCCAGGACGCCGACCTTGCCCTGGTGGGCGTTGCGGTGGACGTCGTGGGCGGCCTGGCCGGTCTCTTCCAGGGTGTACGTCTTGGAGATCGTCGGGTGGATCTTGCCCTTGGCGATGAGGCGGTTGGCCTCCCACGCCTCGCGGTAGTTGGCGAAGTGGGAGCCGATGATGCGCTTGAGGGACATCCACAGGTAGCGGTTGTCGTACTCGTGCATATAGCCGGAGGTGGAGGCGCAGGTGGTGATGGTGCCGCCCTTGCGGGTGACGTAGACCGAGGCGCCGAAGGTCTCGCGGCCCGGGTGCTCGAAGACGATGTCGATGTCCTCGCCGCCGGTGAACTCGCGGATGCGCTTGCCGAAGCGCTTCCACTCCTTCGGGTCCTGGGTGCGCTCGTCCTTCCAGAACTTGTAGCCGTCCGCGTTGCGGTCGATGACCGCCTCGGCGCCCATCGCCCGGCAGATGTCCGCCTTCTCCGGGGAGGAGACGACACAGATCGGGTTGGCACCGCCGGCCAGCGCGAACTGGGTGGCGTAGGAGCCGAGTCCGCCGCTGGCGCCCCAGATCAGCACGTTGTCGCCCTGCTTCATCCCCGCGCCGTTGCGCGAGACGAGCTGGCGGTACGCGGTCGAGTTGACCAGGCCCGGAGCCGCGGCCTCCTCCCAGCTGAGGTGCTGGGGCTTGGGCATCAGCTGGTTGGACTTGACGAGCGCGATCTCGGCGAGCCCGCCGAAGTTGGTCTCGAACCCCCAGATGCGCTGCTCGGGGTCGAGCATCGTGTCGTTGTGGCCGTCGGAGGACTCCAGCTCGACGGAGAGGCAGTGCGCGACGACCTCGTCGCCCGGGTTCCAGGCGTTCACGCCGGGGCCGGTACGCAGGACGACGCCTGCCAGGTCGGAGCCGATGACGTGGTACGGCAGGTCGTGGCGCTTGGTGAGCTCGCTGAGCCTGCCGTACCGCTCCAGGAAGCCGAAGGTGGAGACCGGCTCGAAGATCGAGGTCCAGACGGAGTTGTAGTTCACCGAACTGGCCATCACGGCGACGAGGGCCTCGCCGGGGCCGAGTTCGGGGACCGGGACCTCGTCCAGGTGGAGCGACTTGCGGGGGTCCTTGTCACGGGATTCGAGCCCCGCGAACATCTCCGCCTCGTCCTTGTGCACGGTGATCGCGCGGTAGGACTCGGGGAGGGACAGGGCCGCGAAGTCAGCGGCCGTACTGTCCTGCGATTGGATCGCGTCCAGGATTTCCTTCACGGTGTTGCCTCCGGTGATGCGGCGTCGAGGGAACGCTTGAGGGGCCCTGCTGGCAGGGGTGCGGTGCGGTGTGGAGGTGTATTGCCGTCGGTTCGGCGAGGGGGAGCTTCGGCTTGCTCGGGTGGAGCAGAAGGGTGCCTGTGACGCAGGCGTCCGGGCGCGCAGCACGGTGGTTGCGGGGACAGCCGGCGTACGTGAGATCCCAGCACGCCGGCCGCCCGGACACCTTCAACGTATGGCACTCCGTGACACGTGGCAAGGCACCCAGTGCCAACAATTTCTCTCACTTGTCATCTCGTAGGCACGCATGAGCAACACGATGGGTGTTACGAGACGTTCTGTCCTGCTGGCATGCGGTTACCGGCCGGGTCGGTACACATACGGCGTCGTCGTCCCCAGCTCCGTGAAGCCGAGCCGGCCCAGGATCGGGGCGGACATGCCGGTCGCGTCGACCTGGAGGTACCGGTAGCCGCGCTCGGCGGCGATCCGGGCCCGGTACGCCACCAGCGCCCGGTAGACGCCCTTCCCACGCCAGGCGGTCACCGTCCCGCCGCCCCAGAGCCCGGCGAAGCCCGTACCCGGGTACAGCTCCATCCGTCCCGAGCAGACCGGCTCCCCGGCGCCGTCCACCGCCATGACCGCCACGAAGTCCTCAGGAGCCTCCTCCAACCGCCGCACCACCTGGTGGAGCAGGCGGCTCCCGTCGGTCCCGAACGCCCGCTCATGGGCCCTGGCCATCAGCTCCGCGCCCGCCGCGTCGGTCACCGGCCGCAGGGTGACCCCCTCGGGCAGCTCGACCAGCCCGGACAGCAGGTCGGCGGGTGCCACCAGCAGGGCCTCCGGCTCCTCCGGTACGAACCCGGCCGCCCGCAGCCGGTCGCCCAGGTCGGCCGGGCGGTCGTGGGCGTACAGCTTCCACTCGAAATCCGGCAGGCCGAGCGTCGTACAGTGCTCGATCTGCGCGGCGATGGCGGCGTCGGCCCCGGCCGCGTCCAGCCCCGGGTCCGACCACACCACGCCGTTCCAGTCGTCGGGCCCGCCCACCTGTCGTACGACGGGGCCGACGCGCTCGACGCGTACGCCGGGCCCGTCCGGACGGGCGTGCTCCCGCATCTCGCGGTCGAAGAGACGGCGGGTCTCGATGGCGTGCTCAGGTGATCGCATCCGCGCACCTCAGCACAGCGGTGCCCGGCGGACCAGCGGTTTTCGGCTGCCACGCGGGCCGGACGGATCGCCGCGCCCGCGTCGGACGGTCCCGCCGAAGGCCCCCGGGCTCAGCGCTCCTTGAGCGCCTGCTGGATCGTCCGCATGACCTCGTCCAGCGGGGCGTCCGTACGGGCCACCGCCACCAGCACCTCGCCCTCGGCCGCCACCGTCGCCGCCGGGGCCCGGACGGGCTCGGCCTGGGCGGTCCGGCCCGCCCCGATGCCGGTGCCGAAGGTGTCCCGCACGATGGCGAAGGCCCGGTCGAGCTGAGCCTCCACATCGCCCTGGCCGCCCGCCCGCAGCCAGCGGCGCAGTACGTGGTTGTGCGCGGTGACCACGGCGGACGCGGCCACCTCCGCCAGCAGCGGGTCGTCGTTGCCCACGTGGTGGTCGCGCTCGTCGAAGTGGCCCAGCAGATAGCGGGTGAACAGCCGCTCGTAGCGGGCCACCGACGCGATCTCGGCCTCCCGGAGGGTCGGGACCTCGCGGGTCAGTTTGTAACGGGCCACGGAGACGGCGGGCTTGGCCGCGTACATCTTCATGACTTCCTTGATGCCGCGGCACACGGTGTCGAGGGGGTGCTCGTGCGCGGGGGCGGCGTTCAGGACGGCCTCGGCCCTGACGAGGGTGTCGTCGTGGTCCGGGAAGATGGCCTCTTCCTTGGAGCGGAAGTGGCGGAAGAAGGTCCGCCGGGCGACGCCCGCCGCGCCCGCGATCTCGTCGACGGTCGTGGCCTCGTACCCCTTCGTGGCGAAGAGTTCCATCGCGGCTGCGGCCAGTTCGCGGCGCATCTTGAGCCGTTGGGCGGCGGCGCGCGTTCCCGCGGCGGTCTCCGGGGCGTCGGACGCGGCGGTGGCACGGGGTGACTTGGCGGGCTGGGACATGGCATGAACGTAACGCATCGGTGCAGGAGAGCGCGCCTGCGGGGGCGGACCGCCGGAGGGTCCCAGCAGCCCGCCCCACCCGGCTCCCGGGTCAGCGGCGGGCATACTCGCGGAAGCCACGGCCCGTCTTGCGGCCGAGGCAGCCCGCGGCCACCAGGTGCTCCAGCAGCGGCGCCGGGGCGAGCCCCGGGTCACGGAACTCCTTGTGCAGCACCTTCTCGATGGCGAGGGAGACGTCCAGCCCCACGACGTCCAGCAGTTCGAACGGGCCCATCGGGTAGCCGCCGCCCAGCTTCATCGCCGCGTCGATGTCGTCCAGCGAGGCGTAGTGCTCCTCGACCATCTTGATCGCGTTGTTGAGGTACGGGAACAGCAGCGCGTTCACGATGAACCCGGCCCGGTCCCCGCAGTCCACCGGGTGCTTGCGGATCTTCGCGCAGACCGCGCGGACCGTGGCGTGCACGTCGTCGGCGGTCAGGACCGTACGGACGACCTCGACCAGCTTCATCGCGGGCGCCGGGTTGAAGAAGTGCATCCCGATGACGTCCTCGGGCCGGGCGGTGGCCCGGGCGATGGCGATGACGGGAAGGGAGGAGGTGGTGGTGGCGAGGACCGCGCCCGGGCGGCAGACCTTGTCCAGGGTGGCGAAGAGCTGCTGCTTGATCTCCAGGTCCTCGGCGACGGCCTCCACGGCGAGGTCGACCTCGGCGAACGCGTCCAGCGAACCGGCCGCCGTGATCCGCGCCAGCGTCTCGTCCCGGGCCTCGGCGGTGAGCCGCCCCTTGGTCACCGAGCGCTCCAGCGACTTCGCGATCCGGGCCTTGGCGAGGTCCGCCTTCTCCTGGCCGCGCGCGGCCAGGACCACGGTGTACCCGGCCTTGGCGAAGACCTCGGCGATCCCGGAGGCCATGGTCCCGGAGCCCGCGACCCCGACGGAGGCGATGGAGCGCCCGTCACCGGCCGCCGTCCCCGCGGAAGGGGTCAGCGCGTCGGGCACCACGTCCTGGCCGCCCGGGGCGTCGTACGTGTAGAAGCCGCGCCCCGCCTTGCGTCCGGTCAGCCCCGCCTCGCTGAGCTGGCCGAGGACGGGGGCGGGGGCGTGGAGGCGGTCGTGGGAGGCGGCGTACATGGCCTCCAGGACCGTACGGGCGGTGTCGATCCCGATCAGGTCCAGCAGGGCGAGCGGGCCCATCGGCAGTCCGCAGCCCAGCTTCATCGCCGCGTCGATGTCCTCGCGGGACGCGTAGTTCGCCTCGTACATCGCGGCGGCCTGGTTGAGATAGCCGAAGAGCAGCCCGTCCGCGACGAACCCGGGCCGGTCCCCGACCGCGACCGGCTCCTTGCCCAGCTCCCGGGCCAGCCGGGTGACGGCCTCGACGGCGGGCGGCGCGGTCAGCACCGAGGAGACCACCTCGACCAGCTTCATCGCGGGCGCCGGGTTGAAGAAGTGCAGGCCGAGCACGCGCTCGGGGTGCTGGGACTCGGCGGCCAGCCGGGTCACCGACAGGGCGTTCGTCCCGGTGGCGAGGATCGCGGCGGGGGAGACGATCGCGTCCAGCTCCCGGAACACCTGCTGCTTGATCTCGTACGACTCCGGCACGACCTCGATGACCAGCTCGGCCTCGGCGGCGGCCCGGAGGGTGTCGGAGGTACGGAACCGGGCGAGCGCGGCGGCCCGCTCCTGCTCGGTGATCCGCCCGCGCCCGACGGCCCGTGCGGTGGACGTTTCGAGGGAGGTGACGGCCTGCCGGGCGGCCGCCTCGCTGATGTCGATACCGATGACCTCGCGGCCCGCGAGAGCCAGGACCTCGGCGATACCGGTGCCCATGGTGCCGAGGCCGACGACGGCAATGGTGGAGAGCGGGGTGTCCATCACGGGACTCCAGGGTGAGTGACGACTGTGGGAGCACGGCGCGCGCGGCGATGAGGGAGCGGCGCGCGGCATGCGGGATGCGTGTCGTGAAGCGCGGGGCCGGGGGCGCTGGGAGCACGCCCGGCCGGGAGGGGTGACGGACTCTGTCCCGGAGTCGCGTCGCACTGAAGAACTGCCGAACCGACAAGCACTCCGGGTGGCTGCGTCACCAGGCCACCGGAGCTGCGGGGAGTGTGTTCCCGCTCAGATGAGATTAACCGGCGAGTAACGAGCGCGCCACCCCTGAGTCTTTGTGCGCTGGACCACATCGACTCCCCGAACCCGTCCCGCACGGAGCGTGTTCATGGATACGCTGAGCGTCATGGATGAGGAACTCCGTTCGCTCATGGACCGGTTACGGGACGAGGCGGCCGGGTCCGCCGCGTACGAGCTGCTCCTGGCGACCGACGACAACGAGATGCTGGCCCGCGTCCTGGTGGAGCCGCAGCGCCCTCTGTGGGCCCGTGAGATCGCCGCCTTCCGGCTCGGCTGCGCGGGTGACCGGCGGGCCTTCGAGGCGCTGGTGCTCCTGCTCAACCACCGCGACCCCGAACGCTGCGTCTCCGCCTCCCACGCCCTGGCCGAGCTGAACGACCCCCGCACGCCCCGGGCCGCCGCCGCGCTCGCCACCAACACCCTGCGCACCGCGTACGCCGTGCATCCGGTCCGTCTGCTCACCACCCTGCGGGCCCCCGAGGCGGTCCCGGCCCTGGTCGCCACGCTGGAGCGGCTGCTGGCCCCGGAGGAGCCGCACTGGCGGGTGGCGCTGGCCTGCGTCGAGGGGCTCGGGCAGCTCCACGACATCCGGGCCCGCCCGGTCCTCAGAGCGGCCCTCCCGCACCCCCGGCTGGGCGCCGCGGCGGCTCAGGCGCTGGAGCGGCTTTCGTAGAGGTGCGGGGGTGACGTGCCCCCGGTCTGGAAGCAGAGGCGCGGGGGTGACGCGCCCCGGCGCCCGGAAGCAAAAGCGCGGGGGGCGTGCCCAGGCCCGCAAGCAGAGGTGCGAGGTGACACGCCCCGACCCGAAAGCCGGGGCACACACTCCGGGGCGCGCACTCCGGCCCGAAAACCGAGGCGCGCGCCCCTCCCGCCGCTGAGGGAGGCGCGCGCCCCCTCCCTCAGTGGCGGGGCCCCAGCAGCCCGTGCAGACGGCTGCCCGCGCTGTTGTCCACCGACTGGGCCGCCGCCTTCGCCGCGGGCAGCGGCTTCGGGTCCGGGAGGGCCGCGCAGACCGCGTCCGCCTCGCCGTCCCTGCCCCGGCCGCGCGGGACGGTCCCGTCGGTCAGATAGGCCGTCAGGTGCTTGTCCAGGCAGGCGTTGCCGCTCAGCGTGATGCCGTGGTTGCCGCCGCCCTCCTCCACCACGAAGCTGGAGCCCTTCAGCTTGCGGTGCATGCTCACCGCGCCGGGGTACGGGGTCGCCGCGTCGCCGGTGGCCTGGAGGATCAGGGCCGCCGGGAGACGGTCGTTGGTCACCTGGACCGGGGTGAGCGGCGCCACCGGCCAGCTCGCGCACGGTGCGTTGTACCAGGTGTTGTTCCAGGCCATGAAGGGCGCCTTGTCGTGGATGCGGCGCGTGTCGTTGCGCCAGGTGCTCCAGTGCCGGGGCCACCCCGCGTCGCGGCACTGGACGGCGAGGTAGACGGAGTAGCTGTTGTCGCCGCCCGGCCCGGTGGCGCCGAAGTTCTCGTACGCCGTCACCAGCGCCTCGGTGTCCTGGTCGTTGACGTACGCGGCGAACGCCTCGGCGAGGTAGGGCCAGTATCCGTTGTAGTACCCGCCGGGCAGGAAGGTGTCCTCCAGCTCGCTCGCCCCGACCTTGCCCGCCGCAGGCTCGGCGGCGACGGCCGCCCGCATCCGGTACCAGGCGGCCTCCACCCCGGCCGGGTCGGTGCCGAGCCCGTACGTGGCGTCGTGCTTCGCCACCCAGGCCGCGAACGCCTTGTGGCGGTCGTCGAAGGCGTAGTCCTGGTTGAGGTTGCCCTGGTACCAGACGTCGTCCGGGTCGACGACCGAGTCCAGGACCAGGCGCCGCACCCGCTCCGGGTGCAGTTTCGCGTAGACCGCGCCGAGATAGGTGCCGTAGGAGTAACCGAAGTAGTTGATCTGCTTCGCGCCCAGCGCCCGGCGGATCACGTCGAGGTCCTTCGCGGCGCTGATGGTGTCCATGTACGGCAGCACATCGCCGTGCTTCTCCCCGCAGGCGCGGGCGAAGGCCGCCGCCCGGTCGCGGTTGACCCGCTCGTCCCGGTAGGAGGCGGGCACCGAGTCCGGGCGTACGGGATCGGAGTGGCCGGGCAGGCAGTTCAGCGCCGGGGTGCTCTTCCCCACCCCGCGCGGGGCGAACCCGATCACGTCGTACTGGGCGGCCACCTTCTTCGGCAGCGCCGACGCCACGAATCCGGCCATGGAGAGACCGCTGCCGCCCGGCCCGCCCGGGTTGACCAGCAGCGGGCCCTGGTAGGTCTTCGCGGTGTGCGGGACGCGGGACAGGGCGAGGGTGATCTGCCGGCCCGTGGGGTCGTCGTGGTCCAGCGGGGCGCTGACCTTCGCGCACTGGAGCGTCGGATGGTTCTCCGTCGGACAGCCGGTCCACGCGAGCTCCGGGGCGGGCGGCGCGCTCGTCCCGGAGGAAGCGGCGGCCGGGGCCGGGGCGGCGGCCAGCAGACCGGCGACCGTCGCACCGGCGGCGACCAGAATTCCTGCACGTTTCGTCATGGGGCCTCCCGAGGTGGAGGGGACATGGCGGCGGATGGCCGGTCCCCGCCGCATGCTCTCCGAGATCCTCGGGCCGGGGGTCGATTCCGCGCGGAGTTGACCCGTACGGTCACGCCATCGGCCCTGCGGGAGGCGTTACGGGTCTACGCGTTACGGGTCTGCGGACGGGAGGCGTTGTTACGGGTCTGCGGGCGGGAGGCGTTACGGGGAGACGGCACAGGCTTCACGGCCTCACAACAGCGTGAGCTGCGTCGGCCCCGGCTCCTGCTCCGGCCCCTCCACCGTCCGCGCGGGGGTGATCCGGCGGGCCTCGCCCCGGTGTGCCGGGCCGATGCCGAACTCGTCCGCCAGTTCGTGCACCTGACGTGTGATCCGGCGCTGGTACCAGGTGGGGGCGTACGCCCCGCCCGCGTACATCCGCTCGTACCGCTCCACCAGATGCGGATGGTGGAGCCCGAGCCACCGCATGTACCACTCGCGCGCGCCGGGGCGCAGATGCAGGACCAGCGGGGTCACCGAGGACGCCCCGGCCGCGGCGATGGCGGAGACCGTGGCGCGCAGCTGCTCGGGGCTGTCGCCGAGGAAGGGGATCACGGGGGCCATCAGGACCGAGCAGCCGATCCCGCTCTCGGTGAGGGCGCGCACCACGTCGAGACGGCGTCCGGGGGAGGGGGTGCCGGGTTCGACCGTGCGCCACAGCTCACGGTCGGTGAAGCCGACGGAGACCGAGACGCCGACCTCCGTGACCTCGGCGGCCTGCCGCAGCAGCTCCAGGTCCCGCAGGATCAGGGTGCCCTTCGTCAGGATCGAGAAGGGGTTCGCCCGGTCGCGCAGGGCCGTGATGATGCCCGGCATGAGCCGGTAGCGTCCCTCCGCCCTCTGGTAGCAGTCGACATTGGTCCCCATCGCGATGTGCTCGCCCTGCCAGTGCCGGGAGGCCAGCTCCCGCTGGAGCAGCCCGGCGGCGTTGATCTTGACGACGATCTGGGAGTCGAACCCGATGCCGGTGTCCAGGTCCAGATAGCTGTGCGTCTTGCGGGCGAAGCAGTAGACGCAGGCGTGCGAGCAGCCCCGGTAGGGGTTCACCGTCCATTCGAACGGCATCCGCGAGGCCCCGGGCACCCGGTTCAGAATCGAACGGGCCCGGATCTCGTGGAACGTGATGCCCCGGAATTCCGGGGTGTCGAAGGTGCGCGTGGTCACCGCGTCCGCGGCGAAGAGCGCGCTGTTGCCGGTCATGGGGCTGTTTTCGACCAGATTGTCCCAGCGCATGGACGCCTCCTCGGTAGCACTGGCCACAGAATAGAACATGTGTTCCCTTGATCGTGTGAACCGGCCCGTCGACCCCGATTTTGAGCGGTCGTACCGGAGGTGGTTGGCTCAGCCCAGGACACCCCCCAACCCCCGAATCACCCCGGACAACCGAAGTGCTGGAGGAACAGCCATGGCGCAGGTCGAGGCCACCACGGAGCGGATCATCGCGGCGGACGCAGAGGCGGTGTTCGACGCGCTGGCCGACTACAAGGACGTCCGCGGCAAGGTGCTGACCGCGCACTTCAGCGAGTACGAGGTCCGGGAGGGCGGCGACGGCGAGGGCACCCTCGTCCACTGGAAGCTCCAGGCGACCAGCAAGCGGGTCCGTGACTGCCTGCTGGAGGTCACCGAGCCGACCGACGGGCAGCTCGTCGAGAAGGACCGCAACTCCTCCATGGTCACCACCTGGACCGTCACCCCGGCCGGTGAGGGGAAGTCCAAGGCCGTCGTCACCACCGTCTGGGACGGCGCCGGCGGCATCGGCGGCTTCTTCGAGCGGACCTTCGCCCCCAAGGGCCTCGGCCGCATCTACGACGAGCTGCTCCAGAACCTCGCCACCGAGGTCGAGAAGTAGTCACCCTGTTCGTCGAGAAGTAGTCACCTTGTTTGATGCCGGGCCTCGAACGGCCCGGCTCCGGCCGACCGGGCCGCCTCACCGGAACGGGTGGTTTTCCGGGGCGGCCGGTGGTGCGCCGTAGCGGCTCCGACCGGCGCATAAGCCCTCCGTACGCGCCCTGCGCGCCCCTCGTCACCGTTTGCCCCGCCTTGCCGCGCGATGCGAGAAATGGGCGGCGCAGATGCGACGAGGGGAGCGTTACGTGGTGGGCGGTATCACGCTGGTGAAGGACGGTCCGGACGGCACGGCGGCTCTCGGGGAAGAGCCGCCGCCACCGGCCGGCCCCGGCCCGCTCCCGGCGGCCGGGGCGATCAGCCCCCGCCGGGTCCGCATGGTCTTCCTCGGGCTGATGCTCACCCTGCTGCTCGCGGCGCTCGACCAGATGATCGTCGCCACCGCCCTGCCGAAGATCGTCGGTGAGCTGCACGGCCTGGAGAAGATGTCCTGGGCGGTCACCGCCTATCTGCTCGCCTCCACCATCGTCCTGCCGCTCTACGGCAAGCTCGGCGACCTCTTCGGCCGCAAGGGCGTCTTCCAGTTCGCGATCGTCGTCTTCGTGATCGGCTCCGCGCTGGCCGGCTGGTCGCGGACCATGGACGAGCTGATCGCCTTCCGCGCGCTCCAGGGCGTCGGCGGCGGCGGGCTCATGATCGGTGTCCAGGCGATCATCGCGGACATCGTCCCGCCCCGGGAGCGCGGCCGGTACATGGGCCTCATCGGCGCGGTCTTCGGCCTCGCCTCGGTGGCCGGACCACTGCTCGGCGGCTTCTTCACCGACCACGCCTCCTGGCGCTGGTGCTTCTTCATCAACGTGCCGTTCGGGCTGGTCACGTTCGCCGTGATCGCGGTCGTGCTCAAGCTTCCCAAGCCCGCTGTACGGCCCCGACTCGACGTCCTGGGCGCCCTGTTGCTGGCCGTGGCCTCCACCTGCCTGGTGCTGGTGACCAGTTGGGGCGGCACCGAGTACGCCTGGGGCTCGCGCACCATCCTGGGCCTCACGGCCGGAGCCGTCGTCACCGCACTCCTCTTCGTCGCCGTCGAGCACCGCGCGGCCGAACCGGTCATCCCGCTACGGCTGTTCCGCGACTCGATCTTCAACATCACCGGACTGATCGGCGCCGTCATCGGCATCGCGCTCTTCGGCGCGGCCAGCTATCTGCCGACCTACCTCCAGATGGTCGACGGCGCCAGCGCCACCGAATCCGGGCTCCTGATGCTGCCGATGATGCTCGGCATCGTCGGCGGCTCCATCGTCTCCGGCCGGCTCATCACCCGTACCGGCCGCTACCGGATCTACCCCATCGTCGGCGGCGCCGTCTCGGTCGTCGGCATGTGGCTGCTCTCGGGCCTGGAGGCAGGCACCTCCCGCCTCGCGTACAGCCTCTGGCAGGCCGTCCTCGGCACCGGTATCGGCCTGGTCATGTCGGTCCTCGTGCTCGCCGTGCAGAACTCCGTACGCCCCGCCGACCTCGGCACCGCCACCAGTGCCAACAACTACTTCCGGCAGATCGGCGGCAGCGTCGGCGCCGCCGTCTTCGGGACCCTGTTCGCGGGGCGGCTCTCCGACGCCCTCGGCGTCCGCCTGCCCACGGGCGTGGAGCTGCCCCCGCCCGAGTCGATCACCCCGCAGACCGTCCACGCGATGGAGCCCGCGCTGCGCGACGCCTACATCCAGGCGTACGTGGACGCGATGCCGCGCATCTTCCTCTACCTCGTGCCGGTGCTCGTCCTCGGCCTGGTCCTCGCCTTCTTCCTCAAGGAGAAACCGCTGGTGTCCCACCACAGCCCCGAAGCGGCCACCGAGCCCGCGCCGGTCCCCGCCGCCCGCACCGCATCGTCCCGGCTCTCCGGTGTGCCCGTCCGCGGCAGCGTCCAGCACCCCGACGGTACGAAGGTGGACCGGGCCGCCCTCACCCTCATCGACATCCAGGGGCAGCAGATCGGGCGCGGGGCCAGCGGCGAGGACGGGCGGTACGCGCTGAGCGTCCCGGGGGCCGGTTCGTACGTCCTCATCGCCGCGGCGGGCGGCCACCAGCCGCAGGCCGTCAGCGTCACCGTGGGCGACCGCCCCGTAGAAGTGGACGTGGTCCTCGGCGGCGCCGGACGGCTCGCCGGGTCCGTCCGCACGGCGGACGGTGTGCCCGTACGGGACGCGGCCGTCACCCTCACCGACGTACGCGGCGAGGTCGTCGCCTCCACCCGCACCGGGCGCGAGGGCGGCTACGTCATCACCGAGCTGGTCGCGGGCGAGTACACCCTCGCCGCGAGTGCCCCCGCCTACCGCCCGGCCGCCCTCCCGGTCAGCGTCCAGGCGGCCCGCGAGACCCGGCAGGACATCGAGCTGGCGGGCGGGGCCGTGCTGCGCGGCACCGTCCGGGCCACCGGCGGGCGGCCCGTGGAGGATGCCCGGGTCACCCTGCTGGACGCGGCGGGCAACGTGGTGCACACGCTCACCACCGGGCCCGACGGATCGTTCCGGTTCGTGGACCTGTCCTCCGGCGAGTACACGGTGATCGCCGCCGGATACCCGCCGGTCGCGACCGTGCTCCAAGTGGCGGGCGGCGGCCGCACCGAACGGGACCTCCAGCTGGGCCACGAGGACTGAGGCGTACGGGGGCGGGTGCGCCGAGGATGTGAGACCAAGCCCGCAAGGGCTCAGCGCGCCCCCGCCTCCCGTACCGCGTCCTCCCGCACCAGCCGCATCAGCGCCCGCGCCCCCGGGCTCAGGCTCCGCGCCGCCGGAAGGACCACCACGCTCTCGTAGACCGCCCGCTCCCCGCCCACCGGCTCCACCTCCACCGCGACCAGCCGGGCCGCCTCCGGCTTGCGGGAGAAGTGGTGCGGCACCACCGCGATCCCCAGCCCCTCCTGCACCAGCTCCAGCAGGCTGTGGACGTCGTTGACCTCCAGGCCCACCGTCCGCCGGACCCCCGCCGCCGCGAACGCCTCGTCCGCCGCCCGGCGCGGCCCCCAGTCCGGATGGAAGTCGATGAACGACTCGCCCGGCAACTCCTCCCACGCCACCCGGTCCCGCCCGGCCAGCCGGTGGTCCGCCGCACAGAGCACCACCATCTCCTCCCGGGCCAGCGGCAGCAGCTCCCCGCGCCACTCCGCCGGGCCGACCGTGGCGGCGAACGCGAGGTCCAGGCGCCCCCCGGCCACCCCGTCCAGCAGGCTGCTCGTCCCCTCCTGCCGCAGCCGGAGCTCCAGCTGCGGGTGGGCCCGGTGGAAGGCGGCCAGCAGCCGGGCCGGGCTCACCCCCGCCACGCACTGCTCGACGCCCAGGGTCAGCGTCCCGCGCAGCAGCCCCCGTACGGCATCGACCGCGTCCCGTGCCGCCCGCGCCCCCGCCAGCGTGCGCTCCGCCTCCACCAGCAGCGCCCGCCCCGCCTCGGTGAGCCGGACCGTCCGGGTGGTGCGGCTGAACAGCGGGGTCCGCAGCTCCTGCTCCAGGGCCCGTACGGAGGCGGAGAGCCCGGACTGCGAGACGGCGAGGCGCTCGGCGGCGCGGGTGAAGTGCCGCTCCTCGGCGACGGCGACGAAGTGCTCCAGCTGACGCAGTTCCATGATTGAGGACTGTAGGTGATGAATCCGAGCGGAATCTCCTGTTGGACTGCTGGATCGATCTGCGGAACCCTGGACTCCGTCACCCCTCATCCCTCACCCCTCATCCCTCACCCCGCGGAGCCTTACGCATGTACCTGCCGTCCGCCGACCGCTACTCCGCCATGCCCTACCGGCGCACCGGCCGCAGCGGTCTGCTGCTGCCCGCGCTCTCCCTCGGCCTCTGGCACAACTTCGGAGGCGACAGGACCCCCGACGAGCAGGGCCGCATCCTGCGCCGCGCCTTCGACCTGGGCATCACCCACTTCGACCTGGCCAACAACTACGGCCCGCCGCCCGGCTCCGCCGAACTCACCCTGGGCCGCGCGCTCGCCGGAGACTTCGCGAAGCTCCGCGACGAGCTCGTCATCTCGACCAAGGCGGGCTACCACATGTGGGACGGCCCGTACGGGGAGTGGGGCTCGCGGAAGTACCTGCGCGGCTCCCTCGACCAGAGCCTGAAGCGGCTGGGCGTCGAGTACGTCGACATCTTCTACTCCCACCGCCCCGACCCCGAGACCCCGCTCGAAGAGACGATGGGAGCGCTCGACACCGCCGTACGCCAGGGCAAGGCCCTCTACGTCGGCCTCTCCAACTACTCCGCCGAGCAGACCCGCGAGGCCGCCGCGATCCTCCAGGACCTCGGCACGCCCCTGCTCATCCACCAGCCCCGCTACTCGATGCTCGACCGCCGCCCCGAGGACGGGCTGCTCACCGCGCTCGACGAACTGGGCGTCGGCTCCATCGCCTACTCCCCGCTGGAGCAGGGCATCCTGACCGACCGCTATCTGAACGGCATCCCGGCGGGCTCCCGCGCGGCGGGCGACAGCCCGTTCCTGACGGCCGACGCGGTCACGCCCGCGCTGGTGGAGCGGCTGCGCGCCCTGGACGCCCTGGCCAAGGAGCGCGGCCAGTCGCTCGCCCAGCTGGCCCTGGCCTGGGTGCTGCGCGGCGGCCGCCTCACCTCCGCCGTCGTCGGCGCGAGCAGCGTCACCCAGCTGGAGAACAGCGTGGCGGCCGTCCGGAATTTGGAGTTCAGCGACGAGGAGCTGGCCCGGATCGAGGAGCTGCTGCCCGGGGCCCAGAACGGCTGACCGCCCGCCGGAGGAGACCACTGAGGAGATCACCGAGGAGACCACTGGAGGGACCTTCGCCGGGCCGGAGCGGCGACAGGGCCACCCTCTCTGGCCCGGCCCGCCGCCGGGGCGTACGGTGTGGCGGCATGAAGATCCTCATCAGCGCCGACATGGAGGGCGCCACCGGAGTGACCTGGCCGGCCGACGTGCTGCCGGGCACCCCGCAGTGGGAGCGCTGCCGGCCGATGTTCACCTCCGACGTGAACGCGGCCGCCCTCGGGTTCTACGACGGCGGCGCGGACGAGGTCCTGATCAACGAGGCCCACTGGTCGATGCGGAACCTGCTGCTGGAGCAGATGGACGAACGCGTCCAGATGCTCACCGGCAAGCACAAGTCGCTCTCCATGGTGGAGGGCATTCAGCACGGGGACGTGGACGGCATCGCCTTCCTCGGCTACCACACCGGAGCCGGTACGGAAGGCGTCCTCGCCCACACCTACCTGGCCAACTCCATCACCGGGGTCTGGCTCAACGGGATCCGTGCCAGTGAGGGCCTTCTCAACGCCCATGTCGCCGCCGAGTACGGCGTCCCCGTCGTCCTCGTCACCGGCGACGACCTGACCTGCGTGGACGCCGAGGGGTACGCCCCCGGGGCCCGCAAGGTCGCCGTGAAGGACTACGTATCGCGGTACGCGGCCGTGTGCCGCACCCCCGCCCGTACCGCGGCGGACATCCGGACGGCCGCGCGTGAGGCCACCGCGCTCGCCGTCCGTCAGACCCCCGTCACCGGCGGGACGTACACCGTGGAGCTGGAGTTCGACGCCGAGCATCTGGCGGCCGCGGCGACCGTGGTGCCCGGCGTCGCCCCGAGCGGTGAGAGGCGCGTCGCCTACACCAGCGGGACGATGTACGAAGGTATCCGCACGTTCAAGGCGGTGACGACCATCGTGTCGTCCGCCGTGGAGGAACAATATGGCTGACGCCCCCGAACCGGCCGTCCCCGGCCCGCTCGGCCCCGTGGACCGGCAGGCGCTCGACGAGGTGGTGACCTTCACCTCCGAACTGATCCGGATCGACACGACCAACCGGGGCGGCGGCGATTGCCGGGAGCGCCCGGCCGCCGAGTACACCGCTGAGCGGCTGGCCGGGGCCGGGCTCGAACCGGTGCTGCTGGAGCGCACCCCGGGCCGGACCAACGTCGTCGCCCGCATCCCCGGCACCGACCCGTCGGCCGACGCTCTCCTCGTCCACGGCCACCTGGACGTGGTGCCCGCCGAGCCCGCCGACTGGACCGTGCACCCCTTCTCCGGCGAGGTCCGCGACGGGGTGGTGTGGGGGCGCGGGGCCGTCGACATGAAGAACATGGACGCGATGGTCCTGGCCGTCGTACGGGGATGGGCGCGCGAGGGGTTCCGGCCCCGCCGCGACATCGTCATCGCCTACACCGCCGACGAGGAGGCCAGCGCCGAGGACGGCTCGGGCTTCCTCACCGACCGGCACGCGGACCTCTTCGAGGGGTGTACGGAGGGCATCAGCGAGTCCGGCGCGTTCACCTTCCACGCCGGGCACGGTCTCTCCCTCTACCCCATCGCGGCCGGTGAGCGCGGCACGGGCTGGCTGAAGCTGACCGCCGAGGGCCGGGCCGGGCACGGTTCCAAGGTCAACCGGGCCAACGCGGTGAGCGCGCTCGCCGCCGCCGTCGCCCGGATCGGCGCCCATGAGTGGCCGATCCGGATCACCCCGACCGTACGGGCCGCGATCACCGAGATCGCCGCCCTGCACGGCATCACCGTCGACCTGGACGAGCCCGGCTTCGACGTGGCCCAGCTCCTCGGCAAGCTCGGCCCGGCCGCCGCCCTCGTCGAGAACACCGTCCGCAACAGCAGCAACCCGACGATGCTCGCGGCCGGTTACAAGGTCAACGTGATCCCCGGCCACGCCACCGCCTACATCGACGGGCGTACGGTGCCCGGCGGCGAGGACGAGTTCCGCGCCACCCTGGACCGGCTGACCGGACCCGATGTCTCCTGGGAGTACGACCACCGCGAGGTCGCCCTCCAGGCGCCGGTCGACTCGCCCACGTACGCCAGACTCCGCGCCGCCATCGAGAAGTTCGACCCCGACGGGCACACCGTCCCGTACTGCATGTCGGGCGGCACCGATGCCAAGCAGTTCTCCCGGCTCGGCATCACCGGCTACGGCTTCTCACCGCTCAAGCTGCCGCCGGGCTTCGACTACCAGGCGCTCTTCCACGGCGTCGACGAGCGCGTCCCCGTCGACGCACTCCACTTCGGCGTCTGCGTCCTCGACCACTACCTGCGGACCGCCTGACCTGAAACCGCCGGACCGGCGCCGCCCGACCCGTACTGTCCGAACAGCAAAGCCTGACCAGCACCGCCTGACCAGCAAAGCCTGACCAGCACCGCTCGACCGGCTCCCAGGGGGGACCTCCACTGTGAACACCGTGCCCGAAGCCCCGTACGGTTCCTGGCCCTCACCCATCGACGCGGCGCTCGCCGCCTCGCACGACGGCCGCCCCGACCATCTCGGCACCGTCGGCGACGAGGTCTGGTGGACCGAGCCGCGCCCGGCCGAGGGCGGTCGCAGCGCCCTGGTGCGCCGCCGTCCGGACGGCACCACCGCCCCCGTGCTGCCCGCCCCGTGGAACGCCCGCAGCCGGGTGATCGAGTACGGCGGGCAGCCCTGGGCGGGCGTGGTGCGCGAGGAGGGCGGGCCGCTGGTCGTCTTCGTCCACTTCGCCGACCAGCGCCTGTACGCGTACGCTCCCGACGGGCCGGACGCCCCCCGGCCGCTCACCCCGGTGTCGGACATCGGCGGCGGACTGCGCTGGGTGGACCCGCAGCTGCGTCCGGACCAGGGCTCCCAGGGCGAAGTGTGGTGCGTTCTGGAGGAGTTCACCGGTCCCGGGCCGACCGACGTACGCCGTGTGGTCGCCGCCGTACCGCTGGACGGCTCGGCCGCCGAGGACCGCGCGGCCGTACGGGAACTCTCCGACGGCAGCCACCGGTTCGTCACCGGCCCCCGGGTCTCGCACGACGGGCGGCGGGCCGCCTGGATCGCCTGGGACCACCCCCACATGCCCTGGGACGGCACGGTGGTGATGCTGGCGGAGATCACCGAGAACGGTGAATTCACCGGCGTACGGCCCCTGGTGGGCGATGAGTACGAGTCGGTCTGCCAGATCGAGTGGGACCGCGACGGCAGCCTCCTGTTCGTCTCCGACCTGGCCGACTGGTGGGAGCTCCAGCGCATCCGCCCCGACGCGGTGGCCGGGGGCGTGGTGCCCAGCAGCCGCCTTCTGCCGCCCCGGGGCGAGGAGTTCGGCGGGCCGCTGTGGAAGATCGGGCTGCGCTGGTTCCACCCCCTGGAGAACGGGCTGATCGCCGTCCTGCACGGCCTGGGCTCCCAGCGGCTGGGCATCCTCGACCCGGAGACCGGCGAACTCGCCGACGTACCGGGGCACTGGACCTCCTGGTCCGGCACCCTCGCCGTGCACGGCAGCCGGGTCGTCGGCGTCGCGGCGAGCCCGCGCACCGGCCCCGAGGTCGTGGAGCTGGACACCGCGACGGGGCACACCCGGGTCATCGGCTCCGCCCACCGCGACGCGGTCGACCCGGCCTACTACTCCGTGCCCCGGGACCGGACGTTCACCGGCCCCGACGGCCGCGAGATCCACGCCCACATCCACCCGCCGCACCACCCCGGACGCACCGGACCCGAGGGCGAACTGCCCCCGTACATCGTGTCGGCGCACGGCGGCCCCACCGGACACGCCCCGCTCGTCCTCGACCTGGAGATCGCCTACTTCACCTCGCGCGGGATCGGGGTCGCCGTCGTCAACTACGGCGGCTCCACCGGCTACGGCCGCCGCTACCGCGAACGGCTCCGCGAGCAGTGGGGAGTTGTCGATGTGGCGGACTGCGAAGCCGTCGCCGACGCCCTGGTGGCCGAGGGCTCGGCCGACCCCCGTCGGCTGGCGGTCCGGGGCGGCAGCGCGGGCGGCTGGACCGCCGCCGCCTCGCTCACCGGCACCGACCGCTACGCCTGCGGGACGATCCTCTTCCCGGTCCTGGACCTGGAGGGCTGGTCGACGGGCGGCACCCATGACTTCGAGTCGCGGTACCTGGAGTCCCTGATCGGACCGGCCGCCGAGGTGCCCGAGCGCTACCGCGAACGCGCGCCGATCAACCGCACCGACCGGCTGACCGCCCCGTTCCTGCTGCTCCAGGGGCTGGACGACCAGGTCTGCCCGCCCGCCCAGTGCGACCGGTTCCTCGCCGCCATCGAGGGGCGGGGCGTGCCGCACGCCTACATCGCCTTCGAAGGGGAGGGTCACGGCTTCCGGCGGGCGGAGACCCTGGTCCGGGCACTGGAGGCCGAACTCTCCCTCTACGTACAGACATTCGGTATCGATCGGGGCGATGTGCCGCCGCTGGAGCTGAGGAAGTGACGAAGGGGCCGTCCCGCGTAACCCCCCTGGCCCGGCCGCCCCGGCTGCGCTCCGGGATGCGGGTCGCCGTCGTCGCTCCCAGCGGACCCGTCCCCGCCGAGCGGCTGGAGGAGGGTCTCGGGGTGCTGCGCGGCTGGGGCCTCGAACCCGTCGTGGCGCCCCATGTCCGGGACAAGCACCCGGAGTTGGACTACCTCGCGGGGGCGGACGCCGACCGGGCGGCCGATCTCCAGGCCGCCTGGTGCGATCCGTCCGTGGACGCGGTGCTCTGCGCCCGGGGCGGGTACGGCGCCCACCGGATGGTGGACCTGCTCGACTGGGCGGCGATCCGGGCGGCGGGGCCCAAGGTGTTCGTCGGCTACAGCGACATCACCGCGCTGCACGAGGCGTTCGCGCTGCGGGCCGGATACGCCACGCTGCACGGCCCGATGGTGGCCACGGAGGCGTTCCTGAAGGACACGCCGACCCGCGAGCACCTGCGCGCCACGCTCTTCGAGCCCGAGACGGTCCTGACCCTGGGGTCGGCCACGGCCGCCGCCCTGGTCCCCGGGCAGGCTCGCGGCACCCTGTACGGCGGCTGCGTCAGCCTGCTCGCCGCCGCCATCGGCACCCCGTGCGCCCGGACCGCTGCCCGGGGCGGGCTGCTGGCCATCGAGGACACCGGGGAGAAGCCCTACCGGCTCGACGGCATCCTCACCCGGCTGCTGCGCTCCGGCGCCCTGGAGGGGGTCTCCGGGGTGGTCTGCGGCTCCTGGCAGGAGTGCGGACCGTACGAGAAGGTCCGCGCCGTGCTGGCCGACCGGTTCGGCCCACTGAGCATACCCGTGGTCGAGGAGCTGGGATTCGGCCACGGGCCGACCTCACTGACGGTCCCGCTGGGGGTGCCCGCGGTGCTGAACGCCCCTGCGGACGGCGGCCGTTGCACGCTGACCGTCGAGGTCCCCGCGCTCCTCTAGGGTCTTTCGTCTGGATCAGGCCGGATCGGGGAGCGGGGCCCGCGAGCCCGGCGTGATCGAAACGAAAGGCCCTCGGGCCAGGCGTCGTCCGGCGGGCGGCAGTTCGACGACAGGCCCCGGGCCCGTGACCGCAGGTCCGGCCGCTCTTGTGTGAACATCCGTCAACAACCGCTGTCCTGAGCGTTGACACGGCTATGACACGTGTCACAACATGAGCGCGGCCCGATACTTACCGGTCGGTATGGTGTCCTCGGTGTGGAGGTCTTCGTGTCAGGTGCTGTTTCCAGCTTGCGCAACCCGCTCGTCGCGGTCGCGGGCGCCGCCCTCGCCGTCCCCCTCGTCCTCTCCGGTCCGGCCCGTGCCGAGGCTGCCCCGTACACCGTCACCCCGCTCAAGTTCACCGTCCAGGCGGGCGGCCGCTCCTGCACGGTCGACGCCGACCTCTACCGCCCGGCGGACGTCGACGCGGACCGCCCCGCCCCGGCCGTCCTCGCCACCAACGGCTTCGGCGGCAGCAAGTCCGACGGGTCGACCGACGCCATCGGCAGGGCCGTCGCCGCCCGGGGCTATGTCGGCCTCGTCTACTCCGGCCTCGGCTTCGGCGACTCCGGCTGTCTGATCACCCTGGATGACCCCGCCATCGACGGAAAGGCCGCGAGCGGGCTCCTCGACTTCCTCGGCGGCACCCGCGCGGCCGACGACGGCACCCGCGCGGACTTCGTCGTGCGGGACGGCGAGGGCGACCCGCGCGTCGGCATGATCGGCGGCTCCTACGGCGGTGCCATCCAACTGGCCACCGCCTCCACCGATCCCCGCGTCGACGCCCTCGTCCCGCTCATCACCTGGAACGACCTCGCCTACGCGCTCGCCCCCAACAACACCGGGGCGCGCACCGGGGTTACCTCCGAGACTCCCGGTGTCTTCAAGTGGCAGTGGACCAACGGGTTCTACCTGATCGGTGAGGGCCAGCCGCTCCTCAACCCGAGCCTGGACCCGTCCCGCTTCAACCGGCTGGACTGCCTGCACTTCGCCACCCGGGCCTGCGAGACCATCCGCCTCCTCAACTCCGGCCGCTACCCGGCCGACCGGGCGCAGGGGATGCTCGACTACGCCCGCAGCGTCTCGCCCGTCTCCTATCTCGACCGGGTCACGGCCCCGACCCTGATCGTCCAGGGCCAGGCCGACAGCCTCTTCAACCTGAACGAGGCCACTGCCACGTACAAGACGCTCAAGGCGCAGGGCACCACCGCCAAGATGATCTGGCAGTCCTGGGGTCACAGCGGCGGTATGGTCCCCGGCGAACTCGACCTGGGCGAAGGCGATCTGGAGACCAGCTACGTGGGGCGACGGGTGCTCGCCTGGTTCGACCGCTACCTCCAGAAGGAGACGGACACCGACACCGGACCCGAGTTCGCCTACTACCGCTCCTGGCAGAGCGGTTACGGGACCGCCGCCCAACTGCCCGCCCTGTCGCAGAAGATGTACCTCTCCGGTGACGGCAAGCTCGTCGACAACCGCTCCAAGGTGGTCCGCGGCAGCCGTCAGTACACCAACTGGCCGGTACCGACGAGCCATTCGGAGAGCTCGATCGCCCCGCTGATCGGACTGCCCGACCCGAAGCCGTACGACACCAAGGGCACCTACCTCGGCTGGCGGAGCGCCCCGCTCACCGCACCCGTCGATGTGGTGGGCGCCCCGAAGGCCACCTTGAAGGTGCGCTCCCCGAAGGCGGAACGCGTCCAGAACAGCGGGGACGCCTCCGACAAGCTCGTCCTCTTCGCCAAGGTGTACGACGTCGCCCCCGACGGCACCAGGAAGCTGGTGAACCGCCTCGTCTCGCCGGTACGGGTCCCCGATGTCACCCGGCCCTTCACCGTCGAGCTGCCCGGCATCGTCCACCGGTACGAGAAGGGGCACCGGCTCGAATTCGTGATCGCCGCGAGCGACACCGCGTACTTCGGCAACCGGGGCATCAAGCCCGTCACCGTCGTCCACGCCCCCGAGGACACGGGCGTGCTGGAGCTCCCGGTGGTCCCGGCCGGCTGACCGCCGCTTCCCGCATTCACTCGAATGGCGGTACAGCACCGCCCTCCGGGCCTGGCACCGCGTCATGCTGGGGAAACCCCCGGGGGGCGGCCACGTGGCACGACGGACGGGCCGGATGCGAGGAGCGAGCGGAAGGGCCGGACCATGAGCCCCAAGGACGTGACGAGCGACGGCAGGCGCGGAACCGGGCTGTGGACCCCGGGCCGCATCGCCGTCGGCGCGCTGGTCGTACTGGTCATCGTGTTCATCTGTGTGAACACCAAGAAGGTCACCATCCGGGTGCTGATCCCCGAAGTGACCATGCCCCTCTGGCTCGCGCTGCTCGCGATGTTCCTGATCGGGATGGTCTGCGGCGGGTACCTCTTCCGCCGCAAGGGCTAGGGCCAGGCGTCGCGCGGCAGGCCCTAGGGTGTGTCGCGCGGTCGGCGGGGCCGCCCCGCCCACCGCCCGTACCCGTCGTACGCTGGGACGATGCCCGATCCGAACGGTCTCCGGACGCCGACCGTCCCGTATCTCGCCGAAGGCCCCAGGACGGCCCTGCGCCGCTTCACGGAGGCCGACGCGGCGGAGTTCACGGCCCGCGCCCGGGAGAGCCGCGCTCTTCACCGCCCGTGGCTCTTCCCGCCGGAGCGGACCGACACCTACACCGCGTACGCCGAGACCCTCGCCCGGGACCCGGCCCGCGAGGGCTTCCTGATCTGCGAGCGAGCAGGGCGAGGAGGGCCAGGAGGGCGAGGAGGGCGAGCGGGAGGCACGGGCGAGGGCGGGGCGGACGGGGCCATCGCCGAGTTCATCAACATCAACAACATCGTCCTCGGCGGCTTCCGCTGCGGTGCCCTCGGTTACGGGGCCTTCGCCCACGCGGCCGGGCGCGGACTGATGGGCGAAGCGCTCGGCCTCGTCATCGGCCTGGCCTTCGGACCGCTGGGCCTGCACCGCCTGGAGGCCAACATCCAGCCCGGCAACGCGGCCTCCATCGCCCTGGTCCGGCGGGCTGGATTCCGTCTGGAGGGGTTCTCGCCCGACTTCCTCCACATCGACGGCGCCTGGCGCGACCACGAACGCTGGGCGATCACCGCCCCGGCCGCCGAAGCCCCGTAACCCTCTCTGCCGAGGGCCCGAAACCCCTTGAGGCCGGCCGGACCGGCGGCGAGGATGGGGCGCATGCGTACCATCGTGGTTCTCGACGCCCCCTCCAACCTGGGCCTGCGGCCCCCCGCCCCCGGCACCGTCCCGGGCTGCTACAAGCTGGCGGGCGCGCTGCGGGAGCAACGGATCGTGCGGCGTCTCGGCGCGCTGGAGGGCGGAGTCGTGGTGCCGCCCCGCTACGACCGCGAAGGGTGGCAGGAGGGTGACGGGGTCTTCAACGCCGCCGCCATCGCCCGTTACACCCGCACCCTCGCGGACCGGATCGAAGGACACGTGCGGGCCGGGGAGTTCGCCGTCGTCCTCGGCGGTGACTGCTCCATCCAGCTCGGCGCGGCCCTCGCCCTGCGGCGTCTCGGCCGGTACGGGCTGGCCGCCGTCGACGGGTCCGCCGACTTCCGTCACCTCGGCAACAGTGACTTCGTCGGCGCGGCGGGCGGGGAGGAGCTGGCCATCTCCACCGGGCGGGGCCAGGCCGACCTGAGCGACCTCGAAGGGCTCGGGCCCTACCTCAAGGACGAGGACGTCCGCCTCTTCGGGATGCGGGACGGGGACGAGGACCAGGTGGAGCTGGCCGCCCTGAAGATCCCGAACGCGACCGTCGGCCAGATCCGGGAGTGGGGCGCGGCCGAGCTGGCGCGGGCCACCGTGGAGAGCCTGGAGACACCGGCCCTCGACGGCTACTGGGTCCACCTGGACGCGGACGTCCTCGACCCGAGCGTCATGCCCGCCGTCGACAGCCCCGATGACGGCGGCCTGCTGCCCGACGAACTCGCCCCGCTGCTGCGGACGTTGGTCTCCTCGCCGCGGTGCGTCGGGCTCAACGTCACCATCTACGACCCGGACCTCGACCCGGACGGCACCGCGGGCGCCCTGCTCGCCGACCTGGTCGTCGGAGCGCTCGCACCTGCCTGACACGCCTGACGTGCCTGTCCCGGTGTCCCGGGCCGGTGGGTTCAGACCGTCACGTTCCGGTCCACGTACTCGAAGACCGAGCCGTCCGGGTGCAGCGCGATCAGATTGCGGCCCGCCGGGGTCTCCACCGGCCCCGCGACGATCCGCGCGCCCGCCCGGGTCAGCGCCGTGTTCGCCTCGTCGACGTCCTTCACGGCGATGGTCGCGCTGACCTTGCGCAGCACCTCCAGCTCCGACTCCGGCCCGCTCATCAGCAGGAAGCAGCCGATCGCGGCGACCGACACCCCGCCGCGCTCGAAGCGCTGGGCCGGGGTGCCCGTCAGCCCTTCGTAGAAGGCCACCGCGGCCTCCAGGTCGTGGACGCAGATACGCAGCGTGGTTCCCAGGATCTCCATGCGTACGAGGGTAGTTGGCGTCCGCCGCGCGCGTGATCGATTCGGGTCCGCCCCGGTCCGCGCGCATCCGGTTGCCCCGGCGCGGGCGCGGGCGCGGGGCGAGGGCCGCGTCATGGAGTGGCACCGGCCCTGAGGCCGCTCTGAGGCCGCTCTGAGGCCCGCCCTGCGGCGGCCGCGCCACGCCCGGCGTCACCCCCGGCAGAGCACCTCGCCGTGCGGCACCATGAACCAGCCGTCGCCCTCCTCGCCCCAGCCGCGCCACGTGGCCGCGATGGCCGTCAGCTGCCCGGCGCTCGCATGGCCGCCCCGTACCGCCAGTTCGGCGTAGACCGAGTCCGTCGTACGGTCCGCCCACAGCCCGCTCCACCAGGCACGGGTCTCCGGGGTGGCGAAGCACCAGGCGGCGGCGGTCGGGGTGATGTCGGTGAACCCCGCCTGCCGCGCCCAGGAGACCAGCATCCGCCCGGCGTCCGGCTCGCCGCCGTTGGCGCGGGCCACCCGTCGGTACACCTCCTGCCACTCCTCCAGCCCGGGCGTCTCGGGGTACCAGGCCATCGCCGCGTAGTCGCTGTCGCGCGCCGCGACCACCCCACCGGGCCGGCAGACGCGCCGCATCTCGCGCAGGGCCTGGACCGGGTCGCCCACATGCTGGAGCACCTGGTGGGCGTGGACGACATCGAAGGAGTCGTCGGGGAAGTCCAGCGCGTGCACGTCGGCGACCGAGAACTCGACGTTGTCCAGGCCCCGTTCGGCCGCGACACCGGCCGCCTGCTCCAGGATGCCGGGGCCGGTGTCGACGGCCGTCACCCGGCCCGGCGCGACCAGGGCGGCCAGATCGGCGGTGATGGTGCCCGGCCCGCAGCCGACGTCCAACACCGCCATACCAGGGCGGAGTTCACCGATCAGATAGCCCGCCGAGTTGGCGGCGGTCCGCCAGCGGTGCGAGCGCAGCACCGACTCGTGGTGGCCGTGGGTGTAGACGGCGGTCTCTTTCGGCATGGTGGCGTCCTTTCCCGGAGCAGCGGTTGCGCGCTCCGGCCACCGTACGCCGCTATGTCGGATCGTGAGATGGGTGTCTTGAGATGCGGACAGTGGGTGGGGTGGCTAGACGGGCATCGGGCAGTAGACCGTCAGCGCCTCCGGCAGCTTGTCGATCAGCAACTCGGTTCCGGAGTGGGCCACTTCACCGTCGTACGCATACGGAGTCCCCGGCGCCAGACCGGCGATCCGCACCCGGCGCCGCCGCACCGCCGCGTGGGCGGGGGAGCGGGTCAGCGGGCCGGCCACCGCCGCCGCCAACAGGCGGAGCGCCGGGCCCCGGCCGCCGTGCACCACCCTCACGTCCAGCAGCCCGTCCGCCAGATTGTGGCGTCGGCCGGGCGCCGGGCCGACCCGCTGGAAGAGCCCGTTGCCGACGAACAGCAGCCACAACGGGCGCCTGCTTCCCTGGAGTTCGGCCTCCAGTGGGCGCTCACCGCGCAGTACGTGGAAGGCGGCGAGCACCCCGGCCGGCCAGCCGCCGATCCGGGGCGACCAGTGCTCCCGGGTCCGTACGAGCTCCGGATAGACGCCCAGGCTGAAGGCGTTGAGGAAGTAGCCGTCGGCCCCGTCCGGTCCCTTCGGGCCGGGGCGGAACCGGCCGAGGTCGACCTGTATGGCATCGCCCGCCGTGAGCGCCGCCGCCGCGTCCTGGACCGTCTCGATGCCCAGGTCGTAGGCGAAGTGGTTGAGCGTCCCGCCGGGGAAGACCGCCAGCGGCATCCCGTGCGTCGCCGCCACGGAAGCGGCCAGGTTCACCGTGCCGTCGCCCCCGCAGACGCCCAGGGCGCTGCCCCGGCCCGCCGCCTTCTCCATGGCCGTGGACAGGTCGGCGGGCGCGCACGCGACCACCTCGGCGAGCGGCAGCGCCTCGCGCACCAGGGACGCGGTCGCGGTGGCCGTGCCGGAAGCCTCGTTCACCACCACCACGAGCCCCTTGCCGCCGGGCAGCGCGGGGGCCTCGGCGGGCGGGCGGCCGGGCGCCGGGAGCTGGCCCCGGGTGGGCACGACCCCGCGCAGGGCGAACGCGGCTCCGATGCCGAGCGCCGCCCCGGCCAGCACATCGCTCGGATAGTGGACGCCCGTGTAGACGCGGGAGGCGGCCACCGCCAGCGCGACAGGGGCGACCACCGCGCCCCAGCCCCTCGATTCCAGCGCCACCCCGGTGGCGAAGGCCGCCGCCGAGGCCGCGTGGCCGGAGGGGAAGGACGTGGTCACCGGCTGCCGCTTCAGCTGCCGTACGACCGGCACATGATCGAGTATCGGCCGCTGCCGGCGCACCGCGCCCTTGCCGACGGTGTTGATCGCCGCCGAGGCCACGGCCAGGGACGCGATCCCGCGCAGGGCGGCACGGCGGGACCGCGCGCTGGTGCCGAGGGCAGCGATACCGGCCGCTGCCCCGAACCAGAGCAGCCCGTGGTTGGCGCTCCGGCTCAGCCTGGGCAGCACGGGATCGGCGCCCGGCCAGTGCCGGCCCGCGACGCTCTGGAAGACGGCGAGATCCCGTCCTTGCAGCCAGCCCCGTACCCGGGCGGCGGCAGGGGCGGCGGACGAAGTGTTCGGTGACGACATGGGCGACATGGCTCAGCGAATACCCGGCCGTCCGCCGCTGAACCAGCAGGCGCGCTGAGAGCCTCGCCACGCGGTGCCCACGACCGGCACAACGGCCCAGGCGCGCCCGCGTGCGCGAGTCGAGCGGGCGGCCCGGCCCGGACCTCCGCGAGTCGAGTGGGCGGCCCGGCCGGAAGCTCCGCGAGTTGAGCGGGCGGCCCGGCCCGGACCTCCGCGAGTCGAGCGGGCGGCCCGGCCGGAACCTCCGTATAAAGGGCGTGAGAGCGCCCCGGAGCAGTACCGGAAGCGGCGGTGGAGGAGGCCGGAATGCACGAGGACCACGGGCCCGTCCGCTACGGCCCGCCTGCCCCCGACCCCGGCCTCCCCGTCCTCCCCGAACTGGCCGCCGTCCTCGCCGCGGCGGCGGACCGCACCCGCCCCGAACCGCCCGGCGGCGGCCGCGGCCTGCGCGAGGCGGCCTGCGCCTACTGGGCCCGGCGGGGACTGCACGGGGAACCGGAGAACATCGTGGCCGCCCCCGGCGACCAGCCGCTCCTCCTTGCCCTGATCGCCGCACACGGCGGTGACGTCCTCATGCCGCGCCCCTGCCCGGCCACCTGGATGCCCCAGGCCCGGCTGCTCGGCAGACCCGCCTACCAGGTGCCGACACCGGCCGAGTGCGGGGGCGTACCCGATCCGTACGCCCTGCTGGAGACCGTGCGCCGGGTACGGGCCGAGGGCGGCCGGCCGAAACTGCTGGTGCTCTCCGTCGCCGACGACCCCACCGCCACCGTCGCCCCGCCCGAGCTGGTGCGGGAGGCCTGCGAGGCGGCGGTCGGCGAGGGCATGCACATCATCAGCGACGAGACCTGGCGCGACACCGTGCACCGCCCCCGTGACACCGTCCTGCTCAGCCCCGCCGAGATGTGCCCCGACGACGTCACCGTCATCAGCGACCTGTCCGGCGCCCTCACCCCCGCCGCCTGGCCCCTCGCCGTCGCCCGCTTCCCGGAGACCGGGCGGGGAGCCGCGCGCCGCGCCCGTACGCTGGACATCCTGACCGCGCTCGGGGCCCTGGTCGCCGGGCCGCTCGCGCCCGCCGCCGCCCACGCCCTCGGCGAGCCGGAGGCCGTACGGGAGCGGATCCGGCAGGCTGCGGGGCTCCAGGCCCAGGTGGCCGCCGCCGCCCACCGCGCCGTCCTCACCTCCGGCGCCCTGGCCCGCCCCCCGCAGGCGGGCCGCCACCTCTACGCGGACCTCGGCCCGCTCCGCCCCCGGCTGGCGGACCTCGGTGTCACGGACTCCATGGAGCTGGAGGAGTACCTCACCGACCGGCTCGGCGCCCCCACCCCGGGCGGCCACCGCTTCGGCGACGAACTGGGCGCCCTGCGCGTACGCCTGGCCACCGGTCCGCTGCTGGGGGTGACGCCCGAGGAGCAGCGGCAGTCCCTGACGGCGGCGGAGCCGCTGGAGCTGCCGCACATCGAGCGGGCGCTGACGAGGTTCGCGGCGGCTTTCGGAGAGCTGAGGTGAGGTGGCGGAACGAGCCCGGAGAGCTGAGCTGAGGTGAACCCCCGGGGGGCCCTCAGGGGCGGCCCCGCCGAGCTCGGCCCGCCCCCGTCCGCCTCAGCCCGTCGCGTCGCCCGTCCCCGGCCCGAACCGTGCCCGCAGCCTCCGCCACACCGCCGGAGCCCCGCTGATCAGCACGGTCAGCGCCACCGCCGCGACCACGCCCTGCCACGGCTCCGGAAAGAGCGAACCGCCCAGGATCCCGATCAGCTGGTACGTCGCCGCCCACGCCAGACACGCCGGCACATCGCCCCGGGCGAACGTCTTGAGCGGCATCTTCCCCAGCAGACAGGCCAGCATCACCGGAATCCGCCCGGCCGGGACCAGCCGGGACAGGACCAGCACCGTCCCACCGTGCTCGGCCAGCTTCTCCTGCGCCTGGGCCAGCCGCTCCGGCGCGGCCCGCCGGGTCAGCGCCTCCAGCCACTTCGAACCGTTCTTCGAGCGCACCCCGCGCTGCCCCAGCCAGTACAGGCAGACATCCCCCAGGAACGCCGCCGCCGAGGCCACCAGGAAGACGAAGACCAGCGAGAACGGTGACGTCTGGTGGAGCGCCACCACCGCCGCCGAACTCACCAGCGCCCCCGTCGGAATCACCGGCACCAGCGACCCCAGCGCCACCAGGAGGAACAGCGTCGGATAGCCCACGGCCTGCTGGGTCGACTCGGTGGGCAGCTCCCGCACCACCGACTGGAGCTCCTGGATCACCGGTCGGCCTCCGGCCGGACCCGCTCGCCGTGGGACAGCAGGTGCACCGTCACCTCGGGCGCCCGTATGCCCGCCTTCCGGACGAACTCGTCGCCCGGCCCATGGAACTCGTGCGGCCGCACTCCGTCCAGGCCGATCGGCCAGTACGTGCCGTAGTGCACGGGCACCGCCGAGCGCGGCTCCAGCAGCGTCAGCGCCTCGGCGGCGAGGGACGGGTCCAGATGCCCCTGCCCGAGATACGGGCCCCAGCCGCCCACCGGCAGCAGCGCCACATCGACCGTGCCCACCGCTTCGGCCATCTCGTCGTAGAGCCCGGTGTCCCCGGCGAAGTACGTTCGGGCCTCGCCCTCGACGACGTAACCGAGCGCGGGCACCCGGCGCGGCCCGACCGGCAGCCGCCGTCCGTCGTGCAGCGCCGGGACCGCGCGCACCCGCACCTCGCCCACCCGTACTTCGTCGCCCGCCCGCACCTCGGTGACGGTCAGCCGCAGCTTCCGGCTCAGCGTCCGCAGCCCGGGCACGGCTGCCACTGCCCCGCCCGGCACGATCAGCCGGGTGCCGGGGGGCAGCATGGCCAGCGACGGCAGATGCAGATGGTCGGAGTGCAGATGCGAGACGAGCACCACCTCGGCGAGGGCGGCCTGCGGCGGCGGCACCTCGCCCCGGCGGCGCCGCAGATGCGCGAAGCGCCGTACGAAGAGGGGGTCGGTCAACACGCGTACCCCGGAGTCCTCGATCGTGCAGGTGGCATGACCCCACCAGGTGACCTCCACCGGCACGCGCCGCCTCCTCGCTCGACCTCCGCGGGCCCGACGCCCCGGAGCGGCCCGCGCTCCCGTACCCGTACCGGTTGCGCCGCCGGTACGAGCCTATGCGCCCCGGGCGCTCCCCACGACGGCCGCCTGACCGGGGCCGACGCTGTGAAAGGCTGGGGAGCGGGCCCTTGACGGACGGGCCCGTGGGTGAAGAAGGCGTGAGGTGGACCGGCGTGGACGAGCGGAGACGACGTACGCCGGGGTGGCCCAAGGGGAGACGGCGTACGCCGGGGCGATCCCCATCGGGACAGCCCGCACCGGGGCCGTCCACGCCGGGACAGCCCGGGTCGGGACCGCGTGCGTCGGAACAGCGTGTGTCGGGGCTGCCCGGGCCGGGACAGCCCCCATCGGGACAGCCCGCATCGGGGCCGTCCACGCCGGGGCGGGGTACGGCGAGATGGCGTACGGCGGGTGGTGCGCTCCTGCGGATCATCGCGGTCTGGGCGGTCTCCACCCTCACCATGCTCGTGCTCGCCGGGGCCCTGCCCGACTTCCGGCTCCAGTCCGAGGACGGCGACACGATCACCCGTACCGCGTTCACGGCGGCCTGGGGCGCGGGCGCCTTCGGCCTGCTCTCCGCACTGGTGTGGCCCTTCCTCGTCCGGGCCCTGCTCATCGTGCCCGCGCTCGTGCTCGGCGCGCTGGTCTTCTTCCTCAACGGTTCGCTGCTGCTGATCGCGTTGCGCCTGATCCCGGACGGGCGCGGGGACGCCGCCCCGGAGACCGCCGTCGTGGTTGCCGCCGTGATGTCCGCCGTCGCCTCCGCCACCTCCACCGCCCTCGCCGTCCGCGACGACGAGGCCTACCGCCGCAGGCTCTCCCGCCTCGCCGACCGGCGCCGCCGACGCGGCTCCCCGAACACCGTGTGGCCCGACCGCGACGGACCGCCCGGCACCGTCTTCCTCCAGCTCGACGGCGTCGGCCACGACGTCCTGGTGAAGGCGGCGGCCGACGGGCTGATGCCGACCGTCGCGGGCTGGCTCGCCGACTCCTCCGGCCACCGCCTCACCCCCTGGCGCACCGACTGGTCCAGTCAGACCGGAGCCAGCCAGCTCGCCATCCTGCACGGCTCCAACCACGACGTCCCCGCCTTCCGCTGGTACGAGAAGGAGACCGGCACTGTCATGGTCTCCAGCCGTCCGGCCAGCGCCCTCGAAATGCAGCGCCGCGCCATCGCCCGGACCCGGGACGGCGGCCTGCTCACCATCGACGGCGCGAGCCGCGGCAACCTCTTCAGCGGTGGCGCGGGCCAGCTCGCCCTGGTCCTGTCGATGGCCGCCCGGCGCGGCAAGGGGCGGCGCTCCCGCTCCGGGTACTTCGCCTACTTCTCCGACCCGGCCAACGCCGTCCGCACTGCCCTCTCCTTCGCCGCCGAGGTGGGCCGCGAGATCGTCCAGTCGACCCGGGCCCGGGCCCGGAAGGTCACCCCGAGGGTCAAGCGCGGCGGCCTCTACCCCTTCATCCGGGCCTTCGCCACCGTCGTGGAGCGCGATGTGGTGGTCGCCGCAGTCCTCGGGGACATGTTCGCCGGACGCACCGCCGTCTACGCCGACCTGGTCGCCTACGACGAGGTCGCCCACCACTCCGGACCGCACAGCCGCGACGCCGAGAAGGTCCTCCGGCGGCTCGACCGCTCGCTGGCCCTGATCGCGAAGATCGCCGACCACACCCCGCGTACGTACCGGATCGTGCTCCTCTCCGACCACGGCCAGAGCCCCGGCGAGACCTTCGCCGGAAAGTACGGGCTGACGCTCAAGGACCTCGTACGGGCGGGGTGCGGGCTCCCCGTACCGCGCCGGGCCCGCGGCACGCACAGCGCCTCCGAGGCACGCGACGCGGTACGGATCGCCCTGCACCGCCCGCCCGAGGAGGTACCGGAGGCGGAGCGCCCGGCCAAACGCTCCGACCCGATCGTGCTGGCCTCCGGCAACCTCGGGCTGCTCTCCTTCCCCGACATCGAGGGGCGCGCATCCCGCGAGCAGATCGACCGCCGCCACCCCGCGCTGCTCTCCACGCTCGCCAACCATCCGGGGGTCGGCTTCCTTCTCGTACGGAGTGAGGAGCACGGCTCCGTGGTGCTCGGGCCGGGCGGGGCGGAGGTCCCGGTGGCGGAACTGGCCGACGGCGAGGGCCCGCTCGCGGTCTTCGGGACCGGCGCGGCGGCCGCCGTACGACGCACCGACACCTTCCCGCATGTCGCCGACGTCATGGTCAACTCGATGTACGACCCCGAAACCGGCACCGTGCACGCCTTCGAGGAGCAGATCGGCTCGCACGGCGGCCTCGGCGGCGAACAATCCCGGCCGTTCCTGCTCTGGCCGCGTGGGATGACGGACCCGCTCGACATCGTGGCCGCCGAAGCCGCCGAGGGGGCGCCCGCACCGCCGGGCGGCGGGCTGGTGGGCGCGGAGGCGGTGCACCGGGTGCTGAACCGCTGGCTGCTGGAGTTCTCCGGGCCCCAGGTGCCGGTGCGGGCGGAGGGCTTCACGGGGGCGGCGCGGGCGGACGAGCCGTTTCCTGCGGACGAGCCGTTTCCCGGGGAGGGGGCGTTTGCGGGGGAGGGGCCGGAGACGAAGTCGAAGCCGGAGCTGGAGACGGACCTGGGGACGAAGACGGAGGCGCCGGGCGCGGCGGGGTGAGCGCGCCCCGGCTCACGCTCAGGCCGACTGCCGCCGCACCAGCGTCGGCGGGAAGACCACGGAGGGCGAGGGGCCGCCGGGCCCGCCGATCTGCTTGAGCAGCAGCCGGGCCATCTCCGCCGCCATCTCCTCCACCGGCTGCCGCACCGTGGTCAGCGGCGGGTCGCAGGCGGCCGCCGCGCTGCTGTCGTCGAAACCGACCACCGCGACATCGGACGGTACGTCACGCCCGGCCCGCAGCAGCACCGGCAGAGCGCCCAGCGCCATCAGGTCCGAGGCGATGAACACCCCGTCCAGGCCGGGCTGTTCCACCAGCAGCCGCCGCATCGCCGCCGCACCGCCCAGATGAGTGAAGTCCCCCTCGGCGCAGGCCACGTCCTCGATGCCGTGCGCGGCGAGGGCCTCCAGGAAACCGGCGAGCCGGACCTGCCCGGCGGGCCGGTCCTGCGGACCGGAGATCGTCCCGATCCGGCGCCGCCCCAGCGCGGCCAGATGGTCGGCCGCGAGCCGCGCCCCGGCCTGCTGGTCCACCTCCACATAGGCGAGCGACGAGGGGCGCGGGGGGCGGCCCGCCAGCACGGCGGGCAGCCGGGTGTCCTGGAGCAGGCCGGGCAGCGGGTCGTCGGCGTGCGAGGTGACCAGGACGACGCCGTCGACGTGGCCGTGGCGCAGGTAGGAGAGCAACTGGTTCCGGGACGGCTCGTCGTCCGCCAGCATCAGAACCATCTGGATGCCCGCCGGACGCAGCACTTCGAGGAGTCCGCCGACGACCCGGCCGAAGTAGGGGTCGGAGAACATCCGGCCCACGAACGGCTCGGAGACCGGCTGCCGTTCGCGCTCCGAGATCACCAGGGCCACGGAGTCGGTGCGCCGGGTCACCAGCGAGCGCGCCGCCCGGTTGGGCACGTACCCGGTGGTCGCCACCGCCTCCTCGACCACGGTGCGCAGGGCGGGGTCCACCGTGGTGGCTCCGTTGATCACCCGCGACACGGTGGCCCGTGAGACACCGGCCACGGCCGCCACGTCCTCCAAGGTCGGGCGTACGGGCGGCTCCACTTCGGCTGTCATGCAGCCCTTTATACCCGCAGCGCAGGGGAGCAGGTCAGCCGAGGGCCCGCGCGGCTTCCGGGAGCTCTCTGCCGGCGCTGACAGCTCGGTGAGCGCGGTCTCGCGCGCGGTGACGAGGGCGGCGGCCAGGTGCTTGGCGTCGGCCCGGGCACCCGCGTCATGCCGGGCATGTCGTGGCCCGCGTGCGCGTCGGTGCCGGCCACCGCCCTCTCGTTGTTCCCGGGGCGGACACCGGCGGACGGGTGGGTGACGGCCCATCAGGGACTGCCGTCGAAGCCGCACTTGACGATGGCGTTGACGCAGTCGCGTACGCGCTGCGCCATCTCCTCCTCCGGCCATACGCTGAAGAAGTCGCCGTGCATCGTGTAGCCGGCCCCCGACACCAGCCGGAAGCGGTCCCGGTCACCGCTGACCGGACAGCGCAGCACCTGACGGAGCTTGGGCACCGGTACCGGGTGGGGCTCCGGGGAGGCCTCCTCGGAGGGATTGTCAGTGGTGGGCGGCAGGATGGTGGCCATGACGAACTCAGCCGCTGTGCTCGCCGATGCCGCCGCCTACACCGCCGCGGTCGAAGAGGCCTCCCAGGCCGCCGCCGCGTACTACGCCACGGGCGAGAGCACGCTCGACGACGACGCGTACGACCGGCTGGCGCGGGGGATCGCCGCCTACGAGGCGGACCATCCCGACGAGATACACGAGTCATCACCGACCGGCAAGGTGGCGGGCGGGGCCGCTGTCGGCGACGTTCCGCACACGGTGCCGATGCTCTCGCTGGACAACGTGTTCTCGGCCGAGCAGTTCGTGACCTGGACGGCCTCGCTGGAGCGGCGGATCGGCAGACCGGTCGCCGCCTGGAGCGTGGAGCCGAAGCTCGACGGCCTCGCGGTCGCCGCCCGCTATCGGGAGGGCCGCCTGGAGCGGCTGATCACCCGGGGCGACGGCACGGCGGGCGAGGACGTGTCGCACGCGGCCGGTGCGGTCGTCGGACTGCCCGAGCGGCTGGAGGCGCCGGTCACCATCGAGGTGCGCGGCGAAATACTCATGACCGACGAGCAGTTCGAGCAGGGCAACGCGATCCGTACGGAGCACGGCGGCGCCCCCTTCGCCAACCCGCGCAACGGAGCGGCGGGCACCCTGCGCGCCAAGGACCGGGCGTACCGCGTGGAGACGACCTTCTTCGCCTACGGGGCGCTGCCGCTCGCCGACTCCGGAGAGCCGGCCGCCACCCTCACCGAGCTGCCCCACAGCGAACTTCTCGCGTACGTCGCCGGGCTCGGCGTGCACACGGCCGCGGCCACACAGGTGGCGCCGGTCCGGGTGACCACCGTGGAGGAGGTGCAGGCACGGGTGGACGAGATCGGCGCCCTGCGTGCCGCGCTGCCGTTCGGTATCGACGGGATCGTGATCAAGGCGGACCTCGCCGCCGACCGGCGCGAAGCCGGGTCCGGCACCCGGGCCCCGCGCTGGGCCATCGCCCACAAGCTCCCGGCCGTCGAGAAGATCACCCGCCTGCTCTCCGTCGAGTGGAACGTGGGACGCACCGGCATCATCGCGCCGCGCGCCGTCCTGGAGCCCGTCGAGATAGACGGCTCCACCGTCGGCTACGCCACCCTCCACAACCCCGCCGACATCACCCGCCGCGATCTGCGCCTGGGCGACCAGGTCATGGTCTACAAGGCGGGCGACATCATCCCGCGCATCGAGGCACCCGTCGCCCATCTGCGTACGGGGGACGAGACGCCGATCGTGTTCCCGGAGAGCTGCCCGCAGTGCGGCTCCGAGATCGACGCGAGCGAGCAGCGCTGGCGCTGTGTCCGGGGCCGCGACTGCCGTCTGGTCGCCTCCGTCTCGTACGCCGCCGGCCGCGACCAGCTCGACATCGAGGGCCTCGGGGCCACCCGGGTCGTCCAGCTCGTCGACGCGGGCCTCGTCACGGACTTCGCCGATCTGTTCACCCTGGAGCGGGAGCAGTTGCTCTCCCTGGACCGGATGGGCGAGACCTCCACCGACAATCTGCTGGCAGCCATCGAGACCGCCCGCTCGCGCCCGCTGTCCCGGGTCTTCTGCGCCCTCGGCGTGCGGGGGACGGGGCGCTCCATGTCCCGCAGGATCGCGCGGTACTTCGCGACCATGGACCACATCGTCGCCGCCGACGCCGAGTCGCTCCAGCGGGTCGACGGCATCGGCAAGGAGAAGGCCGCGGCGGTGGTCGCCGAGCTGACCGAGCTGGCCCCGCTGATCGAGAAGCTCGTCCGGGCCGGGGTGACGATGACGGAGCCGGGGGCCACCCCGCCCCCGGAGCCCGGCACGGAGGGCGAGGGCGCCGGGGGCGAGCCCGGCGCGGGGCTGCCGTTGGCGGGGATGAAGGTGGTGGTCACGGGCGCCATGACCGGGGCGCTGGAGAAGCTGTCGCGCAATCAGATGAACGAGCTGATCGAGCGGGCGGGTGGGAAGTCGTCCTCCAGCGTTTCCGCGCGCACCAGCCTGCTGGTCGCGGGGGAGAAGGCCGGGTCGAAGCGGACCAAGGCGGAGGAGCTGGGCCTCAGGATCGTGGCGCCGGAGGAGTTCGCGGAGCTGATCGCGGACTTCCTGACGGGGGAGCCGGGGGAGACGGGTCAGGCTCCGGAGGCCGGGGAGGTCGGGGAGGCCGGGGAGGCCAGGAGCGCTGGGGGAGCCCTGGAGGTCGTGGCGGTGGCTGCCGTGGAGACGGAGGAGGCCGTGGCCGCGCTGGAGACGGGGGAGGAGCCGACGGTGGCCGTGCGCACCGCAGGGGTGACGGAGGTCGCTGAGGCCCCGGAGGTCGCAGAGGTCGCAGAGGTCGCGGAGACCATGGCGGTCGCTGAGGGCGTCGAAGTCTGAGACGACCGGGGGTGGCCGGGGTGGCCGGGGGCGGTCAGACGTGGGCGGGGGCGCCTTTGAATCGGGGAGGAAGTGGCTTTCCCTCACCCGGTATTGCATAGTGAGGGCTTGGTCATGCCTCGCTATCAGCGGGCCGATGGGTGCGTGGACGGCTGCGGATGGCCGGCCGGGGGTGAGGGGCGATGCGTTCTCCGTACGACGGACAGCGACGCGGCCGTGCCGTCCCCCCGCCGGGTCGGCCCGGCGGCGAGGACCGTGACCCTTCGACCACGTTCGGGCCCGGCCGGTCCGGTGAAGGCCCCGGCCCGCTCGACGACGGACACGGACCGCTCGGCGAGGGACCCCGCCCGCCCGGCGGGGGTCCTGGACCGCTTCGTGACGGAAGCGGGGCCGGGAGGTCCGGGACCGGGCGTGAGCCCGGGGCGCTCCGGGTGCGCCACGGACACCGCCGGCTCGGCGGCAGGACCGTGGCCGCCCGGGGGTTCGCCCTGGACCTCGGCAGCTCCCGCACCCGGGCCTGGGTGCCCGGCCACGGCCTGGTCGCCGACCCGTTCCTCGGCCGCGCCCTCGACGGGGGCACCGAGCGGCCCGTCCGGCGCGGGCGGATCGTCGACCCCGAGTCCTGCGGGCGGCTGCTCGGCCGCATCGCCGACGCGGCCCTGGGGCCCGACCGTACGGACAGCGTGATCGTCCTCAGCCACCCCGTCCTCGCCGGGGCCGGACACCGCAACGCCGCGCGGGAGCTGCTCGCCGGACTGGGACCGACGCGCGTCCTCGTCCTCAGCAGCGCCCGGGCCGCCGCCGCGTACGCCGGACCGCGCGACGCCGGTCCCCTCCTCGTCGTCGACATGGGCGCCGAGCTGACCGAGGTCACGCTCCTCGTCGGCGGCCGGGTCGCCGACGCCCGGCAGGCCGAGACCGGGCTCAGCGACCTGGACCCGGCGACGCTGCCCGCCACCCTCGTCGGTACGGTCCTCGACATGGTGAAGTCCATGTGGCGGCAGGACCGGCACGGCGCGATCCGGGGCGCCCTGCGCAAGGGCCCGGTCCTCGCGGGCGGCGGAGCGCTGCGCTCCGACGTCACCGACCGCCTGGCCCGGTGCCTCGGCACCCCCGTGCGGCTGGCCGACGACCCGTCGACCACCGTCGTACGCGGCGCCGGGCAGATCCTGAGCTCCGTACTCCGCCACGGGGCGACGCCCTCCGCCCCACCCGGCCGACTGAGGTGACCCCGCACCCGGCGCCGCCCCGGGGGAACGCACTCCGGCTGCGGTCGCCCGGCCCGGCGCAGAGCTCGCGCCGCATGCTCGCCGCGCTGCTCCTCGCTGTCCTCACCCTGGCCGGTGGTGCCCCCGCCGCAGGCGCCGCGCTCCCTGTCGGTGCCCTCAACAGCCTCGCGCTCACGGTGGCGTACACGCCGCAGCTCCCGGCGCCCGCCCCGCAGACCGACCGGACCGTCCACCCCGGCTCCGCCCACCACGATCTCCGGCGCACCCGCTCGGCCCCGGCCCCCGCAGGCCCCGGCGCGGGCGGCCGCAACGTCCGCGATCAGCAGCCCGGCCCCGACCGGCCCCCTGTGCGGACCAGCCCCGCCCGGCCGCACACCCAGGCCCTCCACGAGCGGTCGCCGGGCGCCGATCCGACCACGCAGACCCCCCGGGCGGGCAGCAGCCGCGCCCACCTCACCGGCCATGCGCCCCCGCCCTCCTACGAAGGGCTGCTCCCCTGCGCGCCCGGCCCGGCCGGGCCGCGCGGCCATGTCGAGCGGGTCGCCGCCGCCTCCGCCGGAACGCCTTCCGGGCGCCGGGGCGCGCTGCCCGGTGTCCGCGGTCCTCCGGGCGGCACGACCGCCGGTCCCCCGACCGGCCACCGGTCCTGCTCTGCCGTTCCGGCGTCGCGTCCTCGCTGAGGTGAGGGCGGCCGACGCCCCACCGGAGGATTCCCATGACTCGCGCCACCACGGTGCGAGCGGTTCTGGCTGCCGCCGTCCTGCTCGTCTCCGTCTTCATCACGCTGACCATGTCACCCAGACTCGGCCTCGATCTCCAGGGCGGCACCCGTATGGTGCTCCAGGCCAAGGACACCGCCACCGTCAAGGCGGACCGGGAGACCACCGACCGCACCCTGGAGGTCCTGCGCCAGCGCGTCGACTCCCTCGGGGTCGCGGAACCCGTCCTCACCCGCTCCGGCGAGGACCGGATCATCGTCGAACTCCCCGACGTCCAGGACCCGCGCCAGGCCGCCGCCGTGATCGGCCGCACGGCCCAGCTCAGCTTCCACCCGGTCCTCGGTGCCCTGCCACCCGGTGCCGAACCCGAGGCCAAGCCCGAAACCGGGGCCAAGCGGCTGATCCTGCCCGACGAGCAGGGGACGCAGCTCGACCTCGGCCCCACCCAGCTCTCCGGAGCGGGCGTCAAGGACGCCACCGCCGCCTTCGACGCCCAGCAGGCGGGCGGCTGGACCGTCTCCCTCGACTTCCACAAGGACGCCGGGAAGGGCTGGACCAAGCTCACCGGCGAGGCCGCCTGCCACCCCGCCGGGGACGAGCGGCGGCGCGTCGCGATCGTCCTGGACGAGAAGGTCATCTCCTCGCCCCAGGTGGACCCCTCGGTCGGCTGCCAGGCGGGACTGCCCTCCGGCGGCACCCAGATCACCGGTTCCTTCACCGCGAAGGAGGCCCGTGATCTGGCCCTGCTCATCAAGGGCGGCGCCCTGCCCGTCCCCGTCGAGATCGTCGAGCAGCGGACCGTCGGCCCGACCCTCGGCGCCGCGGCCATCGACGCGAGCGCCCAGGCGGCCCTGATCGGCGCCGCCGCCACCGCGCTCTTCATCACCGTCATCTACCGCCTCTTCGGCGCGCTCGCCGCCGTCGCCCTCGCCGCGTACGGCGTGATCTCGTACGCCGCACTCGTCGGCCTCGGCGTCACCCTCACGCTCCCCGGACTCGCCGGGTTCGTCCTGGCCATCGGGATGGCGGTCGACGCGAACGTCCTGGTCTTCGAACGGGCCAGAGAGGAGTGCCAGGCCCAGCCGAAACCCACCCTGCGCTCGGCCCTGACCACCGGGTTCCGGAAGGCGTTCAGCGCGGTCGCCGACTCGAACATCACCACGCTCCTCGCCGCCGGGCTGCTGTTCTTCCTGGGCTCGGGCCCGGTCAAGGGCTTCGGCGTCACCCTCGCCATCGGGGTCATCGCCTCGATGTTCTCCGCGCTGGTCATCGCCCGGGCGCTCACCGAGATCGCGGCGGGCTCCCGGTTCGTCAGCGACTACCCGGGCGTCAACGGCATCGCGCGCCCCGGCGGCGTACGCACCTGGCTGACCCGCAAGGACCCGAAGCTGTTCCGGAAGCCGGTCCAGTGGCTCGTCGTCTCCACCGTCCTGGTGGCCGTCGCCGTCGGCGGGATCGTGGTGCGCGGGGTCGACCTGGGCGTCGAGTTCACCGGGGGCCGGCTCGTGGAGTACTCCACCAGCCGCCCCGTCGACGTCGAGACCGCCCGCTCCACGCTCGCCGAGGCCGGTTTCGGTGACGCCGAGGTCACCACGGCGGGCGACGGCGACATCTCCGTACGCACAGGGAAGCTGGACAACGACGGGGAGCACGCCCTGAGGACCGCCCTGGCCACCGAGGGCGGTGAGACCACGAAGGTACGGGACGAGCTGATCGGCCCGAGCCTCGGCGACGAGCTGCGGCGCAACGCGCTGATCGCCCTGGCCGTCGCGGTGTTCGTGCAGCTCGCCTATCTGGCGGTCCGGTTCCGCTGGACGTTCGCCGTGGCCTCTGTCGTGGCGCTGGTGCATGACGTGATCATCGTGGTGGGCGCCTTCGCCTGGCTGGGGCGGCCCGTGGACGGCATCTTCCTGGCCGCCCTGCTCACCGTCATCGGCTACTCGGTCAACGACTCGGTGGTGGTCTTCGACCGGGTACGGGAGCTGTGGGGCAGGAACCGGAAGACGCCCCTGCCCACCATCGCGCGCCGGGCCGTCCTCCAGACCGTCCCCCGTACGGTGAACACCGGTATGGGCGCCCTGTTCATCCTGGTCGCCCTCGCCGTGCTGGGCGGCGACTCGCTGGCCGACTTCGCGCTGGCCCTGCTCATCGGCATCGTCGTGGGCACCTGGTCCTCGGTCTTCACCGCCGTACCGGGCGCCATCGTCCTGGAACGCACCACCACCGCACCGCCGCCCGTACCGGGCAAGTCCTCCCGGCGGGGCCGCGCACCCCGGCGGGACCCGGCCGACAACGGGGCCCGCGTCTGACCCCGTAGGCGATGACGTCCCCCTGTTCCGGCCGCCGCCCGGCCCGGGGCAGGGGGACAGCCACCCCACTCCCGTGTCGGGGGAGACAGCCGTCGTGCGAAGACCGTAACGTCACGGGCGGGCCGGTCCACCGAGGACGCCGAAGCCGCACCGACCGGTCGCATGCCTCGCACGCCTCGCACACCTCGCACGCCGACAACCGACACCCCACGGGAGCCGTTCCATGTCCGCCGAACCGCTGTCGAAGACCGAGACCGAACACCGGCTGGAGGCGCTGCCCGGCTGGGCGCTGGAAGGGGACCGGATCACCCGGACCTACCGGCTGCCCTCGCACTTCGCCGCCGCCGCGCTGACCGTGCACATCGCGCAGATCCAGGAAGAGCTGAACCACCACTCCGATCTCACGCTCGGCTACAACACCGTGGCCCTCTCCGTCCACACGCACGACGCGGGCGGCGCGGTCACGGCGAAGGACCTGGAACTGGCCACCCGGGTGGCGGCCGCGGCACCGGCCCACGGCGCGGAGTAGCACGTACGACGGGAGCTCGGCCGATCAGACGGAGCCCAGCTCATCAGACGGCCCCAGCTCACCAGACGGAGCCCAGTTCTCAGACTGAGCTCAGCTCACCAGTCCGAACCGGGGGTTCCCGGCGAGCCACCGTGCGTAGACGGGGCTGCGTGACACGGCCTCCGCGTACGCCGCCCGGGTCTGGGCGGCCACTGCCACCGCCGCGGCGTCGGCGGCGGGGGAGTGCGGGTGCCAGCCCAGCAGGTGCCGCCAGCTGAGCGGCGCACCGGCGAGGGGCCGGGTCACCAGGCCGGGGACGGGCGGGAACGTCGCCCGGCACAGTCCGATCGCCCGCCCGACCTGCACCAGGTGGACGACGGAGGAGGTGTCCGTCTCGTACACCGACACCGGGGTGAAGCCCGCCCGGGCGCAGGCCGTGGTGAAACAGTCGGCGAAACAGCCGTCCCCCGGCACATCCGCCCAGCACTGGTCCGCCAGCGCGGCGAGTTCCAGCTCCTCCTCGTCGGCCAGCGGGTGGTCCTCCGGCAGCATCACGAAGACCGGGTCCACCCCCACCACCTCCCAGACCAGCCGGTCGGCCAGCGGCGGCGGGCTCTCGCCGCAGGTGCCGATGAGCGCGAAGTCCAGGCGCCCGTCGATGGTCAGGGAGGCGATCTCGTCCACCGACCACGCGGTGTACGTGGAGACCGGCGCCTGCGGGTGCGCCGTGGCGATCCGGTCGACCAGACCGCCGAGGAGCGGTCCATGCGTACCGCCCAGCCGGAACCGCTCCAGCGGCCCGGTGGCGTTGGCGAACCGCACCGCCTCCGCCTGGAGTTCACTCACCGCGGGCAGCACCACCCGGGCCCGCTCCAGCACCAGTTCGCCGAGCGGGGTGGCGCGGGCGCCCGTATGGTCGCGGTCGAAGAGCGTGCCCCCGAGCGCCTTCTCGATCCGCCGCAGTTGGGCGCTGAGAGCGGGCTGGGCGAGGCCCAGCGTGGCGGCGGCCTTGGTGAGGCTGCCGGTGTCGGCGATGGCACGGACGGTTCTCAGATGGCGCAACTCCAGCTCCATAATGGCAAGTTATGGCCACCGGCCCGCCCCGGCAATATGTCGGTCACTCTTCGGTTCAGGCAATGTTTCCGCCCTGTACCTCCGGCCCGCGAGGGCCGGAGGGCTGCGCTCCAGTTCAGCCGCTGCCGCCGGCTCCGGTTCAGCCGCTCCGGTCAGCCGTGCCAGGCGCCGTCCCGCGCGGCTTCCCGGGCGAACGCGGTGAACTCCTTGGCCTCCCGCCCCAGCACCCGCTTCACATCGTCCGTCGTGGCGGAGTTGTGGCCGTCCAGCAGCGTCGCGAACAGCTCGGCCAGGAACCCCGCCTCGGGACCGGACACCCCGAACCCCTCCAGCACCTCCGCGTACGCCGGGCCGCTCACCGGGACGTACCGCACCGGCCGCCCCGCCGCCCGGCCGAGCTCGGCCGCCGCCTCCTCGAACGTCAGGCTCCGGGGCCCGGTCAGCTCGTACACCGCCCCCGCGTGCCCCTCTCCGGTCAGCGCCGCCACCACCACATCGGCCAGGTCGTCGATGTCCAGGAACGGTTCGGCCGTCGACCCGGCCGGGAAGACCAGCTCGCCCCCGAGCACGCCGTCCAGCAGCGCACCCTCGCTGAAGTTCTGCGCGAAGAACGCCGACCGTACGACGGTGAGCTCCACCGCCCCCGCCGCACCCCGCAGCGCCTCCTCGGCCACGGCCGCCTGCGGTTCGCCGCGCCCCGACAGGAGCACCAGCCGGCGGACCCCGCTCGCCGCCGCGATCCGCCCGAACGCCGCCATCGCCCCGGCCGCACCGGGCACCGCCAGATCCGGGTAGTACGTGATGTACGCGGCCGCCGCCCCGGCCAGCGCCGCCGCCCAGCCCGACTCGTCCTGCCAGTCGAAGCGCACCTCGCCGGTACGCGAACCGGCCCGGACCGGCACCCCCAGCGCCGTCAGCCGCTCCGCCACCCGGCGGCCGGTCTTGCCGGTGCCGCCCGTCACGAGAATCGGTCCCGTTCCCGTCAGCTTCGTATACGTCTTCTTCTTCGTGTTCTCCGTCATGACTCCAGACTTCCGCGCGCCGGACAGCGGGACCATCGTTCAGAAGCTCAGCTCCCTCCGTCTGCGTCCACGCCCTGACCCGCTCGCAGCCCCGCCCGCCCCGCCCGCGTCTACGCTGTCCGCCATGGACGCTCTCGCCGGACTCCTGGACGGACCCCGGGCCCGGGGCGCCTTCCTCCTGCGCATGGTGATGGAGCCGCCCTGGGCGGTACGGGTCGCCGACCGTGCCCCGGTCTGCCTGATGTCGGTCACCCGGGGCGCGGCGTGGATCGTCCCGGAGGAGGAGGGGGCCGAGCCGGTCCGTCTGGTCCCGGGCGACATCGCGGTGGTGCGCGGCCCCCACCCGTACACCGTCGCCGACACGCCCGGGACCGGCCCGCACGCCCTCGTCGGACCCGGCGGCCACTGCACCACCCTGCACGGGCAGCCGCTCTCCCAGGAGATGGTGCTGGGGGTACGGACCTGGGGCAACGCCGCCCACGGGTCGACGGCGGTCCTCGTCGGCACCTACCTGATGGACGGCGAGATCAGCCGCCGGCTGCTCGACGCCCTGCCGCCGCTGCTCCGGCTCCCCGCCGACACCCGGACCGGGCCGCTGCTCCGCCTGCTCGACGCGGAGATCGCCCAGGACGAACCGGGGCAGCACGTCGTCCTGGACCGGCTGCTGGACCTGCTGCTCATCGCGGTGCTGCGCGGCTGGTTCTCCCGGCCGGGCGCCGAGGCCCCGGCCTGGTACCGGGCCCTGGGCGACCCCGTCGTGGGGGTGGCGGTCCGGCTGCTCCAGGACGACCCGGCGCACCCCTGGACCGTCGCCTCGCTCGCCGCCCGGGCCGGGGTCTCGCGGGCCGGGCTCGCCCGCCGCTTCACCGAACTCGTCGGCGAGCCCCCGATGGCGTACCTCACCGGCTGGCGGCTCGCCGTCGCGGCCGATCTGCTCCGGGAGAGCGACGCCACGGTGGAGGCGGTGGCCCGGAAGGTCGGCTACAGCGCCCCGTTCGCGTTCAGCACGGCGTTCAAGCGCGTCCGGGGAGTCAGTCCGCAGGAGTACCGCGCGGCCGGAAGGGACGTGAAGGACGTGGAGGACTTGCCGGAACGGCAACGTAACTTGCCCGAACGCTGACCTTTGGCGAAGGTGGCGCCATGAGCAGCCACGCCGGAAACGGCCACCACGACGCACACGCCCCCGCCCACACGCCCCCGTCCGCCCCCGGCCACACCCACCGCGGATCGCATGCGGCGGGTCAGGACGCGGGATTCGACTGGAACGTCATGGGCCCGATGCTGGAGCAGGAGGCCGAGCTCAACAGCGGGCCGTACGAGGAGGCGGCCCGCTGGATCGCGGCCCTGCCCACCGCGCCGAAGGTGCGCCGGGTGCTGGACATCGGCAGCGGCCCCGGTGTCGTCACCTGTCTGCTGGCCGAGGTGTTCCCCGAGGCCGAAGTCGTCGCCGTGGACCCCACGCCCGCCCTGCTGGAGCGGACGGAGGACCGCGCCCGGCGACTCGGCCTGAGCGACCGCGTCCGGACGGTGGAGGCCGAACTCCCGCAGGAAGCGAACCGGTTGGGTGAGGCCGACCTCATCTGGGCCGGCAACTCCCTGCACCACATGGGCGACCAGCGCGCCGCCCTGGCCGGCTTCGCCGGGCTCCTGCGCCCCGGTGGGACGGTGGCCCTCCTGGAGGGCGGGCTGCCCACCCGGCGGCTGCCCCGGGACCTCGGCTTCGGGCGGCCCGGACTGGAGGCCCGGATGGAGGCGGCCTCCGCCGCCCGGTTCGACCGGATGCGGACCGAACTGCCGGACGCCAAGCGGGAGACGGAGGACTGGAGCGCCCTGATCGAGTCGGTCGGGCTGACCCCGCAGGGCACCCGCAGCTTCCTGCTCGACCTGCCCGCCCCGCTCTCCGGACCCGCCCGCGACCATGTGGTCGCCCGGCTGACCCGGGAGGCCGAGGTGTTCGGCGAGCTGCTCGACGCCGAGGACCACGCCGTACTGGAACGGCTGCTGGACCCCGAGGACCCGGCCGGTCTCCACCACCGCCCCGACATCTACCTGCTCACCGCCCGCACGGTCCACCTCGGCCGCCGCGACTGAGAGGGCACAGCCCCCGGGGCGCGGTCAGGACGGCGGCACCGGCTCCAACTGCCACCACTGGAAGGGGGAGTCGGTGTCCTCCCACTGCTGGACCGTGCCGCCTTCCTCCGTGGAGCGGTCGGCGACCTCCATGGCGAGCCCGCTGATGAAGCTGACGAGCGTCACCGTCCCCGGCGCCTCCAGATGCTGTTCGATCAGCCACTCCTGGGCGCCGAAGTTGTTGGCCTTCCACTGCTGGATGCGGACGCCGTTCTCCGTATCGGCGTTCGCGACGTCCAGCCGCTTCCCGCTGTGCGCGTTGACCAGGTGGTAGAGGGCCGCGCCCTCGTGCACCGGGGACAGCTCCCACTGCTGGGCGGCCGTCCCGTCGTCCTTGCCCTGCTGCACCCGGGCGCCGCTGCCCTTGGCCGCGCCGTACACCTCCAGCACCAGGCCGCTGCCGACATTGCGCAGACGGTACGTACCCGCCTCGACGACGGGCGCCGGATCGCTGCTCATTCTCTGTTCACTCCCGGGATGTGGGGCTGACGTGGGGCTGTGGACCGACGACGGCGCCCCCACCGCCGTGACGGTGGGGGCGCCGGAAGGCCTGACGCTCAGGACGCTCAGGCGCCGAGGTTGAACTCCGCCGGGTCCGGGCCGAGCCGCTTGCCCTCGTCCAGCGCCGCGAAGGCGGCGAGGTCGTCGGCGTCCAGCTCGAAACCGAACACGTCGATGTTCTCCTCGATCCGCGCCGGGGTCACGGACTTCGGGATCACGATGTTGCCGGTCTGCAGGTGCCAGCGCAGCACCGCCTGGGCAGGGGTGCGGCCGTGCTTCTGGGCGATGGCGACGACGGTCGGCACCTCCAGGAGCCCCTTGCCCTGGCCCAGCGGCGACCAGGCCTCGGTGGCGATGCCGTGCTCGGCGTGGAAGGCGCGCGCCTCGGCCTGCTGGAGCTGGGGGTGCAGCTCGATCTGGTTGAGGACGGGGACCACGGAGGTCTCGTCCAGCAGCCGCTTCAGGTGCTCGGGGTGGAAGTTCGACACACCGATCGCCTTGGCCCGGCCATCGGCGTGGATCTTCTCGAACGCCTTGTACGTCTCGGTGTACGCGTCCTTGGCCGGGACCGGCCAGTGGATCAGATACAGGTCGACGTAGTCCAGGCCGAGCTTGTCCAGCGAGGCGTCGAACGCGCGCAGCGTGCTGTCGTAGCCCTGCTCGCTGTTCCACAGCTTTGTGGTGACGAAGAGCTCGTCACGGGCGACACCGGAGGCGGCGATGGCCTTGCCGGTGCCCACCTCGTTCTCGTAGATCGCGGCGGTGTCGATGGACCGGTACCCGGACTCGATGGCCTTCGCGACCGCCTTCGCCGCCTCGTCGTCCGGCACCTGCCAGACACCGAAACCGAGCTGCGGCATTTCGAGGCCGTTGTTGAGGGTGATGGAGGGGACCTGGCTCACGAGCGGTCGATCCTAACGTCGTCGGTTGGTACTCCCTACGACAACGAGCGGGCGCACCCAGGCATTCCCGCCCCGTGATCCCATCTCCGCGACAGCGTTACGAGAACCACGTCGACGTCAGCCGTGGAGCGCGCCGGCCGTCAGCGGTGGAGCGCGTCGGCCATCAGTGGTAGAGCGCGTCGACCTCGACCGCGTACGCCGTCTCGATCGCCTTCCGCTTCAGCTTCAGCGAGGGCGTCAGCAGCCCGTGCTCCTCGGTGAACGGATGGGCCAGGATCCGGAACGTACGGATCGACTCGGCCTGCGACACCGCTGTGTTGGCGGCCACCACCGCCCGGCGGACCTCCATCTCCAGGTCCGGGTCGCGCACCAGGTCGGCGGGGCCGAGCGGGGTGCGGCCCTGCATGGAGAGCCAGTGGTCCACGGCCTCCTGGTCGACGGTGACCAGCGCCGCGATGTACGGGCGGTCGTTGCCGACGACGATGCACTGGGCGACCAGCGGATGCGCCCGCACCCGCTCCTCCAGACCGGCCGGCGACACGCTCTTGCCGCCGGACGTCACCAGGATCTCCTTCTTCCGCCCGGTGATCGTCAGATAGCCGTCCGCGTCCAGCGAACCGAGGTCCCCGGTGGCCAGCCAGCCGTCGTCGAGGGTGGCCCGGGTGGCGGCGGGGTTGCCCAGATAGCCGGAGAAGACGTGGGGGCCGTACAGCCAGACCTCGCCGTCGTCCGCGATGTGCACCGACGTGCCGGGGACGGGCTGCCCGACCGTGCCGTACCGGGTGCGCTCGGGCGGGTTCGCCGTCGCCGCCGCCGTCGACTCGGTCAGCCCGTACCCTTCGAAGACGCTCACCCCGGCGCCCGCGAAGAACAGGCCGAGCCGGCGGTTCATGCCCGAGCCGCCCGACATCGCGTGCCGCACCCGGCCGCCCATCGCGTCGCGGACCTTCTTGTAGACCACCTTGTCGAAGAACTGGTGCTGCACCCGCAGCCCGGCGGACGGCCCGGGCCCGAGCCCGAACGCCTTCTGCTCCAGCGCCTCGGCGTACTTCACCGCGATGTCCACGGCCTTGTCGAACGGCCCGGCCCTGCCCTCCGCCTCGGCCCTGCGGCGGGCGCCGTTGAAGACCTTCTCGAAGATGTGGGGCACCGCCAGGATGAAGGACGGCCGGAACGTCACCAGGTCCGGCATGAGCGCGTTCGCCGACAGCTCCGGCTGGTGGCCGAGCTTGACCCGTCCCCGTACCGCCGCGATCTCCACCATCCGGCCGAAGACATGAGCCAGCGGGAGGAAGAGGAGCGTGGCCGCCTCGTCGCCGGGCTTGGAGTGGAACACGGGCTCCCAGCGGGCGACCATCGTGTCGCTCTCGAACATGAAGCTCGCATGGGTGATCACGCACCCCTTGGGGCGGCCGGTCGTGCCCGAGGTGTAGATCACCGTCGCCACGGACTCGGGCGTCACCGCGCGCCGGTGCCGGTGCACCACCTCGTCGTCGACCATCCCGCCCGCCCCGACCAGCTCGTCCACCGCACCGGCGTCCAGCTGCCACAGCCGCTTGAGGTGCGGCAGCCGGTCGATCACGGAGCCGACGGTCATCGCGTGGTCCTCGTGCTCGACCATCACCGCCACCACTTCGGCGTCGTGCAGCATCCAGTGGACCTGCTCGGCGGAGGAGGTCGGGTAGACCGGCACCGACTGGGCCCCCACCGACCAGACGGCGAAGTCGAAGAGCGTCCACTCGTACCGTGTACGGGACATCAGGGCGACCCGGTCGCCGAACCGGACCCCGTGCGCGATCAGCCCCTTGGCCAGGGCCAGCACCTCGTCGCGGAACATCTCCGAGGTCACATCCCGCCACTGCCCGCCCGCGTCCTTGCGGCCGAGCGCGACCCGCTGCGGGTCGCGCTCGGCGTAGTCGAAGACCACATCGGCCAGACCGCCGACCAGAGGCGCCGCAGCCAGCGGTGGGACCGTGAATTCACGCAATGACCTGCTCCTCGTGGCGCTCCGCACAGCGCCGCGACGCTACCCCAACCGAGGGCCCGGCGGGAGGGTCCGAACCTCCCGTAAAACGTGCGGACTTCAGCGGTCGACCGTCGAAATCCGGCCAGATGGGCAAGGCTCGGGCGCACTTCTGCCGGAGGAGTAAGCGGCTCGCGGTCACATCTCCACCGAATCCGACCGTGGCGATCACTCCCGGCCCTCCCGATCAGCTCTCCCGATCAGCTCTCCCGGCCCCCGATTCCTCGGTGCAGCCGGTCCCCGCCCGCCAGGATCGCCCCCGCCAGCGCCTCCGCCGCCTCCTGTGCCGCGCCCCGCCGGTCCCCGTGCAGCAGGACGAAGTCGACGCTGCCCGGATCCGGCAGCCCCGCCCGCGCCGGAACCGGTGCGAGCCCCGGCGGGATCAGCCCCCGCGAGTGCACCATCACGCCCAGCCCCGCCCGCGCCGCCGCCACCAGGGCGCTGAGGCTCGTACTCGTACACGCGATCCGCCAGGCCCGCCCGTGCTCCTCCAGCACCTCCAGGGCGCGGGCCCGGGTGATGCCGGGCGGCGGGAAGACGATGAGCGGCACCGGGCGTTCCGGATCGATCCGGAGCTGTGGCGCGCCGATCCAGTCCAGTGCGTCCTGCCACACCAGCTCGCCATGGGTGTCGCCGGTCCTCCGCTTGGCCAGCACCAGGTCCAGCCGACCCGCCTCCAGCTGCCGGTGCAGGGTCCCGGACAGCTCCACGGTGAGTTCCAGTTCCACGTCGGGGTGGTCGCGGCGGAACGACTCCAGGATCTCCGGCAGCCGGGTCAGCACGAAGTCCTCGGAGGCCCCGAAGCGGAGCCGGCCGCGCAGCCGGGTGCCCGCGAAGAAGGCGGCGGCCCGTTCGTGCGCCGCCAGGATCGTCCGGGCGAAGCCGAGCATGGCCTCGCCGTCCTCGGTCAGGTCGACCCGGTGGGTGTCCCGGGCGAACAACTGCCGCCCGGCTGCCTCCTCCAGCCGCCGGACGTGCTGGCTGACCGTGGACTGCCGGATCCCCAGCCGGCGCGCGGCCTGGGTGAAGCTCAGGGTCTGGGCGACTGCGAGGAAGGTACGGAGCTGGGCGGGGTCGTAGGAGGTGTCCACGGACTCACGCTAGCGGCTGTTATCGCGTTCTGTGATGGCAGTCAGAGCGGTGTGAGGGATTACCGATCGCCGAGCACCGGGCAGGATGGTGGGACGTACAGCAAGCCCGGGAGCGAGCCCGAGTCTGTGGGGCGTACGAGCCAGCCCGCGATCGTGGGGCGAACGAGTCAGCCCGAGTCTGCGGGGTGTACGAGTCAGCCCGCGATCGTGGGGCTACGAGTCAGCCCGCGTCGCTGGGGCGAAGCAGCAAGCCGAAGAATCACGTGGAGCACATGAGCCGCCGCCGCATCCTCACCCTGCCGTCCTGGCTGCCGGTCGACGCGTACATCCTCGCGCTGATCGGCACGGTCGTCCTCGCCGCGCTGCTGCCCGCACGTGGCACGGCCGCCGAGGTGGCGGGCGGGGCCTCCACCGCGGCGGTCGCCCTCCTCTTCTTCCTCTACGGGGCCCGGCTCTCGACGGCCGAGGCGGTCGACGGGCTGAAGCACTGGCGGCTCCACCTCACCGTCCTGGCCTGCACCTTCGTCGCCTTCCCACTGCTGGGACTGGCCAGCAAGGGCCTCGTGCCGTACGTGCTGACGCCCGAGCTCCAGGCGGGCTTCCTCTTCCTGTGCCTCGTGCCCTCGACGATCCAGTCCTCGATCGCCTTCACCTCGATCGCCCGGGGGAACGTGCCCGCCGCGATCTGCGCCGGGTCCTTCTCCAGCCTCACCGGAATCTTCCTGACCCCGCTGCTGGCCGCGCTCCTGCTCGGTTCCGCGGCCGGAGGGTTCTCCGCGGACTCGCTGCTGAAGATCGTGCTCCAGTTGCTCGTCCCGTTCCTCGCCGGACAGTTCCTGCGCCGCTGGGTCGGCGGCTTTCTGACCCGCCACAAGAAGGTGCTCGGTCTGGTGGACCGGGGCTCGATCCTGCTGGTCGTCTACACCGCGTTCAGTCAGGGCATGGTCGCCGGTATCTGGAGCCGGGTCACCCCGGCCCGGCTCGGCGCCCTGCTCGTGGCCGAGGCGGTCCTGCTGGCCCTGATGCTCGCGCTGACCTGGTACGGGGCACGGCGGCTCGGCTTCGACCGGGAGGACCGGATCGCCATCCAGTTCGCCGGGTCGAAGAAGAGCCTGGCCGCCGGGCTGCCCATGGCGAGCGTGCTGTTCGGCGCGCACGCGAGCCTCGCCGTGCTGCCGCTGATGCTCTTCCACCAGATGCAGCTGATGGTCTGCGCGGTCATCGCGAAGCGCCGCTCGCGGGACCCGGAAGGGGCAGCGAAGGACCCTGCCGATGCTGGGGACCCCGCCGATGCCGGGGATCCCGCCGATGCCGGAGTCGCCGAGGCAGGGGACCCCGCCGACTCCGGCTCGGCGGCCGTGCCCCGGGCAGCGGCATCGAGCACCTGACAGCTGTCCGGTCTCGCGGCCGTCCGTGAGCCTTACGAGGCCGGGCACGGCCGCCTCAGCCCCGCGGGACCTCCGCCCCCAGCGCGATCCGGTGCTCACCGGCGTACACGTTCATGGACGGCCCCCGCAGGAAGCCCACCAGCGTCAGTCCGGTCTCCGCCGCAAGGTCCACCGCCAGCGAGGACGGCGCCGAGACCGCCGCGAGCACCGGGATCCCGGCCATCACCGCCTTCTGCGCCAGTTCGAACGAGGCACGCCCCGATACCAGCAGCACCGCCCGTGACAACGGCAGCCGCCCGTCCGTCAGCGCCCGGCCGACCAGCTTGTCCACCGCGTTGTGCCGCCCCACGTCCTCCCGGACGTCCCAGAGCTCGCCCTCCTCGGAGAAGAGGGCCGCCGCGTGCAGCCCCCCGGTCCGGTCGAACACCTTCTGCGCGGCCCGCAGCCGGTCCGGGAGGGCGGAGAGCAGCTCGGGCGTGACGCGGACCGGGGGAGTGTCACCGACCGGATGGCGGGTGGTGGTGCGTACCGCGTCCAGGCTGGCCTTGCCGCACAGGCCGCACGAGGAGGTGGTGTAGACGTTCCGCTCCAGTGTGATGTCGGGCACCACGACACCCGGCGCGAGCTTCACGTCCACCACGTTGTACGTGTTCACCCCGTCGGCGGTCGCCCCGGCGCAGTAGACGATCGACTGCACCTCCGCACTCTCGGCGATCACTCCCTCGCTCACCAGGAACCCGGCGGCCAGGGCGAAGTCGTCGCCCGGTGTGCGCATGGTGATGGCCAGGGGCCTGCCGTTCAGCCGGATCTCCAGGGGCTCCTCCGCGACCAGTGTGTCGGCGCGGGAGGAGACGGCACCGTCCCGGATACGGAGGGTGCGGCGGCGCTCGGTGACCCGTCCCATGAGGCTGAACCCGATTCTGTCGGTGTGCGGAGCTGGTGGCCGTGGCTGCGGCCGGAGCCTGGCCCCGTCATTGTCCTGCACACGCATCTCCCTGTCCCGGCACGGGAGCAGCACGGGGGCCGGGCTGTTGTCAATGCTCCAACACGCGGGCCGGATTCCTGTGGGATCACGTGCCCCCGTACCGGACGGTAGCCACCAACACTGGGTGTTTCCTGCCCTACGTAATGATGGGAACCCGTATGACCGGCTCACGTGTCGTGGCGCTCGGCCACTATCAGCCCGCCAAGGTGCTCACCAACGACGATCTGGCGGCCATGGTCGACACGAGCGACGAGTGGATCACGAGCCGGGTCGGTATCAAGACCCGGCACGTGGGAGGCCCCGACGAGCCGGTGGACGAGCTGGCCGCACACGCGGGCGCCAAGGCGCTGGCCGCCGCCGGGCTCCAGCCCTCGGACATCGATCTGGTGCTGGTGGCCACCTCCACCGCGATCGACCGGTCCCCGAGCATGGCAGCCCGGGTCGCGGCGCGGCTCTCCATGGGTTCGCCCGCCGTGATGGACATCAACGTGGTCTGCTCGGGCTTCACCCACGCCCTGGCCGTCGCCGACCACACGATCCGGGCCGGTGCGGCGACCCGGGCCCTGGTCATCGGCGCCGACAAGATGGGTGACATCGCGGACTGGACCGACCGCACCACCTGCGTCCTGCTCGGCGACGGGGCGGGTGCCGCCGTCGTCACCGCCGACCCGGCCGCCCCCGACACCCCGGACGGCCCCGGTATCGGGCCGGTGCTGTGGGGATCGGTGCCGGAGATGGGCAACGCCGTACGGATCGAGGGGACGCCGCCGCGCTTCGCGCAGGAGGGCCAGTCCGTCTACCGCTGGGCCACCACCCAGCTGCCCCCGATCGCCCGGCAGGTCTGCGAGAAGGCGGGCATCGCCCCGGAAGACCTGGCCGCCGTCGTCCTGCACCAGGCCAACCTGCGGATCATCGAGCCGGTCGCCCGGAAGATCGGCGCGGTCAACGCGATTATCGCCCGGGATGTGGTGGACTCCGGCAACACCTCCGCCGCCTCCATCCCGATGGCGCTCTCCAAGCTCGTCGAGCGCGGCGAGATCGCCTCCGGGGCGCCCGTGCTGCTCTTCGGCTTCGGTGGAAACCTCTCGTACGCCGGACAGGTCATCCGCTGCCCCTGACCATTCCCCGAGCCCTCCCCGAGCCCTCCCCGAGCCCTCCCCGAGCTCTTCCCAAGCCCTTCCCGGGGGTCTTTGTCCTGGGTGTGGAGAAAGTTGGAGCGGATTCCTGCGCAACTTCTTCCCACTCCGGGAAAGCGCTGCTACGTTCCCCATCGGAAGCCCGACGGACTGGCCGGATGTGGCGGGGAGGGACGCGTGAGACGTATGACGGCACGACCCGCGAACGCGCATCAGGCGCGGTTGCTCCGGCTGTTGCGCGACGGAGGGCCCAACTCCCGTGCACAGCTGGGGGATCAGGTCGACCTCTCGCGCTCCAAGCTCGCCGTCGAGGTGGACCGGCTGCTGGAGACCGGTCTGGTGGTGGCCGACGGACTCGCCGCATCCCGTGGCGGGCGCCGCTCGCACAACATCCGGCTCGCCCCCGAACTGCGTTTCCTCGGAGTCGACATCGGCGCCACCTCCATCGATGTGGCCGTCACCAACGCGGAGTTGGAGGTGCTGGGCCACCTCAACCAGCCGATGGACGTGCGGGAGGGGCCCGTCGCGGTCTTCGAGCAGGTCCTGGCGATGGCTGCCAAGCTCCGGGCCTCCGGCCTCGCCGAGGGCTTCGACGGCGCGGGCATCGGGGTTCCCGGCCCCGTCCGCTTCCCCGAAGGCGTACCGGTCGCGCCGCCGATCATGCCCGGCTGGGACGGGTTCCCGGTCCGCGAGGCGCTCAGCCAGGACCTGGGCTGCCCCGTCATGGTCGACAACGACGTGAACCTCATGGCGATGGGGGAGCAGCACGCGGGCGTCGCCCGTTCCGTGGGCGACTTCCTCTGCGTCAAGATCGGTACGGGGATCGGCTGCGGGATCGTCGTCGGCGGTGAGGTCTACCGGGGGACGACGGGCAGCGCCGGGGACATCGGGCACATCCAGGTGGAACCGGACGGGCGGGCCTGCGCCTGTGGCAACCGGGGCTGTCTGGAAGCCCACTTCAGCGGGGCCGCCCTGGCCCGCGACGCGGAGGACGCGGCCCGCGAGGGCCGTTCGCCCGAGCTCGTGGTCCGGTTGGAGGCGGCAGGCCGCCTCACCGCCGCCGATGTGGCCGCCGCCGCGGCGGCCGGGGACGCGGCGGCGCTCGACCTGATCCGCGAGGGCGGCAACCGGGTCGGCCAGGTCATCGCGGGCCTCGTCAGCTTCTTCAACCCCGGTCTGGTGGTGATCGGCGGCGGGGTCACCGGCCTCGGTCACAACCTCCTCGCCAGTGTCCGCACCCAGGTCTACCGGCAGTCCCTGCCGCTGGCCACGGGCAACCTCCCCATCGTGCTGGGCGAGTTGGGGCCGACCGCCGGAGTGATCGGCGCGGCCCGGCTCATCAGCGACCACCTCTTCTCACCGGCCTGACCACGGAGCCGGTGAGCAGCGCCCCCGCGCGGCCCCCGGCACCGTACGCACCACCGTTCCGGTCACGACAACCCGCCCGCGAAAGCTCCGCCAGCCACCCTTCTACGCACCACCGTTCAGCGCACGACAGCTCCGCGAACCGCACGACAGCCCTGCGAACTGAACGACAGCCCCGCGAACCCGCGAACCGCACGACAGCCTCGCGAACCACGGCTCCCACCGCCACTCGCACCCGCCCTTGCCGCCACCCGCACCCCCGCACCCCACCCATCACCCATCACCCATCACCGTACGCACCACCGCATTGGTCAGGTACGCGTCACGTACCCCAGGGCGGCAGCCGCTCCCGGTGCCGGCTCCACGGCACCTCCAGCCCTGCGCCCCGCCCGCTCACCGGCCCTCCCCGAGCGCTCGGCACCCGCCCGAGCACGGGGAGACCCCATTCGCCGAGGGGATTCGTCATGGCACCAGAACCACCCCTGCCCCTGCTCACCATGTCCGGCATCACCAAGTCCTTCCCCGGCGTACGCGCCTTGGACGGCGTCGACCTGGAGGTCCAGGCAGGCGAGGTCCACTGCCTCCTCGGCCAGAACGGCGCGGGCAAGTCCACCCTCATCAAGGTGCTCGCCGGGGTCCACCAGCCCGACGGCGGGGAGATCACCTGGCGTGGCGAAGCCGTACGGTTCAAGTCGCCGATCGCCGCCATGCGCCTCGGGATCGCCACCATCTACCAGGAACTCGACCTGGTGGAAGGGCTGTCGGTCGCCGAGAACGTTTTCCTCGGCCATGAACCGACCAGTGCGGGCTTCATCGTCCGTACGGGGGAGGGGCGTTCGGCGGCGAAGGCGCTCCTGGCCCGTCTCGGTCACCCGGAGATCGACCCCGCCCGGCCGGTCGGGGACCTCTCCGCCGCCCAGCAGCAGATCGTCTCCATGGCGCGGGCGCTCTCCCACGACGTGCGGCTCATCGTGATGGACGAGCCGTCCGCCGCGCTCGACCCCGACGAGGTCGACAACCTCTTCCGGACCGTCGACAGCCTGACCGCCGACGGGGTCGCCGTCGTCTACATCTCGCACCGGCTGGAGGAGATCCGCCGCATCGGTGACCGGGTCACCGTCCTCAAGGACGGCCGGGCGGTCGCGGTCGGGCTTCCCGCCGCCGACACTCCGACGCGCGACATCGTTGCCATGATGACCGGCCGGGACGTCGAGTACGTCTTCCCGCCCCGCCCCGAAGAGCCCCCGGCCAGCACGGCGGAACCCGTTCTCCGGGTGCAAGGTCTTTCCCGCAAGGGGGAGTTCGAACCCGTCGACCTCGAACTGCGGCCCGGCGAGATCGTCGGTCTCGCCGGACTCGTCGGCTCCGGCCGCTCGGAGATCCTGGAGACGATCTACGGGGCCCGCAAGGCGAGTTCGGGGACCGTCACCGTCGCGGGCAGGCAGCTCCGCCCCGGCAGCGTGCGGGCCGCCGTCGCCGCCGGGATCGGCCTCGCCCCCGAGGAGCGCAAGGCCCAGGCCCTGCTGATGACCGAGTCCGTCACCCGTAACGTCTCCGTCTCCTCCCTCTCCCGGTTCGCCCGGGCGGGATGGATCGACCGGAGCGGCGAGCGGCGGTCCGCGCAGCAGGCCACCCGCGAACTCTCCCTGCGGCCGGACAACCCGGACACCCTCATCCGCACCCTCTCCGGCGGCAACCAGCAGAAGGCCGTCCTGGCCCGCTGGCTGCTGCGCGGCTGCCGGGTCCTGCTGCTCGACGAACCCACCCGTGGCGTCGACGTCGGCGCCCGCGCCGAGCTCTACGCCGTGATCCGCCGGCTGGCCGACGAAGGCCTCGCCGTCCTGCTCGTCTCCAGCGAAGTGCCCGAAGTCCTGGGCCTCGCCGACCGGGTGCTGGTGCTCCGGGAGGGCCAGGTCGTGCACACGGCCCCCGCCCAGGAGCTCGACGAGCACCGCGTACTCGACCTCGTGATGGAAGGGAGCCCGACGCCATGACTCAGCCCGCCCCGTCGGCGCAGCACAACGGGCCGGACAAGGGGGCCGTCCCCGGCTCCGCCGCCGCGCCCCCCTCGAAGCCCGGCGGCGGCGCCCGGCCCGGACTCGGTCTGCGGCTCGACGTCCGCACCCTGTCCCTGCTCGGCGTCCTCGCCGTCCTGATCGCGGTCGGCGGGATCACCGAACCGGACACGTTCCTGGACACCGGGAACCTCCAGCTGATCCTGACCCAGGCCTCCGTCATCGGGGTCGTCACCGTCGGCATGACCTTCGTCATCACCAGCGGCGGCATCGACCTCTCCGTCGGGGCGATGGTCGCGCTCGCCTCGGTCTGGGCGACGACGCTGGCCACCCAGGAGTACGGCTTCGCGGGCATCGCCTTCACCGCCGTGATCGTCGGCGTCGCCGCAGGACTGGTGAACGGTGTCCTCATCGCGTACGGGGGGATGGTCCCGTTCATCGCGACGCTGGCCATGCTCGCCTCGGCGCGCGGTCTCGCCCTCATGATCACCGACGGCAAGACGCAGATCGTCACCGTCGACTCGGTCCTCAACCTCGGGCTGCCGGACTCCTACCTCCTCGGAATCCCGCCGCTGGTCCTCATGTTCGCCGCTGTCACCGTCATCGGCTGGCTGATCCTCAACCGGACCACCTTCGGCCGCCGCACGGTCGCCGTCGGCGGCAACGCGGAGGCGGCCCGGCTCGCCGGGATCGACGTCCGCCGCCAGCGCCTCTACCTCTACGTGCTCTCCGGGCTGTGCTGCGGCATCGCCGCCTTCATGCTGATCGTGCTCGCGGGCTCCGGCCAGAACACCAACGGCAACCTGTACGAACTCGACGCCATCGCCGCCGCGATCATCGGCGGCACCCTGCTCAGCGGCGGTCGCGGAACCATCGTCGGCTCCGTCCTCGGCGTCCTGATCTTCACGACCATCACCAACATCTTCGCGCTCAACAACCTCCAGAGCGACGTCCAGCAGATCGCCAAGGGCGCCATCATCGTCGCCGCCGTACTCGTCCAGCGCCGCACCCTGCGCGGCGGGGACACCTGAGCAACTTGCCGCTGAACAACCGCACTTCCCCTGCCCATCCACCGGACGAAGGGTCCCACCGCCATGCCAGAGACCAGCCGCAGAGGGCTGCTGTTCGGAGCCACCGCCCTCTCCGCGGGCGCGCTCCTCACCGCCTGCACCAGCAACGAGCCGAAGAACGCCGAGCCCGGGGGCAACAGCCAGCCCGCCGCCGACGACAAGCCGGGCAAGGCCGTCACCATCGGCTTCGCCGGTCCGCAGGCCGACCACGGCTGGCTCAACGCCATCAACGTGAACGCCAAGTCCCGGGCGGAGGAGTACTCCGAGGTGACACTGGAGATCACCGAGGGGTCCAACGACACCGCCGCCCAGATCGGCCAGGTCAAGACGCTCATCAACAAGAAGGTCGACGTCCTCGTCATCCTCCCCGCCGACGGCAAGGCGCTCACCCAGGTGGGCCTGGAGGCGATGCGGGCGGGCATCCCCGTCGTCAACCTGGACCGGATCTTCGCCTCCCCGCAGGCGTACCGCTGCTGGGTCGGCGGCGACAACTACGGCATGGGCCTCAACGCCGGTCACTACATCGGCGAACAGCTCAAGGGCAAGGCGAACGCCAAGGTCGTCGAGCTCGCGGGCATCGACAACCTGGAGCTGACCAAACAGCGCAGCCAGGGCTTCGCCGACGCGCTCAAGAACTACCCCAACATCAAGCTGGTGGCCCGTCAGGCCGCCGAGTTCACCGTGGAGTCGGGTCAGGCCAAGATGGCCCAACTCCTCCAGGCACAGAAGCAGTTCGACGCTCTGTGGAACCACGACGACGACCAGGGCGTGGGCGCGCTGCGGGCCATCCAGCAGGCGGGCCGCGACGAGTTCATCATGGTCGGCGGCGCCGGTGCCAAGTCCGCGATGGACGCCATCAAGGCCGACAACGGGGTCCTCAAGGCGACCGTCCTCTACCCGCCGACGATGGCCGCGTCCGCGATCGACCTGGCGCGGGCGCTGGGCCAGGACAAGGGCATCAACGGCCTCTCCGAGATGGAGATCCCGACCTCCCTGACCCTCTATTCGGCCGTGGTCACCAAGGACAACATCGACCAGTACCTGCCGACGGGCTTCAACTGACCGGCGCACGCACCCGCCACCGAACCACCGACGAGGAGGAAGTCCGCATGGCCCGTAGTCAAGAGCAGGGGACCCAAGCGCCGACCGCAGCGCCGCCGCCACGGCAGGCGTCGGGAACGCTCGGCGTCGGCATGGTCGGATACGCGTTCATGGGCGCCGCCCACTCCCAGGGGTGGCGCACCGCCGGACACGTCTTCGACCTGCCGGTGCGGCCCGCTCTCGCCGCGATCTGCGGACGCGACCGGGCGGCGGTCGACGCCGCCGCCGCCCGGCACGGCTGGGCGGCGGCGGAGACCGACTGGCGGGCGCTGATCGCCCGGGACGATGTGCAGCTGATCGACATCTGCACCCCCGGCGACAGCCATGCGGAGATCGCCATCGCCGCCCTGGAGGCGGGCAAGCACGTGCTGTGCGAGAAGCCGCTCGCCAACACGGTCGCGGAGGCGGAGGCGATGGTCCGCGCCGCCGAAGCGGCCCAGGCCCGGGGGCAGGTGGCGATCGTGGGCTTCAACTACCGCAAGGTGCCCGCCATCACCTACGCCCGGCAGCTCATCGCGGACGGCCGCCTCGGCACCCTGCGCCACGTACGGGCCAGCTACCTCCAGGACTGGCTGGTCGACCCGGCCTCCCCGCTCACCTGGCGGCTCAAGCGCGAACACGCGGGCTCGGGCGCGCTGGGCGACCTGGGGGCGCACATCGTGGACCTCGCCCAGTACCTGGCGGGGGAGTTGCTGACCGGGGTGTCGGCGGTCAGTGAGACCTTCGTACGGGAGCGGCCCCTGCTCTCCGGACCCGCCGCAGGCCTCTCCGGCAGCGCCGACACGACGGAGCTGGGCGAAGTGACCGTGGACGACGCGGCGTTGTTCACCGGCCGCCTCGCCTCCGGGGCGCTGGCCTCCTTCGAGGCGACCCGGATGGCGGCGGGCCGCAAGAACGCGCTGCGGCTGGAGATCAACGGGGAGCTGGGCTCGCTCTCCTTCGACCTGGAGCGGCTCAACGAGCTCTCCTTCCACGACCACACCGAGCCCGCCGCCACCGCCGGCTTCCGCCGCATCCTGGTCACCGAGCCCGAACACCCCTACCTGGAGGCCTGGTGGCCGCCGGGCCACGGCCTCGGGTACGAGCACACCTTCGTCCACCAGGCCCGTGACGTGGTCCGCACGATCGCCGAAGGGCTGGCCCCCCGGCCCTCGTTCGCGGACGGCCTCCAGGTGCAGCGGGTGCTCGCCGCCGTCGAGGAGAGCGCCGCCAAGAACTCCGTACACACCCCCATCCCGTCCTAGTCCCAGGAGGCAGCCGCCATGCCCCGCCCCTTCACCCTCTTCACCGGCCAGTGGGCCGACCTCCCGCTGGAGGAGGTCTGTGAGCACGCCCGGGACTTCGGTTACGACGGGCTCGAACTCGCCTGCTGGGGCGACCACTTCGAGGTCGACAAGGCGCTGTCCGACCCCGGATACGTGGACAGCAGGCGCCAACTCCTCGACACGTACGGGCTGAAGTGCTTCGCCATCTCCAACCACCTGGTCGGCCAGGCAGTCTGTGACCACCCGATCGACGAGCGTCACCAGGGCATCCTGCCCGCCCGCATCTGGGGCGACGGCGAGGCCGAAGGCGTACGGCGGCGGGCCGCCGCCGAGATCGCGGACACCGCCCGGGCCGCCGCCGCCTTCGGGGTGGACACGGTCATCGGGTTCACCGGCTCCTCGATCTGGCATTTGGTCGCGATGTTCCCGCCGGTCCCGCCGCACATGATCGAGCGGGGCTACGAGGACTTCGCCGAGCGCTGGAACCCGGTCCTGGACGTCTTCGACGCGGAGGGGGTGCGCTTCGCCCACGAGGTGCACCCGAGCGAGATCGCGTACGACTACTGGACCACCAAGCGCGCCCTGGAAGCGGTGGACCACCGGCCCGCGTTCGGGCTCAACTTCGACCCGAGCCACTTCGTCTGGCAGGACCTCGACCCGGTCGGCTTCCTCTACGACTTCCGGGACCGGATCTACCACGTGGACTGCAAGGAGGCCCGCAAACGGCTCGACGGCCGCAACGGCCGCCTCGGCTCGCACCTGCCGTGGGGCGACCCCCGGCGCGGCTGGGACTTCGTCTCGGCGGGCCACGGTGACGTGCCCTGGGAAGACGTGTTCCGGATGCTGCGGTCCATCGGCTACGAGGGCCCGGTCTCCGTGGAGTGGGAGGACGCGGGCATGGACCGGCTGACCGGCGCTCCGGAAGCCCTTGCCCACCTCAGGCGGTTCGACTTCGACCCGCCCTCGGCCTCCTTCGACGCGGCCTTCGGCGGCGGCGAGTAGCACCACCGGTCAGGGCGGAGCAGAGCGGGGGAGAGCAGGGGAGGGCTGGGCAGGTCCCGGGGTCAGGGTCTTCGTGAAGGGCTCCCGGGGCTGCCCCGCCCTGCCCGGAATCCCCTTTGTCCTGGCCCGGGCAGAAGTTCGATCCACCTGTTGCACAAGGGCTTTCCGTCCCAGACGAACAGGTCTACCGTCCTCAGCGTGTACACGACATGACTCGCGTCACCGGGGTCACTCCCCGTCTCCGGTGACGCACGCGCGGCAGTCCCCGCGCGGCACGGCACGGCCCCACCCGCCCGTACAACCGGCACTCTCCGGAGGACCTTCGTGCACCGAACCAGAAAGCGGCTCCTGGCCCGGACCCGCGTCCGTAAATCGCTGGCACTGTTCACCGGCGGACTCCTCGCCGCCGCGACCCTGACCCTCGGCTCCGCCCCCGGAGCCACCGCCCACCCGGGCCACCCCGGGCACGAGGCGCCCGTGGCGGAGGACTTCCAGCAGGTCACCCTCGCCAAGGGCGTCGAGGAGACCGGCGAGCCCATGTCGCTGGCCGTCCTCCCCGACCGCAGCGTCCTGCACACCTCGCGCGGCGGCGAGCTGCGGATCACCGACAGCGCCGGCAACACCAAGATCTCCGGCACCCTCCCCGTGTACACGCACGACGAGGAAGGGCTCCAAGGCGTCGGCGTCGACCCGGACTTCGCCGACAACCGGGCCATCTACCTCTTCTACGCACCCCCGTTGGACACCCCGCCGGGCGACGCACCCGAGACCGGGACCGCCGCCGACTTCGCGAAGTTCGACGGCGTCAACCGGCTCTCCCGCTTCGTCCTGAACGAGGACGGCACGCTCGACACCGCCAGCGAGAAGAAGGTTCTGGACGTCCCCACCTCGCGCGGCATCTGCTGCCACGTCGGCGGTGACATCGACTTCGACAAGGACGGGAACCTCTACCTCTCCACGGGCGACGACACCAACCCCTTCGCCTCGGACGGGTACACCCCGATCGACGAACGCCCGGACCGCAACCCGGCGTTCGACGCCCAGCGCACCTCCGGCAACACCAACGACCTGCGCGGCAAGATCCTGCGCATCAAGGTCGCCGAGGACGGCTCGTACACCGTCCCCGAGGGCAACCTCTTCGCACCCGGGACGGACAGGACCCGCCCCGAGATCTACGCGATGGGCTTCCGCAACCCCTTCCGCTTCTCCGTCGACCAGGCCACCGGCATCCTGTACGTCGGCGACTACGGCCCCGACGCCGGTTCGGCCGACCCGAAGCGCGGGCCCTCGGGCCAGGTCGAGTTCGCCCGGGTGACGAAGGCGGGCAACTTCGGCTGGCCGTACTGCGTCGGCGAGAACGAGCCGTACATCGACTACGACTTCGCCACCAAATCCTCCGGCGCCGCCTTCGACTGCGCGGGCCTCAAGAACGAGTCGCCGCACAACACCGGCCTCGTCGACCTGCCGCCCGCCGAGGCCGCCTGGATCCCGTACGACGGCGGCTCGCTGCCCGAGTTCGGCAGCGGCTCCGAGTCCCCGATGGGCGGACCGGTCTACCGCTACGACGCCGACCTCGACTCCCCGGTCAAGTTCCCCGAGGCCTACGACGGCGACTTCTTCGCCGGAGAGTTCGGCCGCCGGTGGATCAAGCGCATCGAGCAGGACGCCGACGGTGCCGTCCAGTCCATCAACGACGTGCCGTGGTCCGGTACGCAGATCATGGACATGGCCTTCGGTCCCGATGGGGCGCTCTACGTCCTGGACTACGGACTCGCCTGGTTCGGCGGCGACGAGAACTCCGCGCTCTACCGCATCGAGAACGCCACCGGAGGCCGCTCACCCATCGCCGAGGCCTCGGCCGACAAGACGTCCGGCATCGCGCCCCTGGAGGTGACGTTCTCCTCGGCGGGCACCGAGGACGGTGACGGCGACCCGCTCACGTACGCCTGGGACTTCGGTGACGGCGGAACCTCCACGGCCGCCGACCTCACGCACACGTACACGGAGAACGGCACCTACACCGCCACCCTCACCGCCGAGGACCCGACCGGCCGCACCGGTTCTGCCAGCGTCCACATCACGGTCGGCAACACCGCCCCGACCGTCGAGCTGGTGCTCCCCGAGGACGGGCAGCTCTTCGAGTTCGGTGACTCCGTGCCGTTCGAGGTGAACGTCAGCGATCCGGAGGACGGGACCATCGACTGCACCAAGGTCGAGGTCAAGTTCACCCTGGGCCATGACAGTCACGGCCACGACATCACCACCGAGCACGGCTGCGAGGGCACGATCAAGACCGCCATGGAGGGCGGCCATGACCCCAACGCCAATATCTACGGCGGTATTTCGGCCTCCTACACCGACAACGGCGGTGGCGGCCAGGCCAAGCTGACCGGCAGGGACCAGGCGCGCCTCCAGCCCAGGCACCGGCAGGCCGAGCACTTCGACGACTCCTCCGGCGTCACCACGCCCAGCAAGAGCAGCGCACACGGCGGCAAGACCGTCGGTGACATCCACAACGACGACTGGATCTCCTTCAGGACCTACGTCCTGGGCGGCACCACCAAGCTCACCGCCCGGATCTCGTCGGCCGGTTCGGGCGGCTTCCTCGAAGTACGCACCGGATCGCCCACCGGCCCGCTCCTCGGCTCGGGCCCCGTCCCGGTGACCGGCAGCTGGGACACCTTCCAGGACATCGACATCCCGCTCCAGGGGGCGCCGACGGAGCAGACGGATCTCTTCCTCGTCTTCAAGGGCGGCGACGGTGCGCTCTACGACGTCGACGACTTCGAACTCCTCGGCAGCCCGGTCGCCGAGAACGCCAAGCGCGTCCTGGTCTTCTCCAAGACCGCCGGCTTCCGCCACGACTCCATCCCGGACGGCATCGCCGCACTGAAGGAGATCGGCGAGGACACCGACATCACCGTCGACTCGACCGAGTCCGCCGATGAGTTCACCGCCGCCAACCTCGCCCGCTACGACGCCGTCGCCTTCCTCTCCACCACCGGTGACGTCCTCGACGCCGAACAGCAGAAGGCGTTCGAGGAGTACGTGGCCAACGGCGGCGGTTACGTCGGCATCCACGCGGCCGCCGACACCGAGTACGACTGGGAGTTCTACGGCGGCCTCGTCGGCGCCTACTTCGACTCGCACCCGCACATCCAGCCCGCCACCGTCCGCGTCGAGGACCACGACCATCCGGCCACCGCGCACCTGGACGAGGAGTGGGAGCGCACCGACGAGTGGTACAACTACCGCACCAACCCCCGTGACAAGGCGAAGGTGTTGGCCACTCTCGACGAAACCACCTACAGCGGCGGCAACATGAAGGGCGACCACCCGATCTCCTGGTGCCAGAGCTACCAGGGCGGCCGCTCCTTCTACACCGGCCTCGGCCACACCAAGGAGTCCTACGCCGAACCGGCCTTCCGCCAGCATGTGTCGGGCGGACTGCGTTACGCCACCGGCCAGGTCGAGGCCGACTGCGAGCCGGACAAGGGCTACCGGCCCCTCTTCAACGGCAAGACGTCGGAGGGCTGGAAGCAGGCCGGTCCCGGCAACTTCTCCATCAGCGACGGCGCCCTGCACTCCGAGGGCGGCATGGGCCTGCTCACGTACCAGGCCAAGGAGCTGAAGGCGTACTCGCTCAAGCTCGACTGGAAGATGGCCGGTGACGACAACTCCGGTGTCTTCGTGGGCTTCCCGGAGTCCGACGACCCCTGGTCGGCGGTGAACAACGGCTACGAGATCCAGATCGACGCCACCGATGCCGCCGACCGCACCACGGGCGCCGTCTACGGCTTCCAGTCGGCCGACATCGAGGCCCGTGACCGCGTCCTGCGGCCGCCGGGCGAGTGGAACAGCTACGAGATCAAGGTCCAGGGCGAACGCCTGCGGGTCTTCCTCAACGGAACGAAGATCAACGACTTCACCAACACCGACCCGGCCCGCAGCCTCAAGGACGGCTACATCGGCCTCCAGAACCACGGACCCGACGACCATGTGTCCTTCCGCAACATCCAACTGAAGGAGCTGCCCTCGACGTAGGGCGGCCACCTCTGCCGACGACGGGCGGGGGAAGCGCTCGCACCTTCCCCCGCCCGCCGTCCTCCACCCCCTCATCCCCCAGGGAGGCAGCCCGTGACCGCACATGCCGATCGTGAAGGCCGTACGCCTACGCAGAGTTCACGCCGTGGAGGAGCCGACAGCCCGGGCCACCGCACGGGCGTCTGGTTCATCGGAGCACGCGGCTCCGTCGCCACCACCGCCACCGCGGGGTGCGCGGCCGTCGCGGCGGGCCTCCATCCGCCCACCGGCATGGTCACCGAGACACCGCCCTTCGCCGACAGCGGCCTGCCGCCCCTGACCTCGCTGGTCTTCGGCGGCCACGACACCCTGGACTGCCCGCTCGCCAAACGGGCCGAGGCGCTCGCCGAGGGCGGCGTCCTGCCGTACCGCCTTCCCACCGCCGTACGCGCCGAACTCGACGCGGCCGACGCCGAGATCCGCCCCGGCGGACCGCTCCCCGGCGACACCCGCACCGACGGGGAACTCATCGCCGCGTTCGCCGCCGACCTCACCGATTTCGCCCGCCGCCACGAGCTGGCCCGCACGGTCGTCATCAACGTCTCCTCCACGGAACCGGCCCCCGGCCCCGACGACCCGCGACTCCCCGCCAGCTCCCTCTACGCGGCCGCCGCACTCCGCGCAGGCTGCTCCTACGTCGACTTCACCCCCTCCACGGGCCTGCGCGCCCCCGCCCTGGCCGACACCGTCGCCGTCTGCGGACTTCCTCACGCCGGACGCGACGGCAAGACCGGCCAGACGCTGCTCCGCTCCGTGCTCGCCCCGATGTTCCTCCAGCGTGCCCTGCCCGTACGGGCCTGGTCCGGGTCGAACCTGCTGGGCGGCGGGGACGGGGCGGCGCTGGCTGACCCGGGGGCGGCCGCCGCCAAGAACGCGGGCAAGGAACGCGTCCTCGCCGACACGTTCGGTACGGCTCCCGAGGGGGAGGTCCACATCGACGACGTACCGGCGATGGGGGACTGGAAGACGGCCTGGGACCACATCGCCTTCGACGGCTTCCTCGGCTCCCGGATGGTCCTCCAGACCATCTGGCAGGGCTGCGACTCGGCCCTCGCCGCCCCGCTCGTCCTGGACCTGGCTCGGCTGCTCGCCCGCTCGCACGAGGCGGGACTCAGCGGCCCCCGGCCGGAGCTGGGCTTCTACTTCAAGGACCCGGACGGCGGCACCTCGGCCGCGCTCGCCGAGCAGTACGCCACCTTGCTGGCCTTCGCCGATCGGCTGCGGGGCGTGGCATGAGGCGGCGGCTGCGGGCCCTGTCGGCGCTCGGGGTGGGCCTGCGGGCGCCCGTCCGGGCCCAGGGCCGTGCCCCCGAAGACAGCCTGTCCGGTACGGGTGGGACTGCGCCCGCACCGGGCAGGCGCCCAACGTCCCCCGGGCGCGGGAGAGGGGACACGGTGCGGGCCTGGACCGAACTGTTCCGGGTCTCCGCGCTGTTCTCCGTGCCGGGGGACGCACTGGCCGGGGCCGCGGCGGTGGGCCGCAGCCCCGGCCGTGGCACCGCGCTCGCGATCGGCGCCTCGCTCTGCCTGTACGAGGCCGGGATGGCGCTCAACGACTGGGCGGACCGCGAGGAGGACGCCGTCGACCGCCCGCACCGCCCGATCCCCTCGGGCCGCATCAGCCCGCCCGCCGCCCTGGGCGCGGCCGGGGTCCTGACGGCAGCGGGCCTGACCCTCGCGGCCCGGTCCGGCCGTCCGGCCCTGACGGTCGCCACGGCCCTGGCAGCCACGGTCTGGGCCTACGACCTCCACCTGAAGCACACGAAGGCAGGCCCGGCAGCGATGGCTACGGCCCGCGCCCTGGACCTGCTGCTGGGAGCGACGGCGACGGCGACGGTGACGGGGGCGGTGGGGGAGAGGGGCACGGCCATGGCCACGGCGTCGGCGTATGCCGGTACGGGGCCGGGCCCGGGGCCCCGCGCCACGCCTCCGACGCGGGTCGGGGCCGTACCGACCGCCGCGCTTCCCGTGGGCGTCGGGGCCGTACCGACCGCCGGGGCCACCACGTTCCCCGTGGGTGTCGGGGCCGTACCGCCCATCGGACCCGCCACGCCTTCCCTGGGCGTCGGCCCTGCAGCAGACTTCGGGCCGGACAACGTTGCCGGAGCCTCCGGGCCCGCGCTCGGCGTCGTTGCCGCCCTGGCCGCCGTGCTCCCCGCCCTCCCCGCCGCTGTGGTGCTCGGGGCGCACACCTACGGCGTCACCGCCGTATCCCGCCACGAGGCACAGGGTGGATCCACCGCCGTACCGCTCGCGGTCCTCGCCACGACGGCGGCGCTGGGCGCGGCGGTGCTCGCGACACATGGGGGACGCCGTATCGGGCAGCCAGCTCCCGTCGGTCCCGGGCACGCCGGTCCTGGGCACGCCGGTCCCGGGCACGCCGGTCCTGGGCACGCCGGTCCTGGGCACGCCGGTCCTGGGCACGCCGGTCCCGGGCACGTCAGCCCCGGGCTTGCCGGACCATGGCCTGCCGCACTTGGGCACGCCGGACTTGGGTTTTCCACCCCCGGCCTCGCCAGCCGCAGGGCCGCCGCGACCGGCCCCGGCGCTTCTGCCCTCACTGCGACCGGCCCGGGGGAGCACCACCCCCGCCAGGCCCCCGCCCCCACCTTGCAGACGGCATACGGACCGGCCCACCCCCACCACGGCACCTCCCTCCTCCTCACCGCCTTCACCGGCGCCTACCTCCGTACCGCAGGGCCACCCCTCCTGCGCGCCGCACTCAACCCGTCCCCGCCCCTGACCCAGCGTGCGGTCGGCGGGGGCATCCGGGCCATGATCCCGCTCCAGGCCGCGCTCGCCGCCCGGGCCGGAGCGCCCGGCTCCGGTCTTGCCGTCATGGCACTCGTCCCCCTCGCCCGCGCCCTCGCCCGGAAGGTGAGCCCCACATGACCCTCCACCTCGGTTACGGCACCAACGGGCTCACCGACCTCCGCCTCGACGACGCCCTCGGGCTCCTCGCCGACCTCGGGTACGAGGGCGTCGGGCTGACGCTCGACCATATGCACCTGGACCCCCTCGCCCCGGACCTCGCCGAACGCACCCGTCGGGTCGGCCTCCGGCTCACCTCCCTCGGGCTCCGGGTCACCGTCGAGACCGGCGCCCGCTATGTCCTGGACCCGCGCCGCAAGCACGGTCCCTCCCTCCTCGACCCGGACCCCGATGCCCGGGCCGCGCGCACCGCGCTGCTCGTCCGGGCCGTGGACGTGGCCGCCGAACTCGGCGCGCACGCCGTCCACTGCTTCAGCGGCATCACCCCGCCGGGCACCTCGGCGGACACCGCCTGGAAGCGGCTGACCGAAGCGATCACCCCTGTACTCGACGCCGCCGACCGCTCGGGCATCCCCCTCGCCATCGAGCCCGAACCCGGTCACCTCCTCGCCACCCTCGCCGACTTCCACCACCTCCGTGCCCTCCTCGGTGACCCGCCACCCCTCGGCCTCACGCTCGACATCGGCCACTGCCAGTGCCTGGAGGAGGCACCGCCCGTGCAGTGCGTCCAGGACTCCGCCCCCTGGCTCCGCCACGTCCAGATCGAGGACATGCGGCGCGGCGTCCACGAGCACCTTCCGTTCGGCGACGGGGAGATCCACTTCCCGCCCGTGCTCGCCGCTCTCGCCGCCGCCGACTACCAGGGCCTCACCGTCGTCGAACTGCCCCGCCACTCGCACGCGGGCCCCGAACTCGCCCGCACCTCCATCGCCTTCCTGCGCGGGGCCATGACCCCCAAGGGGGGAGCACCGTGCTGAAGTCCCGCAAGGAACTCGACGCCGAACTCGGCGGAGCCGCCCGCGCCTGGCTCGACGAGGCCCTGGCCGAGGCCGCGCACGACGCAACGGCCCGCGAGACCACACACGAAACCGCACGCGAGACCACACACGAAACGGCCCACGAGACCGCACCGGCCGGAAACGCGCCCACCGATGACACCGACGGCATCGGGGCCGCCGTGCCCCACTCCCCGTACACCTCCCCTCCCTGGGAACTCCGCTACGCCACCGCCGGCCGGCACTGCGGTCCGGTCCACGCCGACTCCGTACGCTCCCTCCTGCTCATCGAGGCCCGCGCCCCGCTGCCCACCGTCACCCGGCTCTACGAACAGGGCACCGCCGCCGAACGTCGAGCCGTCCTGCTCACCCTGCACCGCCTCGACCTCGGCTCCACGGCCCTCCCGCTCGTCGAGGACGCCCTGCGTGCCAACGACACCCGGCTGGTGTCCGCCGCCGTCGGCCCGTACGCCGCAGCGCACCTGGACCCGCACGCCTGGCGTCACGCCGTACTGAAGTGCCTGTTCACCGGGGTGCCGGTGGAGGCCGTCGCCCGGCTCGGCGAGAGGGCCCGGGGAGACGCCGAACTCGCGCGGATGCTGCGCGACTTCGCCGCCGAGCGGACCGCCGCCGGCCGCGACGTCCCGGCCGACCTGCGCACCGTCCTCGGTCTTGCCCTCGCCACCCCTGCCGCCCCCACGGAGGAGTCCTGATGCGCATCTTCGACCCCCATATCCATATGACGTCCAGGACCACGGACGACTATCAGGCGATGTACGACGCGGGCGTCCGCGCCCTCGTCGAACCCTCCTTCTGGCTCGGCCAGCCCCGCACCTCGCCCGCCAGCTTCTTCGACTACTTCGACGCCCTCCTCGGCTGGGAGCCCTTCCGCGCCTCCCAATACGGCATAGCCCACCACTGCACGCTCGCCCTCAACCCCAAGGAGGCGAACGACCCCCGCTGCACCCCCGTCCTGGACGCCCTGCCCCGCTACCTCGTCAAGGACTCCGTCGTCGCCGTCGGCGAGATCGGCTACGACTTCATGACCCCGGCCGAGGACCACGCCCTCGCCGCCCAGCTCCAGCTCGCCGCCGACCACGGGCTGCCCGCCCTCGTCCACACCCCGCACCGCGACAAGCTCGCCGGTCTCCACCGCACCATCGACGTCATCCGCGCATCGCACCTCCCCCCGGAGCACGTCCTGCTCGACCACCTCAACGAGACAACCGTAAAGGCCGCCACTGACAGCGGCTGCTGGGCCGGGTTCTCCGTCTACCCCGACACCAAGATGGACGAGGACCGGATGGTCACCATCCTCAAGAACCACGGCACCGAGAGGATCCTCGTCAACTCCGCCGCCGATTGGGGAAGGAGCGACCCGCTCAAGACCCGCAAGGTCGCCGACGCGATGCTGAAGGCCGGATTCACCGAGGACGACGTCGACCAGGTGCTGTGGCGCAACCCCGTCGCCTTCTACGGACAGAGCGGCCGCCTCCACCTGGACGTCCCGGCCCCCGACGCCCTCCACGAGGGCAACTCCATCCTGCGCGGCGGGGAGTAGAGGCCATGCGCTTCCGCCACCCGGACGGTTCCACGGTCCACCTCTCCTACTGCACCAACGTCCACCCCGCCGAGACGCTGGACGGCGTCCGCGCCCAGCTCCGCGACCACTGCGAACCGGTCCGCCGCCGCCTCGGCCGGGACCGGCTCGGCATCGGCCTCTGGCTCGCCCGGGACGCCGCCCGCGCCCTCATCAACGACCCCGCCGAACTCCGCGCACTACGCGCCGAACTCGACGGCCGGGGCCTCGAAGTGGTCACCCTCAACGGCTTCCCGTACGAGGGGTTCGGCGCCGACGAGGTCAAGTACCGGGTCTACCGGCCGGACTGGACCGAACCCGACCGCCTCGCCCACACCACCGACCTCGCCCGGCTGCTCGCCGCACTGCTCCCCGACGACGTCACCGAGGGCACCATCTCCACCCTCCCGCTGGCCTGGCGCACCCCCTACGCCACCGACCCCGGGGCCGCCCGCACCGCACGCGCCGCCCTCACCACGCTCGCCCAGCGCCTGGACGCCCTCGCCGAACTCACCGGCAAGTCGATCCGGATCGGCCTCGAACCGGAGCCGGGCTGCACCGTGGAGACCACCGCCGACGCCATCGCCCCGCTCGCCGACATCGGCCACGAGCGGATCGGCATCTGCGTCGACACCTGCCACCTCGCCACCTCCTTCGAGGACCCGGACACCGCGCTCGACGCCCTGACCGCAGCGGGCATCCCGGTGGTCAAGTCCCAGCTCTCCGCCGCCCTGCACGCCGAACACCCCCACCTGCCCGAGGTCCGTACCGCGCTCGCCGCCTTCGCCGAACCACGCTTCCTCCACCAGACCCGCACGCGCACCGCCGCCGGGCTGCGCGGCACCGACGACCTGGACGAGGCCGTCGCGGGCGGGGCGCTCCCGGACTCCACGCCCTGGCGCGCCCACTTCCACGTACCGCTGCACGCGCCGCCCGCGCCCCCGCTCACCTCCACGCTCCCCGTGCTCCGCACCACGCTCGCCCGGCTCGTCGGGGGGCCGGTGCCGCTGACCCGGCACCTGGAGGTGGAGACGTACACCTGGCAGGCGCTCCCCGCCGAACTGCGTTCCCGCACCCGCACCCAGCTCGCCGACGGCATCGCCGCCGAACTCACCCTCGCCCGGGACCTCCTGGTCGACCTCGGCCTCAAGGAGCTGCCATGAGCGCGCCCGAACCCGGAACGGAAACCGCACAGGGGACCGGGGGCCCCACCCCCCTCCTCGTCCTCGACGTCGTCGGCCTCACCCCGCAGCTCCTCGCCCACATGCCGAACCTCACGGCGCTCGGGAAACAGGGCGCGCAGGCCCCCCTCTCCACCGTGCTGCCCGCCGTCACGTGCGCAGCCCAGTCCACCTTCCTCACCGGCACCATGCCCGCCGAGCACGGCATCGTCGCCAACGGCTGGTACTTCCGCGAGCTCGGGGACGTCCTGCTGTGGCGCCAGCACAACGGGCTCGTCGAGGGCGACAAGCTCTGGGACGCGGCCCGCCGCGCCCACCCCGGCTACACCGTCGCCAACATCTGCTGGTGGTACGCGATGGGCGCCGACACCGACTGGACCGTCACCCCACGCCCCGTCTACTACGCCGACGGCCGCAAGGAACCCGACTGCTACACCCGGCCCCCCGCCCTGCACGACGAACTGACCGGGAAACTGGGCACGTTCCCCCTCTTCCACTTCTGGGGCCCCGGAGCCGACCTGGTCTCCTCTCAGTGGATCATCGACGCCACCCGCCACATCATCGCCACCCGCACCCCCGACCTCGCGCTCTGCTACCTGCCCCACCTGGACTACGACCTCCAGCGCTACGGCCCCGACGACCCCCGCTCCCACCGGGCCGCCGCCGACCTCGACCGGGCGATCGCCCCGCTGCTGGCCGACGCCCGTGCCGAAGGCCGTACCGTCGTCGCGCTCTCCGAGTACGGCATCACCCGCGTGAGCCGCCCCGTCGACATCAACCGGGCGCTGCGCCGGGCGGGGTTGCTGGAGGTGCACACGCAGGACGGCATGGAGTACCTCGACACCATGGCCTCCCGCGCTTTCGCCGTGGCCGACCACCAGCTCGCCCACATCTACGTACGCCGTCCCGAGAACCTTGCGGCGACCCGGGCGGCACTGGCCGACCTGCCCGGCATCGACCAGCTCCTGGACGACGAGGGCAAGAAGGCGCACCAACTGGACCACCCCCGCTCCGGCGAGCTGGTCGCCGTGGCGGAGAAGGACGCCTGGTTCACGTACTACTACTGGCTCGACGACGCCCGCGCCCCCGATTTCGCCCAGCTCGTCGAGATCCACCGCAAGCCCGGCTACGACCCCGTCGAGCTCTTCATGGACCCCGAGGACCCCTACGTACGGCTGAAGGCCGTCTCGGCGGTCGCCCGCAAGAAGCTCGGCCTGCGCTACCGCATGGCGGTCGTCCCCCTGGACCCCTCACCTATTCGCGGCAGCCACGGCCGCCTTCCGTCGAGCGACGACGAAGGTCCGCTCATCCTCTGCTCCACCCCCCACGCGTTCACCGGCCGGGTCAGGGCCACCGAAGTGAAGTCCCTGCTCCTCCAGCTTGCCGGACTGCACTGACAATCCCCGTCACGCACCCGGCACCGCACCACACACCCCACGTCCCGTCAGGTCAGCAAGGGAGATACCCGAACATGAGCCGCACCTCCAAGGACACCGAACTCGCCCGCAGACTGAGCCGCCGCAACATCCTCGGCGTCGCCGCCGGAGCCACCGCCGCCACGATCATCGGCACCGCGAGCGCCCAGGCCGCCGCCCGGGACCACGCCCAGAGCACCGGCAAGGGCCCCGGTCACGGACACGACCACGGGCATGGCCACGGCAAGGGCAAGGGGAAGCCCGTCCTGCCCCCCGGCCGCCTCGGCATCCAGCTCTACAGCCTCCGCGACCAGGTCTCCACGCTCGGTTTCGGCCCCGTCTTCACCGAGCTGGAGAAGTACGGCTACGACGAGATCGAGTTCGCGGGCTACACCCAGGGCTCGGCCGGTCCCATCACCCTGGCCCAGCTCAAGCGGCTGGCCAGGGACCACGGCCTCAACCCGATCGGCAGCCACGTCGGCTACTACGACGACAACAACCCCGGCGCCTACACCTTCGCCCAGAACTTGGAGAAGGTCCTGGACGACGCCCAGGCGCTCGGCCTCAAGCACATCGGCACGGCCTCGGGTCCCTTCCGCTACGGCTCCACCGTGGACGGCTGGAAGCGGGCGGCCGACGACTTCAACAGGTACGGGGCCGCCGCCCGTAAGCGAGGCATGAAGTTCTACCAGCACAACCACGCCGAGGAGTTCTCCTTCGCCACCGACAGGCCGAAGGTGCGCCTCTACGACGTCCTGCTCGCCGAGACCGACCCGGACCTGGTCTACCTGGAGCTGGACATCTACTGGGCGTACTGCGCCCAGTTCCGCTTCTCGAAGCGGGTGGACGGCACCCGGGCCCCGCTCGACCCGCTGAAGTACGTCCTCAAGTACCCGGACCGCTACCCCCTCTTCCACGTCAAGGACGGTGTCCGCGACGACACGACGCGTGACGGCTACCGCATGTCGGACGTCGGTGACGGGGACATCGACTACAGGACGTTCCTGTCGAAGGTGACCAACCGGACCCACCACGGCCGGACCTACCACCACTGGCAGGCCGAGCACGACAACCCGGTGGACTCGCTCGCCTTCGCCCGGAAGTCCAGCGAGCACCTGCATTCCCTCCGGACGGGCCGCTGCGGCGACTGACGCGCGCCGCCCATGCCGGACCGGCCGGGGGGGGCTACCCGATGCCCTGCCGGTCCGGCAGCAGGGCGAACTCCCGGTCGGCGGCCACCGGCACGTTCCGCTCCACGGCCTGGACGAGCAGCGCCCGGTGACGTACCAGCGACGGCTTCCGCTCCTCCGGCGTGAGCAGCAGCAGATCGTCCAGCCCCGCCAGCAGTCGGCGCGACACCTGAGGGCTGCCCGCCACACACCACCGGATCTCCTCGAAGGCGAGATCCACCAGGTCGTCCCAGGTCGGCCCCTCCTGCACCAACCGCACCCGGCCGGACCGGTCCCGGTGGTGGACGGTACCGAGCGGCAGGCGCACCACGGCCGCGAGGAACTGCACGATCCGGTCCAGGCACTGGACGGCGGTCGTCGGATCGTTCACGGACGTGGACAGGGCCCGCAGCGCGATGTCCGAAAGCTGACGCAACCCGAACGCCAGATCCTGGTGCAGGGTGCGCTCCACCCCGACGGAGACGGTGTACCGGAGCCGGTGACGTGGCGGTACGGCGCCGCCGTGGACGGCGAGCACCGGGGTCCCGGGCACCACGAAGTCCCCGATCCGGGGGATGAGCCGCAGGACGACGTCCTGCCGCCGGGCGGCCCGGACCAGCCGCGCCGTGTTCACGTCCCGCAGCACCCCGGCCCGCCCCTCGTGCACCACCCGCCCGGTCTCCGGCCCCAGCCCCTCGGGCCCGCCCGGCCCCCTGGGCATCCGGCCGAGCACCCGGAACGAGTCACGCGCGATCCGGTCGACGACCGGCCCGACCTGCATGAGCCGCAGCGTCGAGCTCACGTAGATGATGAACAGCAGCAGGCTCAGCCCGACGAGCACCAGCGTGAGCAGGCTCTGCAACAGGGGGACCGAGACCACCCGGCGCGGGTCGGTCTCACCCTCGTACGAGGCCAGGACCAGCAGCGAGAAGAGGAACGTCGCGAGGAACACCGTCAGCGTGAGCTTGCTGATCCGGCTGCGGACGAAGATCCGCACCACCCGGGGGGTGAGCTGCCCGCTGGCCATCTGCACGGCGACCAGCGAGATGCTGAACACCACACCGATGAACGTCATCATCGCCGAGCTGATCTGGGTGACGATCGTCTTCGTGTCCTGGGCGAAGGAGATCAGGGTGCCGAGCTCGTCGTACGCCTCCTCCCGCTGGAAGAACGCGACGATCTCCTCGTCGATCTCGGAAGCGGCCAGCCACAGCACGAACACGGAGACGAGCCCCAGCGTCGGGGCGAACCAGAACGTGTCGCGCAGATGCTCGCGCAGGGGAGACAGCGGACGGGGCCGGCGGTAGCCGCGATCACTCATGGACGCGAAGGTAGCCCTGACCACCGGATATGCAGGTGAAAGGCGCGTCGAACCCCTGGTATTGTTTTCCATGTCGCCGCGGGGAACACACCGCGAACGACAGACACCTTGTCCGGGTGGCGGAATGGCAGACGCGCTAGCTTGAGGTGCTAGTGCCCTTTATCGGGCGTGGGGGTTCAAGTCCCCCCTCGGACACCAGCAGAGACCCCAGTTCATCTGGGGTTTTTCTGTTTCTCCGGCTGTGGCGTGACCAACCACGTGACCAACAGCCGAGCGAATCTCCTGGTCAGACCAGGGATGACAGGCCGATGCGGGCAGCGCTGGAAGCGGCCAGCTTCTTCGCTCCTTCGGCGCGACGCCTGCCGTACCGCGCCATGGTGTAGCCCGGCGAGTGGTGCCGGGCGTTGGCCGAGACCTCTACCGGGTTCTCGTAGTTGTCGAGATCGTTCGTGATCTTCGATGCCCGCCAGTCGTGCAGCCGGAAGTTGTCCGGCAGGTGCAGACGGTTGCGTGCCGTCCGCCAGCGGGCCGACACCTTCTCGGGGTCCTGTGGTCCGCCTGCCTCGCCCCGGTACAGCTTGAAGCCGTCACGGGCGAACACGAGGTCATGGTCCACCCAGAGATCCCCGAGGCGTTCCCGCTCCGCATCCTGGCGTTCCTTCTGCCACTTCAGGACGTTCATCAGACCTTGGTCTACGTAGATGATCGCGTTGTCGTCTCCGTCCTTGGTCAGCTTCCGCAGCCGGTAGGTGTTGCCTTCCTCGACCACGACCCAGGCCAGTTCGATGGCGCACTCATCCCAGTGGATGAGCGACCACTTCCACCCCAGCACTTCACTGCGGCGGCACGAGGTGGCCGCGTAGGCGGTCCACAGCGGGGCGTCCCGAAGGCAGTGGTGAGCCAGTCCGTCGTCACAGGCCCGGTTGCCGCACGGCTTCCATACCTCTTTGAGGAAGTGCGTCGTCTCGTGATCGTTGAGGGTGGGGAAGTCCGGCTGTGCCGCCTTGATCTGCCGCTCCGTGGGCGGGTTGGCGGTGTGGGCCGGGTTGACCGCGAGGAGCTTCCTCGGTCCGGTCACCGAGTCCAGCGCGGCCGAGATGATGTTGTGGATGTGGCGGACGCTCTTGGGGCCGAGCGGCTTGTTCCCGTTCGCCTCGATGGGCGTGCTCTCCAAGAGCCGGTACAGCTCGTCCAGCCGCTCGTCCGTCACCTCCACCACCTTGACCTTGCCTATGTGCGGCTTGATGTGCAGCCGGATCTTCGGCTCGTACCCCTCCTTCGTGGTGTCCTCGCCCCGGTGCTTGGCAAGCCATCCGTCCATGAGCTGTCCCATGGTCATGTCGGAGCGGGGTGTGAGGGTGCCTGCCTCGTGGTCGGTGTGCCACTTGCGAAGCGCCCGTTCCGCCTCGGTCTTGTTCTTGTACTCCCGGCCTATCCAGTAGCGCTCCCTCTTGCCCGTCGCCGGGTTGAAGTGCAGGGGCGTACGCACGCCCCAGGTGTTCGGTCGGCCCGTGCGCGGGATCTCCACCGGAGTCCCACCGAGCCCGTTGCCGCGCTTTGCCACCCGGCTACTTCCCCCCTCTGTCCCAGCCGTTACGGCTGTCGTACCTGTTCGACATTGATCCCCCTCAGCGTTTCGACCGCCTTGTCTGTGAGCTGCCCGCCCGCCTTGCCCTCGACCTTGGTCAGGAAGCCGCGCTGACGTGCCGCCCGGAGGTGGCCCTTCAACGTGGCCTGCTTCGTCCCCGTCCACAGCTCAAGGTCTTGGGCGGGTGCACGGCGCCCGGCGTTCACGAAGCGCACGTACAGGGCGGAGAGCACGGCGAGGTACTCGTCCGACACCCCCTTGGGCAGGCCGGCCAGCTCACGCCGGAAGTTCTCGACCGCCTGTTGCCCTGAGTGGGCCAGCTCTGCCAGCGACCCCACCTCCTCCGCGAACGAGGCTGTGTCGATCTGCCGCAGGACCGTGCTGGTGATGCCGCGCGCCACCTCTTGCAGGTCCCCGTCCTCGTGCGGCTCGATCCGGATTTCGCGGGGGTTGCCCGAGGTGGAGTCGAGCGGAAGCCACATGGTGACCTTCCATGCCCCGATGCGCTGTACCTGTTCGACGCCCGCACGAGGCGCAACGCTGCCCTCGTGATCGTTGGTGTTCGTCATGAGCGACAACGTACGGAACCCAACCGCATCAGGCAAGTCAGGGCGTGACGCATCCGGCTTTGACTGAACCAGACTGATAGCGCAGGATGGGCAGCCCGTGGGAGGAGCCGTTCCTTCCGTCGACAGAGGAGCCGTCCTTTGCAGAATGCCCGCCTGATGAGCGTCGCCGACCTTGCCGAGTACCTGGGCGTGACGCCCGCGTGGGTCTACAACAACCACCGAGCACTCAACATCCCCGCCCGCAAGATCGGCGGACACCTCCGCTTCCGACCCGCCGACGTAGACCGCTGGATCGAACGGGACTGTCGGGAAGCCGCCTGACCTGAAACCAACCCCAAGCCAGCCCAACGGCTGGCCGTGCCTACCAGAAGGGAGCACATGCGAACCACCGACTCCGGCGCCCACCACGCCGCACAGGAAGGATCACCACTCAGTGCGCATCGACTTTGGACCCGGCATCGAGTGGGGCGGCCTCTCTCAGGCGCAATGCGAATGCATGGCCAGGGATGATCGGCACCCGCTGACCTACCGCGTCTACTTCGCCGCCCTGTGGAGGGCGAACCAGATAGGTCACGCCGAGTTCCGCATGGGCGAGCTGGCCGGAATCCTCGCGGGTGATGACGGGGTCATCCCGTCCAGGCAGAGCGTCACGAACGCGGTCGGCCGAGCCAAGGCGCTCAGCCTCATCGGGTACGACTCAACCGCCCGATGCCTCACCCTGCCCCATCACCACTTTCAGAAGGGCGGCCGAGGGGGCCGCAGGTGCAGCGTGCACGGCGACGCCAGCCCTTGGATACACGTGGCCTGAGCACTCGCCCACGCGGGCCGACACGCGCCACGTGTACAAACTCCCGAAACGTACACGTCAGGCGTGGCGGAGGGCCACGCCCCGCGTGTCGCGGCATACGCCTTGACCAGGGGAAACGCTCGTCTCCTCTTTATCTATCTCAGTAGGCTCCAAGCCGTACGAGCCTGGGCCCCTCTCGGGGCCGACAGGACGAAGACACTTACGTACGTTCAGCGGCGAAGAGGCAAGCAGTAGTCGCGGCCTCCGGCCGCACAGCCGAAAGCCGCTTCGACAAGGCGGCCCCGAAGGGGGCCGACATCAGGAAGACCAGGAAGCTAGCCAGGTGGGGCGCTGCCGCGCCCCCATAGCGCGAAGCCCCTTCGACGTACGACAAGGGCGTGGGCCGCTTACGCGGCCACAGAGCGAAGCCACTTACGCCAAGCCCTCGAAGGGCTTCATTCTTGTGCAGGCTCCGAGCGCCGGCCAGGCCAGGCACAGCGCCCCCGCCTGCCACTTCTCCGCCACTGCCTATCTTCGCCGCTGCCCTGACGAGGTCTGGAACCGTGGCGGAATCTGAGCTGCTAAGACATGGCGGTCGCGGCCTCCGTGTTCAGGGGGTCATACCCCCACCCCTTCGCCTTCGCCTCGTACGCCTTGGCTGTCTGCTTCGCCGTCGCCGTGGTACATCGTGAGCCTTCCCTTCGCCGTTGCCCTGTCGAACATGAGCACCGGGACCACGGGCAACGCGGAGAGTGATCGCGAAAAGGCGTCTCAATAACCTTCGATAGTGAGACGGTCTGACCGCCCTTGGGTGGTGTCCGTTTCACCCTCACTTCATCGTCTCGAAACCCGTCTCAAAAGATCCATCTCGCGACTCGCTTTTGAGACACGTTTATGAGACGGTCTTGCCATGACCACGAACACCCCGGCCGATCAGGTCGAGCGTCATCCCTGCCCGAAGTGCGAAGCCCCCGCCGGTAGCCCCTGCCGTACGGGAGCGGGCAAGGTGGCAGCGAACTACCACGCGGGCCGCTTCGCCCTCGTGCCCTCACTCAAAGCGGAACTCACCGTGAAGACCCCGGCCGACCGCAACCCCGGTAAGCGGTGGGTGCAGGGTGAGCCCGTGCCTGTGGTGGCTGAAGCCGTGCCGGGCGCAGCGATACGACTGGGCTATGCCAGGTGCAGCACGGTTGGGCAGGAACTACAGAGCCAGTTGGACATGCTCGCCCGTGCCGACTGCGCTCGCGTCTTCTCCGAGAAGATCAGTACCCGCGTGAAGGAGCGGCCGGAACTGGAAAAGGCGCTCACTCTCGCACGGGAGTTCAAGGCCGCAGCCCCGGACCAACCGGTGATCCTCACCGTGGTGGAGATGAAGCGCCTTGCCCGCAACGCGGCAGAACTCATGACCCTCTCGTCCACGCTCCAGAAGGACGGCATCCAACTGGAACTCCTCTCCGGTCCCTTGCAAGGCGTGTACGACCCGAACGGGGCGGGAGCCATCGTGTTCGCCGTCCTGGCCGTGGCCGCAGAGGTGGAGCGGGAAGGCATCCGGGAAAAGACGTTGGAGGGGCTGGACACTGCGGCCCGCAAGGGCAACCACGGTGGACGCCCCTCCGTCGTGGACGACGACAAGCTAGCCGTAGCCCGTGCTCGGCACGCCAAGGGAGAGAGCGTCACGGCCATTGCCAAGGCGCTGGGAATCTCCCGGGCCACCTTGTACCGGCACATCGGTGAGAGCGCCTGAGACAGGCGCACAGGGGCGCGCAGTCAGGCGCTCACCTCCGAGTGCACCGGGACGGGCGGGCGCACCCCGGTGAGCGCCTCTGCACGGGCCACCAGGCGGGGCGCAAGGTCGGGATACCAGCCACGGGCTACGGCTTGCAGCATCTCGGCCAGGGCCGCGAGTTCCCCGATTCGGCCGGCCGGGGTGTCGAGGATCGGCGCGAACTCCTTGCGGATGCGGGCGGCTACGTCGGGCACAAGCAGGCTGTTGGCGTGGAGGAGTCCCGCGTCGTAGCCGAAGGGCACCCGTCCCCACCGCTCCCAGTCCAGCAGGCACAGGGGCGCGGCGCTGAGGTTGCCCCAGTGCAGGTCGCCGTGACCGGTCACCCGCTCCACCTTGGCGGGAGCAGGGACGCCGAGGAACTGGGGGAAGGCTCGTTCGATCCATCCGTCCCGCACGGTTGCCTTCACTCCCTCCGCTTCAGCGAGGAGGGCCAGGGCTTGGCGGAGGTCCGCCCACCACTCGTCAGGCAACCCCGGGTCGTGGTCGATGTCGGCCCGGTCCGGGGACACGATGGGTTGCGTGAGGTAGTCCAGGACTTCCGATTCGAAGGCCCACTCGCCGTCAGTCCAGTCATGCACCGCGTACAGGTAGGGGCGGGGCACGCCGTCAGGCACCAGCTCCGAGGCGCCGACGATGCCTTCCCCCGCCTTCCTGCCCGCGTTCCTCTTCGCCGTCCGACTGACCCGTAGCCACCGGTCCTCCGCTCGGCGTCCGAGGGTGACACCGAGGAAGCCCCACGCCAGCGGCCCCGTGCAGGTAAGGCCCAGTGCCTTGGCCGCCCGGTCGTGGGCGGCCTCCATCAGGCCCTGTACCTCCTTATTCACCGGCGAGTTCATCCGTCACCCTCCTGAGTTCCTGGGCCGTCAGTGGCGCAGCCAGAGCCTTGGCCACATCGTCCCAGTGCTCGCGGGTGCTCGCGGAGGTGAGGACGACATCGAGGCCGGGGCACGAGCCAGCGGCCAGCAGGGCAGCGGCTGCGGCCGACAGGCCGGGGCGGATGAGGTTCACCAGTTCGGGTGTCATGGCGTCGAGGAGTTCGCCCCCGTGCAGCGGAGTGGAGCCGAACGTGATCAGCCCCGCGTCCTTCGCCTGCACCAGGGGTCCGCCGCCGTTCAGGGCCTGTGTGATCGGGGCGTCCATGATCAGGCTGACGGGCATCTGCAAGCCCGTGAAGTGGTGCTCGGCGGAACCAGCCGCCTGCCGGGCGAGCGCGAGCAACTCGGGGACGCTGAACGCTCCGGAGGTCAGGCCCGACCAGGTAGCGACGCCGTACCCGCCGATCCTGTCCGCACGGGCGGACTCTTCCAGCGCCGTGAAGGCTTCCCGTACGCGCCCGTGCAGAACGGCACGGTCAAGGCCGTGCCCGTGGTGCTCGGGGTTGTGGACGAACACCAGGTCCACGCGCCCGAGCGCGGCCAACGACCGCTCCGTCTGCCAGCGGACGAAGCCCCGCTCAAGGCTGTGCCTACCAGCCACCTCTGCCCTGGTGAGCACGCCCTCAGCCAGGGCGGTGCGGCCCTGCTCCGCTGTGAAGAACCCCGTCTTCGTGGCTACCCGCACGGTCGGGTACTCCCCGAGAACCGGGCGCAGTTCCTCATGCGCCCGACCACGGGCGTAGTTGGGTGCCGTGTCCACCCAGGGACTACCGGCCGCCAGGGCGGTGCGTGCCGCCCGACTGACGGCACGCACGCGGTATGTCCCCAGGCAGAGCGCGGCGGTCACAGCGCCGTCCCCACGACTGCGACGGCGTGGCCGTCGATGAGGACGGAGACCAGTTCGGCCACCTCCTTGACCTCAAGCCCGGCGGAGTCGGCGAGTTCGCCGAGCGTGGTCGGCTGGTTGGTCAGCAGCGTGCCCAGCGCGGGCGCGGCGGACTCGGCGAAGTCCCAAGCCGTACCGGCCGCAGAGAAGGTGACCGTGCCCTGTTCGCGGTTCGCCGTCAGGCGGCCCCTCGGAGTGGTGAGCTTGACCGTGATCTCCCCCCGTGCGGGGAGGCCGTCCACGTAGGGCAGGGACGGAATCGCGTGACCCAGGTCCGTCGTGTCGATCGACTCTGCCCACCGCTCCACGAGGCGGGGGTCCGCCATCATGTCGGCCACCTCATGGCGCAGCGCGTCGGTGAAGTCCGACTGTTCCGCCAGCGAGCCGAAGCGCGGGATGTCCCTGCGGAGCGCGAGGGACGCCCGAAGCTGATCGACGACCCACAGCATCAGGTCAGCGCCCGTGTGCGGGACCATGCCGAACGTCAGGTGAAGGGATTCCGTCCCCTGGTCAGCGGTGACCGCGTGCCACCAACCGCGCGGCAGGTAGAGCACGTCACCCGGGGACAGAACGAGATCCGCCATCGGGTCGCCCTCCGGCTCCTCCGGCGACTCCACGTCCCGGAAGGTGGGCGCCTCACGGGTCATCCCCCACAGGCGCCACCGCTTCGAGCCGTGCAGTTGGACCACCACCACATCGTGGTCATCCCAGTGCCGGCCGAAGCCCTCCCGCTCGGTCCACGAGGCGTACACGTTGGCCTGCACGGAAGTTCCGAGGAAGCGTTCCAGTGCCTCCGCAGCCGCCCCCACGGCGGGGTGGATCTTCTCCACCGCGTCAAGGACCAGCGACGCCCCGTCCCTGAGCTGGGCGTGGAAGTCGGACGGCTGGATGCGGGACCAGGTGACCGCGCGGCGGTTCGTGGTGGGGATCGCGTAGCGGTGGAGTGGGACCATCTCGCCGTCGACCGACAGGCGCAGCCGGGGCGGCTCCAGCCGCTGCGTGGCGATGATCCGATTCAGGTCATCCCAGGAGAACAAGCCCGCCGTGTCGGCGACCCCGGGGAAGTGCGCGTATGAGCGGTGGTACGTCTGGGCGAGGAACCTGTCCCCGCCCAGACGCCCCGCCCACGAGGCTGCATCAAGCAACGTGGGCGCTCCCGTCAGTCGTTGCCGTCGGAACGGCCACTGCTGACGTCAGACTCCTGCTCGGCACGGGTGCGCGCGGCCACGATCTTCCGCTTCGCGACGAGCAGGCCACCCCCCTCGGGGGCCACGGAACTGGTGTTCTCTTCCACCATCGGACTACCTCTCTCTTCTCGGGGACTCCCGCCCGGGATCAGGCGGGAAGCAAAGGGGGCCAACGGCGAGCCCGGCGGTTACCGGATCGCCAGGGCTCCGGCGAGAACCACGGCACAGCCGCCGAGGATCATGGCCAGGTACAGCGGCCCCGCGTACCGGCCGAAGTGGCGCAGCACCCAGCGGCCCAGGCCACGGCTCACGCCGTCTTCGGCTCCGCCGCGACAGGACGGAGATCACTCACAGACGGCGAGCTGCGGCCCGTACACCGAGGGCACCCGCAGGGCGGGTACTTGGTCGGTGAACCCAAGATCACTGCGTTGCGCGGGTCCACCTGCACTTCACGAACCGGGCCGTACGTCCGGCCGCCGTCGTATGACACCCGCAGGGTCATGCGTCCGCCGTCGCGGTTTCTCGTTTCGTCTCGCTCGGTCGCCGCCATGGGGGAAATCATTGACCCGGAAAGCGGGGGCTGTGTAGTTCTTTCCCGTCATGGACTAAAGATCATGAACGGCAAGCGGCAGACCACTCCGCCAACAACGCTCGCGCTTGCTCCCCGAACAACGCGTACCCATCCAGCGTGGAGAACAGTTCGAGATGCATTTCGATGTCTCTCGGATCTCTCAGGATCACGACACCGGTCGTGTTCTCCACAGTGGCCAGCGTGTTGTCATAGATGGTGAAGGTGTCCATAGGCGCCATGGGCTTGTATCCCGCGATTGGGATAACGCCGATCTTCACGTTCGTAAGGTGGGTGAGCGACGCCAGCCGGTCAATCTGCATTGCCATCGCAGCCGGGGGCAGGAGCGGCCACCTTACAGCCTGCTCGGTCAGAATGAAGGTAAACCGCTTCTTCGTGTCGTAAAGAACCTCCTGTCGCTCCAGCTTCCTCGCGACCGTCTTAGTGATATCGGCCGGGGAATGGGAAAGACTGGCCCGGATGTACTCAGGGGTTGACAGCAGTCCTGTAATCATCGAGAGCAGGAAGAAGCGGAATTCCGTAGATGAGGATTCGAGGGCTGCAAGTTCCGTCTGCTTCTTCTCCAGCCCTCTACGACGCAGCGAGCGCAGGTCTTGCCATTCAGTGTTGGCCAGCCGCGCAAGGGCGATGACCTCCTCGATGACCTCGGGCGGAGCCACGACGGCTCGGAGGATTCTTTCCAGGTCCAGCAGGCTCGGTTGGGCTTTCCCATTCTCGATCCGACTGATCTTCGATTGGGACATGTTGCAACGCCGAGCGAGCCGGTCCCCAGTGAGGCCGGCTCGCTTGCGTAGTTCTTTCAGCAGGGCCGCCAGTTCCTGTTTAGGCTGGCCCATCTGCTCAGGATCGAACGTCACCCGCTCACGTACTCCAGGAATGGAACCGACTCGGCAACGGCAATCCGCTTCCACTGCCGGTACTGTTCGGGATCACCCTCGTACAGCTCCCGGTTTATCTGCGTCCCGTCCGGACGGTAGTTCATCAGGACCACCTTGGACTCATCGAACATCCAGAAATCCTGATCCGGAAGTCCCGGGTTCTCCCGGTCGGTGAGGTCGAGGATGCGGATATCCTCGCCCACCTTCACGTGGTGCCGGTAGTAATACTCGAACTCGAACCGAAGGTAGTCCGAGAGCGGGCGGGTCACGACGTGCACCCTGCCGACGCTCTTTCCTTCCGAGGTCCATTGCCGAACCTCGTCCATCCAGCCCGACGTGTAATCGTCGGGGGATTTCTCCCCGGCGAGGAAGCGCTTCAGCTTCTCCGCTTCCTGGGGCATGGTGTAGGCGGGCAGCGTCTCCAGCCGCCACGCCTCACTTTCCATGGAATCGAAGCAGTCATTCCACGCGTCACCATCCAAGTGCACGGAACGCCTCCCTGAGAACCGCCTCCGGGATTTCCACGAGCCCTTCCCCGGAGGGCGGGGCGAAGGCGTCGGACATGTCGCCCTGCACCACGAACGACCCGGAAGCCGTGCGGTACACGTTCGGGCAGTCCTTCTCTCCGCACTCGCCGTTGCCGTTGCCCGTGAGCCGGGTGAGTGCCGAACGTTCGGACATGCCAAACCCCCTTGCTCTGGCCCCGTTTGGGCCGCCTGCCCACCGACAGTAGAGGGGGTGGCGCTACGCGTCTATGCGTGAACGCGACTATGCGTGTCCTTGCATAAACAGGTCCCCGACCGCCCCAGCCACCCCCGGTACGTGGTCACGTATGCGCCCGTGCAGACTGGGCGTAGCCCCGTGGCGCGGTCCGGGACGCCCGACCAGGGACGGACGCCTCGGAGGAGCGTTGGTCACGTGACCAACGCATGACCAACAGGGGCCTGAAAGTCCCTGAAACAGCAGGAAAGAACAGGAGGAAGGCCCGCCGAAATCAAGCCTGTCGACGGACGTTTCCCCAGGTCAGAGCGATTGTGGGCTGGTGCCCGAGTGGAGAGTTCAAGTCCCCCCTCGGACACCAAAGGTCGAACGACCGAACAGAGCCGGTCAAAGCGACACGATGTCGCTTTGACCGGCTCTGTTGTCGTGTGGTGAACGTGATGATCCGGCCCCTGCGGTGCGCAGGGGCCGGATCTGCCCGTGCCGGTCATTCGCCGTCCGGTGGCCAGGTCGTACGGTCGCTGACGTGGTCGAACTCCGCCAGCTCGTCGGCGAGGACGTCGAAGTGGGGGAGTGGCGCCCACAAGCCGCGCTCACCGATGACGTAGAGGCGGCGCTTGGCGCGGCTCGCGGCGACATTGAGCAGATGCGGGGTGCGGGCCGCCCACTCGCGGGCTCCGGGACGGCCGCCGCCGAGCACGAGGACGACGACGTCGGCCTCCTTGCCCTGTGCCCGGTGGACCGTGGCGCAGCGCTCCTCCAGGAGCTCGGCGGTCCAGCCCGCACGGCCGCGGCACACCTTCTTGCACTCGGCGACGAGGGCCCGGAACGGGGCGATGACGCGCAGCCGCTCGACGCCCACGCCGTGCCGGTCCAGGAGGTCGAGGACGAACTCGAAGGCACGGCGGTCGCGCTCGCCCCAGGGGGCATCGGCCGGGCGGGCGGGATCATCCGTGTTGAGCCAGCGGCTGGGCAGCAGTCCGTCCCGCTCCTCGTCGGGGAAGGCCTTCGGTTTCGTGCCGTAGACCATGAGGCCGTCGTAGGCGACCTCGTTGCTGACGGTGAACATCGGATCCTCGCAGCGGCGGTGCACGCGCAGCGGTGACCCCACCCAGACATGCTCGTCGTCCCCGTCCGGGGCCGGCAGGTAGGTGCCGTAGCGGTTGGTCCGGTCGGCCACGGCCTGTGCCGAGGTGGCCGAGGGCAGCCACCGCTCGTCGACGCCGTAGGCGCGCAGCAGCCTGCGCTGGAGAGCCGCGGGCATGGTGACGACGGGTTCGAGCTGGAGCGGATCGCCGACCAGCACGGCACGGCGGGCGCGCCACAGCGCGCCCACGGCGGCCTGCGGGGTGGCCTGCCCGGCCTCGTCGACGAGCAGCCAGCCGATCGACTCCCGGCCGAGGCGCGCGAACATGCTGCCGACGGAGGAGAACGTGGTGGAGACGACGGGCACCACGAGGAAGAGGGTCTGCCAGGCGCGCTCGACCTCTTCGTCGGGCAGTGGCCCGTTGGTTCCCGCCATCAGCTCCACCAGGACCTGGAGATTGCCCCGGATCTTCTTCGCGGCCCCGGCGACAAAGGCGCGGTGCAGGTCCAGGGCGCGCAGGAACAGGTCGCTGCGCGCGGTGGACCATGCCTCGTCGGACCAGGGGGAGCCGAGTTCCTGGGCGGCTTCGTCGAGATCGTGCCAGCCGAGCGGCAGCGACGGGAGGGTCCGGGCCGCCTGCCGCACCGTGTGGCGGCGCCGGTCGAGCGCGACGGTGGCGGCCCGCAGGTCGTGGCGGGCCTTGTCGGCGGCCTCCCGGGCCCGCCGCAGGGCGGATTCCGCCTCCATCTGCCGGGCGCGCGTGCTCCGTTCATGGTCGCGGGCGGCGGTGAAGCCGGCGGCGGCCTCGTCGACGGCGGTGGCGGACCGGGAGATCCGGCCCGCGGCCAGGGCCTCGGTGCGCACGGCTGCGGCGACCTGCGCCATGGAGTCGTCGAGGGCGGCGCGCTGCTGGACGAGCAACTGCGCGATCTCGGCCTGGGTGCGCTCCTGCTGCAACTGGGCGGCCTGTCGGTCGGCGGAGCTCTGCAGCAGCCGCCGCAGCCCGCCGCGCAGGCCCCGTTCGACGACAGGCGGTGCGTCCTGGCGGACCGTGAGCGCGGTGACGTAGTCGCGGTGGTGCGCGGCCACCTCACGGGCGGCCGACAGGTCGGCCCGGGCGGCGTCCAGATCCTGCCGGGCCCGTGGTACGTGCTCGGTTGCGGCCCGGTGCCGGGTCTCGGCCGCCGCCAGGGCACTTCGGGCCTCGCCGATGGCGGCGGTGGCCCGTTCCAGGGCGGCCGTCGCGGCGGTGACCCGCTGGTCCGCGCGGGGCACGGCGGCTTCCAGGTCCGCGATCCGCTGCCCGGCCGACGGGGACTCGACGGCCGTCAGCGCGGCGGACAGCCGGGCACGCTCGGCACGCAGGCGCTCGACCTCGTCCCGGGCGGTACGGAACGCGGCGACGGCGTCGGCCCACGACGGCACGGGCTCGGCGGGTCCGGCCGCCGGGCCCCGGTCCGCCGGGGCGGCGGCGCTGCGGCCACCGGGCGGAGTCCTCGGCGGGATCCAGGCGCTCAGGACGGCCTGCATGCCGCGCAGCGGCGGCTGTCCCGCCGCCGTGCGGGCGTCGGCCTCCTTCTTGGGCAGTCGGCCCCACCAGAACCGGTCGCCGAACTCCTTGCGGTTGGCCTTGTTCCCGAGCACCGCCGCGACCAGCCCCCACGCCGGGCCGTCGAGGAGGGCGGAGGCGAGGTCGGAGAAGTGGTCGGTGCGGCCGTGCCAGTGCTCACCGAGCGCGTCCATGCCGGGCAGTTCGGCGGTGATGTTCTCGACCGCGCCGTTGTTGGAGGAGGCGACCACGATCTCGTACCCGGTCAGCCGGGGGTCGAGCCGCGACACGAACCGCGCATGCCTGCCCTGCCGGTCCTTGCCCCGCCACGCCGGACCGGTGAAGGCCTGTCCGGGCCGGTCGAAGGTCGCCAGCACCGCCGCCCGCTCGACCACCAGCGCGGCGACGAGATCGCGCAGCATCGTCGTCTTGCCCGTGCCGGGCGGGCCGTTCACGGAGAACATCCCGCCCTCCGTGCCCGCGCGGTCGGCGAGCATCCGGTCGACCGCGAACTGCTGGCTCAGCGCGAGCGGGAACTCGGCCGGTGCGGGCCACCGCCCCTGCGGGACCAGCTCCGGAGCCACCCCGGCCAGGACGGTTCCGCGCTCCCGGCGCACATCCGTCCGCATCCCTGCGGGAACGGCGTCGTGCTCGGTCAGATACGCATCCAGAGCCGGGCCGATCCCCTTCCCGGCCGCCCCGGCCACCCGGGCGAGGTCGGGAGGGAGCAGGCTGTTGAGGAAGGGGGCCGCGGCGGCGGCCTTCGTCCGTGGGTCCTGAGGCCGGTGGACCAGCCTGCTCCGCACCCGGATCACCTGGGGCCGGAGATGGTCCTGCACCCCGCACAGGTCGGCGATCTGCGCGGTCAGGGCGACGAGGTCGGCGAGCCCGAGCGCGCGGTGACCGGAGCCTGCCCCGTACGCCTCCGATGTCTCCGCCGACTGTGCCGACTCCGATGTCCCGCCGGAGTCGCCCGGCGCCTGGCCGGGAACACCCCTGCCGCCCTCCGGATCGCCGGGTTCCCTTTCGTCCCCGGCGGGCCGTCGGGTCGCTGCCCAGTCGGCGGCGCGACGCACCAGGGGGTCGGCCGCGCCTTGCAGGGCGGCACCGGCGACCTCGCCGAACAGGGCCTGGACCGCGCCGACGGCGGCGCCGCCCAGGATCTCGCCGAGCAGCCCCTGCCAGCTCACGCGGTCGGCCTGGGCCCCTGGTACGGCGGACGGCTGCCCGCCCGCCGTACCAGGGGGCGGGGCGGCGGAGCCGTAGGGAATCGTGGTGGCCGTCAGTTCGTCGATCGCCGCGCCGAACGCCTCGTCGAGGTCCTCGAAGCCGTCCAGCCAGTCCGGTGCGGAAGGGCCCGGGTCGAAGAGGCGGCCGGTCGCCCAGGCGCAGGCGGAGATCACGGACGTGTCCTCGACCGGCCGCCCCTCATCGTCCAGGACCAGGGCGAACATCGCGCTCTGGCCCGGCAGCGTCAGCTCGGACTGCGGCACACCGGGATCCGGATCGGTCCCCGCGGGCAGTACCGAGATCATCGCCTGCCGGAGCAGCTCCAGCTCGAAGACCCCGCCGTAGATCTCGTGCCGCCACATCCGGCCGTACGGCGCCCGGCGCGCGCCCGTCTCCGGATGTCCGGCGTCCCAGGGCAGCCGCGGTGGCACCTGTCCCGGCTGCGGCGTCAGGTCGACGACGTACTCGTCCCTCGGCCCGGACCGTGCGGCGGAGCGTCGTCGGGGCAGTGCCGGGATGCCCGGCGGACCGAACAGCTCGATGGCGCGCCAGCACTCCAGCAGCGCTTTCCGGCGGCGGCTCCGCCCCTGCCCGCTCCGCACCCCTGCCCCCTGTCCCACTTGCGGCGCCCGGCCGCTCCTCTTCACCGATCGACTGGTCAGCCGGTCAGCCGGTCAGCCGATCAGTCGGCCAGTCGACGAGCCGATCAGCACCGGTCAGTCGGCCAGTCGATCACCTGCCAGCCGAATCTACCGGACCCCGACAGGCCGGGTCCGGGCAAGCCGGATGTGCGGTGCGGGCATACTCCGGCACCCCTGTGTCTCTCCCGCATCGCCACCCCTCCCGTCACGATCCGGTCTCGGACACGGAGTGGGGTCTTGTTTTCAGCCATGTAATCGATTCCAATCGTCCCTGTAATCGATTCCACGGCGCTGCGCCCCAGCGGTCCGCCCGCTGGTTTCGAGGTGTACGGAAACCACAAGGAGGTGGTCCGGACATGGCGAGCATCAAAGATGTCGCGGCCCAGGCGGGGGTCTCCGTCGCCACGGTCTCGCGGGTGCTGAACAGCCATCCGTCCGTCAGCGAAGAGGCGCGCACCCGCGTCATCGCCGCCGTCGACGCCCTCGGCTACCGGCCGAACGCCGTGGCCCGCTCCCTGCGCACGGCGCAGACCCGGACCCTCGGCCTGGTCATCAGTGACGTACTCAATCCGTACTTCACCGAGCTGGCCCGCTTCGTCGAGGAGGAGGCCCGCGCGCTCGGCTACAGCGTCATCATCGGCAACGCCGACGAGCGGCCCGAGCTCCAGGACCACCACATCCGCACCCTCATCGACCGCAGGATCGACGGGCTGCTCGTCTCGCCCGCCGACGGCGGCTCGCCGCTGATGCGGGAGGTCGCGCTGAGCGGTACGCCGATGGTCTTCGTCGACCGCTGGATCCCCGGCATCGACGTCCCCGTCGTCCGGGCCGACGGCACGGGTGCGGTCAAGGACCTGGTGGCGCATCTGCACGGGCTCGGTCACCGCAGGCTCGCGATCATCGCCGGGCCCGCGGCCACCACCACCGGCAACGAGCGCGTCGAGGCCTTCCGGGAGGCGATGGGTGAGCTCGGGCTCGCGCTGCCCGACGCCTATATCGGGCAGGGCGACTTCCAGGCCGCCAGCGGACGGCGGGCCACCGAGGGGTTCCTCGCCCTGGCCGAGCCGCCCGAGGTGGTGTTCGCCGCCGACAACCTGATGGCGCTCGGCGCGCTGGACGCCATCCGGGCCCGGGGGCTGCGGGTCCCCGACGACATCGCGCTCGCCGCCTTCGACGACATCCCGTGGTTCGTCCACACGGATCCGCCGATCACCGCCATCGCCCAGCCCACCGCGGACCTGGCCCGCGCCGCCGTACGCGCCCTGGCCGACCTGATCGAAGGACGGACCCCGCACTCCGTCACCCTGCCCGCCCGTCTCGTCGTGCGCCGCTCGTGCGGACAGGACGCGACCGACCAGAGGAGCGACCGGTGACCGGACCGGATAAGCAACTGGTGGACAACCCTAGCGAGTTGCTGCGCATCGAGGGTCTGCGCAAGACCTTCCCCGGCGTCGTGGCGCTCGACAACGTCGACTTCGACCTGCGCAGAGGCGAGGTCCATGTCCTGCTCGGCGAGAACGGAGCCGGAAAGAGCACCCTCATCAAGATGCTCTCCGGCGCCTACCGCCCCGACCGGGGCCGCATCCTCGCCGAAGGCCGCGAGGTGCGCATCGGCAACGCGCAGGACGCCGAAGCGCTCGGTATCGCCACCATCTACCAGGAGTTCAACCTGGTACCCGATCTGACGGTGGCCGAGAACATCTTCCTCGGCCGCCAGCCGCGCCGCTTCGGTCTCGTCGACCACCGGCGCATGCGGGCCGACGCGGAGAAGCTGCTGCGCCGCGTCGGGGTCGATGTGCGCCCGGATGCCAAGGTCCGTGAACTGGGCATCGCCCGGCTCCAGATGGTCGAGATCGCCAAGGCGCTCAGCCTGGACGCCCGCGTGCTGATCATGGACGAGCCGACCGCCGTCCTCACCTCGGGAGAGGTCGACAAACTCTTCGCCATCGTGCGCCAGTTGCGTGCCGACGGTGTCGGAATCGTCTTCATCACCCACCACTTGGAGGAGATCGCCGCACTCGGTGACCGCGTCACCGTGCTGCGCGACGGCCGCAGCATCGACCAGGTGCCCGCGTCCACGCCCGAGGACGAGCTCGTCCAGCTCATGGTCGGCCGCAGCATCGAGCAGCAGTATCCGCGCGAACGCCCGGAAACGGGCGAGGTGTTGCTGTCCGTCCAAGGGCTCACCCGGGACGGGGTCTTCCACGACGTCAGCTTCGACGTGCACGCCGGTGAGGTCGTGGGCCTCGCCGGGCTGGTCGGCGCCGGACGTACGGAGGTGGCGCGCGCGGTCTTCGGCGCCGACCCGTACGACGCGGGCACCGTCGACGTACGCGGTGAACGCCTCGCCCGGCACGACGTGCCCGCCGCGATGGGCGCCGGGATAGGCCTCGTACCGGAGGACCGCAAGGGCCAGGGGCTGGTCCTGGACGCCTCCGTACAGGAGAACCTCGGCCTGGTCACCCTGCGTTCGGCGACCCGCTCCGGGCTCGTGGACCTGAAGGGGCAGCGTACGGCGGCCGCCCGCATCGCCCAGCAGCTCGGCGTCCGCATGTCCGGCCTCGGCCAGCACGTCCGCACCCTCTCCGGCGGCAACCAGCAGAAGATCGTCATCGGCAAGTGGCTGCTGGCCGACACCCGGGTGCTCATCCTCGACGAACCCACCCGGGGTATCGACGTCGGCGCCAAGGTCGAGATCTACCAGCTCATCAACGAACTCACCGCATCCGGCCACGCCGTCCTGATGATCTCCAGTGACCTGCCCGAAGTCCTCGGCATGAGCGACCGGGTGCTGGTCATGGCCCAGGGCCGCATCGCCGGTGAACTCCCCGCCGACGAGGCCACCCAGGACGCCGTCATGGCCCTCGCGGTCTCCACCGCCGTGCCGGACGCGAACGACCACCCCGCACCGAAGAAGGAAGAAGAGGAGGGCCCCCGTGGCCACTGAGACACTCAAGAGTGACCCGGGCGCGGGGAGCACCTCCGTGATACGCCGCGTCCTGCTCGACAACGGCGCGCTCAGCGCCCTGGTCGTCCTGGTGGTGGCGATGTCGCTGCTCTCCGGCGACTTCCTGACCACCCAGAACCTGTTGAACGTCGGCGTACAGGCCGCCGTCACCGCGATCCTCGCCTTCGGTGTCACCTTCGTCATCGTCTCGGCGGGCATCGACCTGTCCGTCGGTTCGGTGGCGGCCCTGTCCGCGACGGTCCTGGCCTGGTCGGCGACGTCCGCCGGGGTGCCGGTCGTCCTCGCGGTGGTGCTCGCGATCGTCACCGGTATCGCCTGCGGCTTCGTGAACGGCGCCCTCATCTCGTACGGCAAACTCCCGCCGTTCATCGCGACGTTGGCCATGCTCTCGATCGCCCGGGGTCTTTCGCTCGTCATCTCGCAGGGCAGCCCGATCGCCTTCCCCGACTCTGTGTCCCGGCTCGGCGACACGCTCGGCGGCTGGCTTCCCGTACCGGTCCTCGTGATGATCGCGATGGGGCTGATCACCGCGCTCATCCTCGGCCGCACCTTCATCGGCCGCTCGATGTACGCGATCGGCGGCAACGAGGAAGCGGCCCGGCTCTCCGGCCTCCGCGTCAAGCGCCAGAAGATCGTCATCTACGCGCTCTCCGGCCTCTTCGCCGCCGTCGCGGGCATCGTCCTGGCCTCGCGCCTCGTCTCCGCCCAGCCGCAGGCCGCCCAGGGGTACGAACTCGACGCCATCGCCGCGGTCGTCATCGGCGGCGCCAGCCTGGCCGGCGGGGTCGGCAAGGCGTCCGGCACCCTGATCGGCGCGCTGATCCTTGCGGTCCTCCGCAACGGCCTCAACCTCCTCTCGGTGTCGGCGTTCTGGCAGCAGGTCGTCATCGGCGTGGTCATCGCACTCGCCGTCCTGCTCGACACCCTGCGCCGCAAGGCCGGTTCGGGTGCGGCCTCCTCGGCCGGGACGGCGCCCGGCGCGCCCGGATCCGGCCGCAGGGGAGCGCTCAAGTTCGCCGGGGCGGCGCTCGCCGTGGCGGTCGTCGTCGGTGGGGTGTCCTACCTCAACTCCGGTTCGTCCGGGGGTACGACGAAGGTCGGCATGTCCCTCTCGACGCTCAACAACCCCTTCTTCGTACAGATGAAGGACGGCGCACAGGCGGAGGCGGAGCGGGCGGGCATCGACCTCACGGTCACCGACGCCCAGAACGACGCCTCGCAGCAGGCCAACCAGCTCCAGAACTTCACCAGTTCGGGGTTCTCCTCGATCATCGTCAACCCGGTGGACTCGGACGCCGTCGGTCCGGGCGTCCGCAGCGCCAACAAGGCGGCCATCCCGGTGGTCGCCGCCGACCGGGGCGTGAACAAGGCCGACACCGCCACCCTCGTCGCCTCCGACAACGTGGCGGGCGGCAAGCTCGCCGCCGAGGCGCTGGCCGACAAGCTCGGCGGCAAGGGCAGCATCGTGATCCTCCAGGGCACGGCGGGCACCTCCGCCAGCCGCGAGCGCGGAGCGGGCTTCGCCGAGGGGCTCAAGGCGTACCCGGACATCAAGGTGGTCGCCAAGCAGCCCGCCGACTTCGACCGCACCAAGGGCCTGGACGTCATGACCAACCTGGTCCAGTCCCACCCGGGTATTACGGGTGTCTTCGCCGAGAACGACGAGATGGCACTCGGCGCGGCCAAGGCGCTCGGCACCAAGGCGGGCAGCTCCGTCTCGGTCGTCGGCTTCGACGGAACCCCGGACGGCCTGAAGGCGGTCGAGGACGGGACGCTGTACGCGTCGGTGGCCCAGCAGCCCGCTGAGCTGGGCCGGATCGCGGTGCAGAACGCCGTCAAGGCGGCGGAGGGTGACAAGGTGGAGAGCATGGTGAAGGTGCCGGTCAAGGTGGTGACACGCGAGAACGTCGCTGACTTCTCCTGACCGCCGCCCCGGCTCCGACCGAAGAAGGCTCGACCGAGGAAAGCTCCGACCGAAGAACCTCCGACCCAGGAAAGCTCGACCGAGGAAAGCTCCGACCGAGGAAAGCAGGAAGCACTTCCATGCACGACAACGCCCCCGGCGACGACCACCGGTACGACCTCCTGGTCGTCGGCTCGGCCAACGCCGACCTGGTGATCGGCGTCGAGCGCCGCCCCGCCCCCGGCGAAACGGTGCTCGGCTCCGACCTGGCCGTCCACCCGGGCGGCAAGGGCGCCAACCAGGCTGTCGCCGCAGCCCGGCTGGGAGCCCGGACGGCGCTGCTCGCCCGGGTCGGCGACGACGACCACGGACGGCTGCTGCTGGAGAGCCAGCGCGCGGCGGGCGTGGACACCGACGGCGTCCTGGTCGGCGGGGCCCCGACCGGCGTCGCGCTGATCACCGTGGACCCCTCGGGCGACAACAGCATCGTGGTGTCCCCGGGCGCCAACGGCCGGCTGACCCCCGAGGACGTACGGGCGGCGGCCCCGCTGCTCGCCGCCGCGCGGGTGGTCTCCGTACAGCTGGAAATCCCCCTGGACACGGTCGCGGAGACAGCGCGCCGCCTGGGCCCCGGGGCCCGCCTCGTCCTCAACCCGTCCCCGCCCGCCCCGCTGCCCGAAGAGGTCCTGGCCGCCTGCGACCCGCTGGTGGTCAACGAGCACGAGGCGCGGTACATCCTCGGCGACGCGGCGGGCGACACCCCGCACGACTGGGCTCAGGACCTGCTCGCGCTGGGCCCGCGCTCGGTCGTGATCACGCTGGGCGCGGCGGGCGCGCTGGTGGCCGACAGCCGTACGGACTCCCTGGACCACCTGGTGAGCCCGAAGGTCGAGGCCGTCGACACCACGGGGGCCGGGGACGCGTTCACCGCTGCCCTGGCCTGGCGCCTGGGCCGCGGTGACGACCTGCGGGAGGCGGCGGCCTTCGCGGTACGGGTGGGGGCGGCGGCCGTCACGTCGGAGGGCGCGCAGGCGTCCTTCCCGACGCTGGACGAGGTCGACGCGCTGTGAAGAAGTCGGGCATCCTCAACCGCCACCTGGCCGGAGCGATCGCCGAACTCGGCCACGGAGACGGTGTGCTGATCTGCGACGCGGGGATGCCGATCCCACCCGGCCCCCGCGTGGTCGACCTCGCGTTCCGCGCCGGAACCCCGGCGTTCGCCGAGGTGCTGGAGGGCCTGCTCGACGAACTGGTGGTGGAGGGCGCGACAGCGGCCCTGGAGGTACGCGAAGCCAACCCGGAGGCCACAAGCCTTCTGGAGGCCCGCTTCCCCGACCTGGACCTGATCCCGCACGACGACCTGAAGGCGCGCACGGCAACGGCACGCCTGGTCGTACGGACGGGAGAGGCCCGGCCCTACGCGAACGTGCTGCTGCGGTGCGGGGTGTTCTTCTGAGCGGCTGACGCGACGACGGTACGAGGGGAGGCACCGCCGACTTCACCTCGGCGCACGGAGCTCGGCGCCCGGGGCCTGGCGCACGGCGCACGGGGCTCGGCGCCTGGTGCCCGCTGCCCGGTGCCGCGCAGAGTGGGGGCCGACCGCGTCCGGTCAGCCCTCGCCCGCTTCCCGTGCCACCCGCTCCAGCCGACCGCGATGGTTCTCCCACCAAGCCCGGTCCTCCGGTGGCATGTTGTCGCGGCCCTCCGTGTGTCCGACGCTTCCGTCGATGAGTTCGCGCACGATGTCGGCGTGTCCGGCATGGCGCTGCGTATCGGAGATCACGCGTATCAGGATGTGGTGCAGGGTCACCTCCCGGCGCTCCTCCGGCCACCACGGGACGTGACCTGTCGCGTCGAGCGGCAGCGCCTCGACCGTGCGGTCGGAGTGTTCCCACGCCCGGCGGTACAGCCCGACGATCTCTTCGCGCGACTCGTCCGCGGTCGCCCACATGTCCGCGTTGGGCTCCGCGTCCTCCGTGTACCACCACGGCGGCGGCTCCTCCGTGAAGAACGGCCGTCCGAACGTGTCGCCGAAGTAGCCGAGCTCCACGCCCGCGACATGTTTCACGAGCCCCAGAAGGTTGGTGCCCGTGGGGGTCAGCGGGCGGCGGATGCCATATTCCGAGAGCCCGTCCAGCTTCCACAACAGGGCGTCCCGCCCCTCTTGCAGGTAGCGCAGGAGGTCCGCTTTCGGGTTCGTTTCGATCATGCCGGGCAGTCTTCCACCCGGCACTGACAGTCGGCCTCCGCGTCACCGGGCACCAGGCCGGGAAGAAGGCCGTCCGACCGCCTCCACCAGCTCCGCCAGCGCCTCCGCCAGCGCGTCGAGCTCCGGCCCCGCCGGGCCGCCCGGCTCGCTCATGTACGTGTCACGGCGGATCTCGATCATCAGCGCCGAGACCCTGCGGTCCGTGCCGTAGTGCTTCAACGGGACATACGTACCGGCGAACGGGCTGTCGACGCCCGTGCCCCCGAAGCGGGCGAACGCCGCCTCCGCCAGGGACCGCAGCTCCGGCGGGGTGTGGAACGGATCCGTGCCGAGGCAGATGGGCGGTCGGGGGCCCGTGCCGTGGAGTTCGTACGGGAGGGGCGCGGTCGGGTACGAGTGGACGTCGACGATCACCGCGCGGCCCGTGGCGGCGATCCGGGCGTCGACCGCCTCCGTCATCGCGTGCGCGTACGGGTGGAAGTACCGCTCCAGCAGCGGCCGTTGGTCGAAGCCCGGACCGCGCAGCCGTTCGCGGTGCGTGGTGTGCGTGTAGACCGCTCCCATGCCTACGGCACGCATCTCCTCCCGCTCGTCCGGGAAGCGCTCGGGGTCGACGACCAGGCGGGAGAGGGCGTTGACGTAACTCCAGGGCCGGACGGCGCAGACCGTGGCCGCCCGGGCGGCCAACTCCGCCGTGTGGGAGTCGGTGATGTGGTCGAGTTCCCGCTCCAGAGCGCCGTCGTCCAGCAGGATTCCGCCGCGCACCTCCTCGGGAATCGTCCGGGAGCCGTGCGGTACGTGCAGCAGTACCGGGGACTCGGGGCTTCCGGGGAGGAGGCGGAACGACGGCTGGGGGACGGTGCTCATGGAGCGGGTCCTTCACGGGCGGGGCAGGGAGGCCCCCGATTGTCCCACCCGGGGAACGTGTGGCGTCAGTTGGCGGAGCCGATCACCGGGTAGTGGTCGGAGAGGTTGGTGTACGTGTAGTTCTTGCCCCAGCTGGAGACCGTCCAGGGGGCGCTCTGCTCCTTGACCACGTCGTTGTTCCAGCCCGCCGGCTTCGCGTGGCCGGCGCGGTGCAGGACGTGATCCAGGTCCTCGCGGGGGTCGTTCGGGTAGCGCTCGGAGGCGATCGAGTTGTCGCGGGTGTCGAAGGAGTACCTGTGGCCCGTCTTCGTGTCGGCCGCGGTCAGGTCGGCGTCCTTGAGGAAGGAGGCGTACTCGGCGGAGTGCGCGTCCACGTTGAAGTCGCCCGCCACGATGACCTGTTCGGAGGCCGGGATCTTCTTGGCGTCCAGGAAGGCGTCCATCGCCTTGAACTGGCGGCTGCGCATCTTGGCGGCCTCGCCCGCCGAACAGCCGGGGTCGGTCGACTGGGCGTGGGTGCCGACGACGTGGACCCGGGTGCCGTTGACGTTCAGCACGGTGTAGGCGAAGCCCTTGTTGGACCACCAGTCGGCGCCGCAGGCGTCCTTGTAGACGTGCTGCTCCTTGCGGACGATCGGCCACTTGCTCAGGATCGTGACGCCGCCGTCCTCCGGAGTCGTCGCCGAGTACGAGCCGCTGGTGGCGTCCCAGCCGCTCTTGCTCCGGCCGACCACCGGGGTCTGGTACGGGTACTGGGCGGCGGAGTTCCGCAGCAGGGCGTCGGAGGCCCCGTTGTCGAAGGCCTCCTGGATCACGACCACGTCGTTGCCCCGGAAGAACGACGTCTTCGGGATCTCGGCCGCCCGGTGGTCCTGGCCCCAGTTGGGGTACAGGGACTTGCTGAAGATGAACGTGTTGTACGAGAGCACCCGCAGCGAGGGAGTGTCGGTGGCGGTGGCCGCCGCTGCCGAGGGTGCGTTCACAGCCATGGGGACGGCGGCGAGTGCGGCGGTGAGTGCTATGGCGGAAATGCGGCGGAAAGCGGAGTGCGGCACGAGGTCTCCTGCTGAATGAGTGGGGGCGTACCGGGGTGCACCCATCAAAGCAGCGGCAGTTACCCACGGGTAGACATCGGATGCCGTGAGTCTGTCCGGGCGAATGCCATCAGGATTCAGCCAAAGATCAACTCAGGTCCGTCCAACTCGGTCCAACTCCGTTCAGCTCAGCTCCGTTCAGCTCGGATCAGCTCAGTCGACTTGGATCAGTTCGGTTTCCGCTCCGCGTAGACGATGAGGTTGTCCACGGGGTGCCCCTCCGAGTCGAACGCGCCGTCGCAGGTGATCAGCCGCAGTGTGCTGCCCTTGGTGGCGCCGTAGACCCGCTCGGTGGGGAAGGCGTTCTTCGCGACCGTCTCCTTGCCTGTGACCGTGAAGCTCAGTGACGTGCCGTTGGTGTCGCGGACGCGTACCTCGGCGCCCTTGCGGATGTCCTTGAGGTCATGGAAGACGGCCCGGCCGAAGCGGGTGTCGTTGTGGCCGATCAGTACGGCCGCTCCCGGGCGGCCGGGCACGGCTCCGCCCGTGTACCAGCCCGCTGTCATGCCCCGCTCGGCGGGCGGGACCTCGACCGTGCCGTCCGCGTTGAGCCCCAGGCGCATGAGGGAGCTGCGGATCTTGAGGGAGGGGATGGTGACCTGGGCCGGGGCCGAGGCGGCCGAGGAGGACGACGGCTCGGGGGGTGCGGTGGGGGCCGCAGGTGCTGAGGATGCCGAAGCGGACGCTGCCGTCCGGGGTGCGGTGGCTGACGGTGTCGGTCCCGCGCAGGCTGTCAGGGCCGCGCAGGTGGCAAGTGCGGTGAGCAGGGCGGCCGTTCGGGGGCGGTGGGAGAGGCGAGGGGCGGGCATGAGGGCTCCAGGTGCGACCACCGGGCGTGGCGCCGCCCCGGTGCGGGACGGCGCCACGTTCGGTGTCAGGGGATGAGTGGTGGCAGCGGGTCAGCCGTTGCGGCGGCGCAGCACGAGGGTGCCCGTGCCCGCGAGCAGTGCGGCTCCGGCCAGCGAACCGGCGAGGGCCGTCGTGCTGTTGTCACCCGAACCGGCCGGGCGCTCTCCGGCCGCCACACCACCGCGCGGCGCGACCGCCGGGGCGGCCTCCTCGGGGGCGGCGGGTGCCGGGCGGTCGCCCGCCGCGACGCCACCACGGGGTGCGACGGAGGGGCGGGCCTCCTTCGGCGCGTCCTCCTCGGCGGCCTTCGCCCGCTCCGGCGACACCTCGGGGGCGCTCTCGGCGGGCGCCGACGGCCTCGGCGTCGCGTCGGCGAAGGCGGCGGTGGACGGGATCAGCACCGCGCCGGCCGCGACGGCGGCGAGCACGGCGGTGCGCAGGGAGAGGCGAGTGGTCGAAGCGGTCATACGGATGGCTCCATTCCATACGGTGCCCCGTGACGGGCCCGGGTGCCGGTGTGCACCGGGTACGAGGCATGGAGCCAGGCTGACCGGGAGTTATGAGGAAGCTGTCAGGACGCTGTGGTCATCCGGTCAGGCCACCCCGGCCACCTCGGTCACCCCGGCCACCTCGGTCACTCCGGCCACCTCGGTCACTCCGGCCACCTCAGTCACTCCGGCCACCTCGGTCACCCCGGTCACCTGTACGCACCGCCCCGGTCAGCGCGCGGACCCGGCGGCCGGGAGCCGGAGCGTGAAGGCCGAGCCCGTCCCCTCCGTACTGGTCGCACTCGCCGTCCCGCCGTGGGCCTCGGCCAGCTTCCGGACGATGGCGAGGCCGAGACCGCTTCCTCCCGTACGGCGGTTGCGGGACTTCTCCGCACGCCAGAAGCGGTCGAAGACGTACGGAAGGTCCTCGGCCGGAATGCCGGTCCCGGTGTCCGCCACTTCGATCACGACCTCCCCGGACCCACCCCCGTACGCGCGCAGCGTCACCGTCCCGCCCGTCGGAGTGTGCCGTACGGCGTTGGAGACCAGGTTCCCCACCGCCTGCCGCAGTCTGACCGGGTCCGCGTACAGGGCCGGGGCCGGGGCGTCGGCCGTCACCCTCAGCGTGACGCCCGCCGTCTCCGCGCGGGCCTGGTGGGCGGCGGCGACCTGGCTCAGGAGTTCGGCGACGCGGACCGGTTCGGGGTGCAGCCGCAGCGCCCCGGCGTCGGCGGCGGCCAGGTCCTGGAGGTCGTCGATGATGTGCTGGAGCTGCACCGCCTCCTCCAGCAGCGAGGAGACGAACGCCGGATCCGGGTCGGCCAGACCGTCCTGGGCCGCCTCCAGCCAGCCGCGGATGTTGCTCAGCGGGGTGCGCAGCTCATGGGCCACATCGCTGACCATCGCCTTGCGCTGCGCCTCCAGGCGCGCCCGGTGCGCGGACATGTCGTTGAACGCGGCGGCCAGCCGGCCGATCTCGTCGTCCCCCGCGACCGGGACGGAGGCGTGCTCCTCGCCGTCCCGCATCCGCTGCGCGGCCCCGGTCAGCGCGTGCAGCGGGCGGACCAGCCGGGCGCCCGCGAGCACCGAGGCGCCCACGGTCAGCGCGAGGACCAGCGCCGCCGCACCGGCGATCTTCGCGGTGTTGGCGGGGGAGAGGTCGAAGCCGGGCACCGTGGCGCCGCCCTCGTCACCGATGAACAGGAGCGCGGGGGAGGCCACGTACGAGCTGAGCTGTTCGCTGCGGGCCGTCCCCACGCACGAGGCGATGGCCCGGTCGTCCTCCCCGGTGAGTTCCCGGGGCGGCTCGACGGCCGGTCCGGGGACCGCCTCGCCCGCCTCGCTCGGCACGGGCCTGGGCATGGGCGCGGACATGATGGGCCCCTCGCCCCAGGAGAGGTCCCGGTTGAGCCGCACCCCGCTGCGGCCCTGGCGTTTCAGGCAGGCGTCGGCCAGCTCGTTGAGCGCGCCGAGGGCCTTGCGTTCCGTACGGGTGGGCGCGTCCAGGTCCGAGGAGTCGCACCGGGTGCCCAGCGCCCGTTCGGGGTCGTTGCCCACCATCTGCACCCGGGGCCGCCCGCTCGGCCCGACGACCACGTCCGCCGCGATCCCCACCCGGTTCAGGCACACCGCGTTCCGGTCGGCGGTCCGCCGCAGCCCCGTACGCTCGGCCGCCGGCAACAGGAACGGTCCCACCGCCCGCGGGTCGATCCGGTCCGCGCCCGTCCCCTGCCCCTCGGTGCTCCGGGCGGCCAGGACGGTGTCCACGGACAACGGGTCGACCACGGCGGAGGCTTCCGGCGGCAGCGCGGGTGCGGTCGTCGCGGTGGCGGAGTCGGCGAGCGGCCGCCTGTCCTGCGTGGTCAGCGCGATACGGCGGCCCGACTGCTCGGCCAGCTCCCGTACCGTCGGCGCCACCCCGTCCCAGGTCGGGTTGCGGGCGGCGTAACCGAGCAGGGTGTCGTATATCCGGGCGTCGGCGGTGAGGTTCTGGCCCTGCTCCTGCTTGATGGCGCCCGAGGTGGTCTGGACGGCGAGCCAGGCGGTGGCCGCCACCGAACAGGCCGCCACCAGCGCCGACACACCGAGCAGCCGCCCCAGCAGACTCCGCCGCAGCGGCACCCGGGAACCGGTCCGATGACGGCTGCCGCCCCGGCCCCGGTCCTCTCCCCGGCCCCTACCCACGCCGTACGGCCTTCGTCCTCGCCTCGGCCTTCGCCGGGTCGGTGAGCTTGTAGCCGACCCCGAAGACGGTGAGCAGGCGCACCGGCCGCCGGGGAGCGGGCTCGATCTTCTTGCGCAGGTTCATGATGTGCACGTCGACCGTCCGGTCGCTGATGTAGCGGTCGAAGCCGTGCAGCTCCTCCAGCAGCCGCTGACGGCTGAACACCCGGTCGGGACCGGCCGCCAGCGCGGCCAGGATGCGGAACTCGCCCCGGGTGCACTCCACCGGCTCCCCGTCCACCGTCACCTCGTGCCGCTCCGGATCGACCACGAGGCCGCCCACCCGCAGGACGGGATCCCCGGCGGCCGGGGCTGCCGGACCGCCCGCCCGCCGGGCGCGGCGCAGCAGGGTGCGGACGCGGGCCATCAGCTCGCGCGGACTGTACGGCTTGGTCATGTAGTCGTCCGCGCCGAGGTCGAGCCCGAGCAGCAGATCGTCCTCGGTGGTGCGGGCGGTCAGCATCAGCACGGGCAGCTCCCGGGCCTCGGCCCGCAGCACCCGCACCACGTCCAGCCCGTCCGCCCGGGGCATCATCACATCGAGGACGAGCAGGTCGGGCTCCTGGTGCCGTACGGCGTCGAGCGCGGCGAGGCCGTCGCCCACGATCCGTACGGAATGTCCTTCCCGTTCCAGATAGCGGCGTACGAGCTCGGCCTGCTTCTCGTCGTCCTCGGCGACCATGACATCTGCGCACACGCCCCTGATCGTAGAGCGGGGCGGCGGACCTGAGTGTCGATCTTGTGATCAAACCTGCGCAGATGTCGTACGGGAGTGATCATCCGGGATGCGAGATGCCGCCGGAAAGCGGTCAGAAAAAGGGTCTGATCGGCCCCGATGGTTCACCGAACCTCCTTATAGTGGTGCCGCGTTGATCGTATGGTCACAACGCGCGAAGCCGTCGCCACTGGAGTCCGTACGATGACGAACCCCTCGTCCGCCACGCCCGCGTCCCCGGCCGGTTCCGGCGGCGGCTGCCCCATGAGCGCCGGCGCGGGAGGTGCGGGAGTCGCAGGAGGTACGGGAGTAGCGGGAGGTACGGGAGTCGCCGGAGCCGTTCCGCTCGGCGGCCCCGGCTTCGACGCCGAACCCCAGGCGCTCTACCGCTCCATGCGGCGCGAACACGGGCCCGTCGTCCCGGTCGAGCTGCCCGGCGGCTTCCCCGCCTGGCTGGTGATCGGCTACCGCGAACTCCACCAGGTCACCAGCGACGGCGAGCTGTACCCCCGGGACGTCGGCCTCTGGAACCAGTGGGACAAGGTCCCCGCCGACTGGCCGCTGCGGCCGATGGTCGGCAGCCCCATGCCGTCCATCTACTTCACCGCCGGGGCCGAGCACCGGCGCCATGTCGACATGGTCGTACCGGCCCTCGAAGCGGCCGACCCCTTCGAGATCCGGCAGCACTGCGAGCAGTTGGCCGACCGGCTCATCGACGCCGTGTGCAGCCGGGGCACCGCCGACCTCGTCGCCGAGTTCGCCGAGCCGCTGCCCGTCCTGGTCCTCGCCCGGCTCGTCGGCTTCCCCGACGACGAGGGCGCCGACATCGCCCGGGTGCTCAAGGACCTGGCCGACGGCGGGCCCGAAGCGCAGAAGGCGCACCTGCGCTTCGGCGAGCACATGCACCGGCTCGTCGCGGCCAAGCGGGAGCGGCCCGGGGACGACGTGACCTCGCGGATGCTCGCCCACCCCGAACCGTTCACGGACGAGGAGTACGCGCTCGACCTCATGGCCATCACGGCCGCCGGGCACCTCACCACCGCCGACTGGATCGGCAACTCCACCCGGCTGATGCTCACCGAGGACCAGTTCGCCGACGCCCTCTCCGGTGGCCGGCACAGCGTCGCCGAGGCCATGAACGAGGTGCTCTGGGAGGACGGCCCGACCCAGATCCTGGCCGGACGCTGGGCCTCGCGGGACGCCCGGCTCGGCGGGCGGAACATCGCCCGCGGCGACATGCTGCTCCTCGGCCTCGGCGCGGCCAACGCCGATCCCCACATCCGCCAGCAGGTCACGGACCAGGTGGTCCGGTCCGGGCGGGGCGGCAACAGCGCCCATATGGCGTTCAGTCACGGCGAGTACCGCTGCCCCTTCCCCGCCCAGGAGATCGCCGAGATCATCGCCCGTACCGGTATCGAGGTGCTGCTCGACCGGCTGCCCGACCTCGAACTGGCCGTACCCGCGACGGAGTTGGTCCGCCGCCCCTCCGCCTTCCTGCGCGGGACGACCTCGCTGCCCGTCCGCTTCACCCCCGTACGCACGACAGGAGACGCCTTGTGAACTGCCCGCACACCGCCGCCGCGCAAGCCGGCGGGAGCACCGGGACCATCGCCATCGACCCCATGGTCCAGGACCTGGACGGGGAGACCGCGCGGCTGCGCGACGCCGGGGTGCTCGCCCGGATCGAGCTGCTCGGGGTCCCCGCCTGGACGGTCACCCGCCATGCCGAGGCCCGCCAACTCCTCGTCGACCCGCGGCTGGTGAAGGACATCAACGCCTGGGGGCTCTGGAAGAGCGGAGTGGTGACACGTGCATGGCCGCTGATCGGCATGATCGACGCCGGGCGCTCCATGTTCACCGTGGACGGGTCCGAGCACCGGCGGCTCCGCACCAAGACCTCGCAGGCACTCACTCCCCGGCGGCTCGAAGCGATCCGCCCGGCCATCGAGAAGTTCACCGACGAGCTGCTGGACAACCTCGACGCGGCGCGGGGCGAGGACGGGGTCGTCGACCTGAAGGCGGTCTTCGCCCAGCCGCTGCCGATGAAGGTCGTCGGCATGCTGATGGGGGTCGACGAGTCCCAGCACGCGATGCTGACACGGCAGTACAAGGCGTTCTTCTCCATGCTCACCCCGCAGGACGAACGCCTCGCGCTGCTGGCCGAGTTGGACGTCTTCTACACCGACCTCGTACGCGAGAAGACCGCGAACCCCACGGACGACCTCACCAGCGCGCTGATCCTGGCCGAGGAGGGCGGCGAACCGCTCACCGAGGAGGAGGTGGTGGGCAATCTGAAGGCGATGGTCGCCGCCGGGCACGAGACGACGATCGGGCTCATCCTCAACGCCGTACGCGCCCTGCTCTCCCACCCCGGCCAACTGGCCAGGGTGCTCTCCGGAGAGATCGGCTGGGACGCGGTGATCGAGGAGACGCTGCGCTGGGACACTCCCACCACCCACCTCCTGATGCGGTTCGCCACCGAGGACATCACCGTGGGTGACACCGTGATCGCGGAAGGGGAAGGGGTCGTCATCTCCTACCGCGCCATCGGCCGCGACATCGAGCAGCACGGCAGCGACGCCGACGCCTTCGACATCACCCGCCCCACCCGCAACCGCCACATGACCTTCGGCCACGGCCCGCACATCTGCCCCGGCGCCGCGCTCTCCCGCGTGGAGGCGGCGGTCGCCCTGCCCGCGCTCTTCGCCCGCTTCCCGGGCCTGCGGCTCGCGATCCCGGACGAGGAGATCACCAAGCTGCCGGTGATGACGCAGAACGACATGGCGGCCTTCCCGGTGCTGCTGGGCTGACCCGGCGCACATGGTGGGGCTCACCCGGTGCACGTCGTGGGGCTGCCCCGGCGTACATGGTGGGGCTCACCCGGCGCACGCCGTGGGGCTGCCCCGGTGTGCACCGTGGGGCTCATCCGGCGTACGTCGTGGAGCTCGCCCCGCGCACATCGAGTAGCCGTCCCGGGAGGCGCTTCCGAGTGAGGTGCATCACGCACAGTTAAATTCTTGGCATACATTCCGGCGGACGGGGGAGGGGCCCCGACCGCTGGTGTGGCCGTACCCCGGTCCACCGCGCAGGACGCCCCCGGCCGAACCGGCGGGGGCATTTCGGGTACGGAAGGCTAAACACGACATGTCGGCGCTCAGCACCATCCACATCGACGGCACCTGGCGGGCCGCCACCTCAGGCGCGACGCGCGAGGTCATCGACCCCGCCGACGCCACCGTCCTGGCCGTCGTCGCTGAGGGCGGCGTCGAGGACACCGATGCGGCGATCGCGGCGGCGCGGCGCGCCTTCGACGACGGCCCCTGGCCGCACAAGCCCGTCGCCGAGCGGGCCGCTCTGCTGCGCCAGGTCGCCGAGCTGCTCCAGCGGGACCGCGAGGAGATCGCGATCACCGAGAGCCGTGACACCGGCAAGACCCTCGAAGAGGGCCGGGTCGACGTCGACGACGTGACCAACGCCTTCCGCTACTTCGCCGACCTCGTGATGAACGAGAGCGGCGGCCGGGTCGTCGACGCGGGCGACCCCGACGTCCACAGCATCGTCGTGCACGAGCCCGTCGGCGTCTGCGCCCTGATCGCCCCCTGGAACTACCCCCTCCTCCAGGCCAGCTGGAAGATCGCCCCGGCCCTCGCCGCGGGCAACACCTTCGTGCTCAAGCCCAGCGAGGTCACCCCGCTCTCCACCGTCCACCTGATCAAGCTCCTCGCCGAGGCAGGTCTCCCCGACGGCGCCGCCAACCTCGTCACGGGCGCGGGCGACCCCGTCGGCGCCCGGCTCTCCGAGCACCCGGACGTGGACCTGGTCTCCTTCACCGGCGGCCTGGCCAGCGGTACGAAGGTGGCCCAGGCCGCCGCGCCCACCGTCAAGAAGGTCGCCCTGGAGCTCGGCGGCAAGAACCCCAACGTGGTCTTCGCCGACGCCTGCGCCACCGACGAGGGCTTCGACACCGCCGTCGACCAGGCCCTGAACGCCGCGTTCTTCCACAGCGGCCAGGTCTGCTCCGCCGGGGCCCGCCTGATCATCGAGGAGAGCGTCCGCGAGCGGTTCGTCACCGAGCTGGCCCGCCGCGCCGACGCCATCCGCCTCGGCCGGGGCACCCTGGACGGCGTGGAGTGCGGCCCCCTCGTCTCCGCCCAGCAGCTCGCCAAGGTCGAGGCGTACGTGGCCTCCGCCCGCGAGGAGGGCGCCATCGTCCGGGCCGGTGGCGAACGCCCGAAGCCCAGCGACGTACGCCCCGAAGGCGGCTACTTCTACCGGCCGACCGTCCTGGACGGCTGCCACCGGGAGATGAAGGTGGTCCGCGAGGAGACCTTCGGGCCGATCCTCACCGTCGAGACCTTCCGTACCGAGGAAGAGGCCATCACGCTGGCCAACGACACCGACTACGGCCTCGCGGGCGCCGTCTGGACCACGGACGCGGGCCGGGCCCGCCGGGTCGCCGGACGGCTGCGCCACGGCACCGTCTGGATCAACGACTACCACCCCTACCTCCCGCAGGCCGAGTGGGGCGGCTTCGGCAAGTCCGGTACGGGACGTGAGCTCGGCCCCACCGGCCTCGCCGAGTACCGCGAGTCCAAGCACATCTACCAGAACCTGAACCCGCGTCCCCAGCGCTGGTTCGCCGGCTGACGCCTGCGGGGGCCCCGGAACGGCTGAACCCCGGGGCCCCGCCCGGCTGTTCGCAGCACCACGCACACGCACGAACCTTGCAGAAGGAGCAGTGACCGATGCCCTCCACCCCCCGCAGCACCGCAGTCCCCGACCCCGAAGGCCCCGTGGCCGACTACGTGATCGTCGGCGGCGGCACCGCCGGATCGGTCATCGCCTCCCGCCTCACCGAGGACCCCGACGTGACCGTCACGGTCATCGAGGGCGGCCCCACCGACATCGACCGCGACGACGTGCTGACCCTGCGCCGCTGGCTCGGTCTCCTCGGCGGCGACCTCGACTACGACTACCCCACCACCGAGCAGCCGCGCGGCAACTCCCACATCCGCCACAGCCGCGCCCGGGTCCTCGGCGGCTGCTCCTCGCACAACACCCTCATCAGCTTCAAGCCGCTCCCCGGCGACTGGGACGAGTGGGCCGAGGCGGGCGCCGAGGGCTGGGACGCGGCCGCGATGGACCCGTACTTCGCCAGGCTGCGCAACAACATCGTCCCGGTCGACGAGAAGGACCGCAACGCCATCGCCCGCGACTTCGTCGACGCCGCACAGCAGGCGGCCGGAGTCCCGCGCGTGGACAGCTTCAACCGCAAGCCGTTCCACGAGGGCGTCGGCTTCTTCGACCTCGCCTACCACCCCGAGAACAACAAGCGCTCCTCCGCCTCGGTCGCCTACCTCCACCCCCACATCGAGGCCGGTGACCGCCCGAACCTCCGCATCCTGCTGGAGACCTGGGCGTACCGCCTGGAGCTCGACGGCACCCGCGCCACCGGCGTACACATCCGGACGAAGGACGGCGAGGAGACCCTGCTGCGCGCCGCCCGCGAAGTCATCGTCTGCGCGGGCGCGGTGGACACCCCCCGGCTGCTGCTGCACTCCGGGATCGGGCCGCGCGAGGACCTGGAGGCGCTGGGCATCGACGTCCGCCACGACCTGCCGGGCGTCGGCGAGAACCTGCTCGACCACCCCGAGTCCGTCATCGTCTGGGAGACCGACGGACCCATCCCGGAGAACTCCGCGATGGACTCCGACGCGGGACTCTTCGTCCGCCGCGACCCCGAATCCCGGGGCCCGGACCTGATGTTCCACTTCTACCAGATCCCCTTCACCGACAACCCGGAGCGCCTCGGCTACCAGAAGCCCGAGCACGGCGTGTCGATGACGCCGAACATCCCCAAGCCGCGCAGCCGGGGCCGCCTCTACCTCACGAGCGCCGACCCCGAGGTCAAGCCCGCCCTGGACTTCCGGTACTTCACCGACGAGGACGACTACGACGGCCGCACCCTGGTCGACGGCATCAAGCTCGCCCGGGAGATCGCCGCCACCGAACCGCTCGCCCACTGGCTGACGCGCGAGGTCTGCCCCGGCCCCGAGGTCACCTCGGACGAGGACATCAGCGAGTACGCGCGCAAGGTCGCCCACACCGTCTACCACCCGGCGGGCACCTGCAGGATGGGGGCCGCCGACGACCACGAGGCGGTCGTGGACCCGCAGTTGCGCATCCGTGGCCTTCAGGGCATCCGGATCGCCGACGCGTCGGTCTTCCCGACCATGCCCGCCGTCAACCCGATGATCGGCGTCCTCATGGTCGGCGAGAAGTGCGCCGAGCTCCTCGCGGACGGGGCGGGCGGCACCGACGCCGTTCCGGCCACTGGTACCAGCACCGGAGATGATGCCCGATGACCGCAACCCAGGCCCCCGAGGCCCCTGTTGAGGCTGCCGAGGACGCGGTGTTCTCCGTACGCAACCTCTGGAAGGTCTTCGGCCCCAAGGCCGACCGCATCCCCGGCAGCGAGCACGCCGCACTCCCGCCCGCCGAACTGCGCGAGGCCACCGGCTGCACCGCCGCCGTCCGCGATGTCTCCTTCGACGTCCGCAAGGGTGAGGTCTTCGTCGTCATGGGCCTGTCGGGCTCCGGCAAGTCGACCCTCGTACGCTGTCTGACCCGGCTGATCGAACCCACCAGCGGCACCCTCGCCATCGACGGCGAGGACGTCCTCGCGATGGACCGCGCCCGGCTGCGCGAACTCCGGCGCCACCGCACTGCGATGGTCTTCCAGCACTTCGGACTCCTGCCGCACCGCACGGTGTTGGACAACGTCGCCTACGGCCTGGAGATCCAGGGTCTCAGCAAGGCCGAACGGCGCGCCAAAGCAGCCGAGTTGGTGGAGAAGGTCGGCCTCGCGGGGCTTGAGGACCGCCGCCCCTCGCAGCTCTCCGGCGGTCAGCAGCAGCGCGTCGGCCTCGCCCGTGCGCTCGCCGTCGACCCGTCCGTCCTCCTCTTCGACGAGCCGTTCAGCGCGCTGGACCCGCTGATCCGCCGCGAGATGCAGGACGAGGTGGTCCGGCTGCACCGCGAGGAGGGCCGCACCATGGTCTTCATCACCCACGACCTCAGCGAGGCGCTCCGCCTGGGCACCCGGATCGCCCTCATGCGCGACGGCGGCATCGTCCAGCTCGGCACGCCCGAGGAGATCGTGGGCTCGCCCGCCGACGACTACGTCACCGAGTTCGTCCGCGATGTGCCGCGCGAGCAGGTCCTCACCGTCGCCACCGCCATGCGGCCCGCCCGCGCCGGGGAGAGCGAGAGCGGCCCGGCCGTGCGCCCCGACGCCACCGTGTACGAGGCCATCGAGGCGGTCTCCCGCTCCGGCGAGGCGGCCGCCCGGGTGATGGACGGCGGCCGGCTCGTCGGCGTCGTCGACCACGCGTGCCTGCTGGACGTGGTGGCCGGAACGACCGCCCCCGACGCACCGGACGGCACCCGCGAGGTGACCGTCTGATGGCCTCCGCACAAGCCTCCCCGGTCCGCCCCGCGCGGGCGGGCGCGGGCCGGGGGCCGCTGGCCGCCCTGCGCGACCGCCCGGCAGCCGGAAAGCTCCTGCTGCTCGCGCTCGCCGCCGTACTCCTCGTCCCCCTCGTACACAGCCGCTGGGGCGGCGGCATCTGGCCGGACGCGCTCACCGCCGACCTCTCCGGGCCGCTCGGCGACGTCACCGACTGGATCGTCTCCAACCGGGACAGCCACCCGCTCTTCCTCTACTTCTTCGGCCACATCAGCAACGCCGTCGTGCTCTCCGTACGCGGGGTCTACCTGGTGCTCCTGGCCCTCGGCTGGGCCGGTGTCACCGTCCTCGCCGCCGCCGTCGCCTGGCGGGTCGCGGGCATCAGGCTCGCGCTCACCGCGGCGGCCTCGTTCCTGGTCTGCGGGCTGCTCGGCATGTGGGTGCCGACCATGCAGACGCTCGCCCTGATGGTCGTGGCCGTCCTCGCCTCCGTCGTGCTCGGCCTCCTCCTCGGCCTGGCCGCCGGGCTCTCCGACCGCACGTTCCGCGTGCTGCGCCCGGTCCTCGACACCATGCAGGTGCTGCCCGCCTTCGCGTATCTGCTCCCCGTGGTGCTGATCTTCGGCATCGGTGTGCCCGGAGCGGTCCTCGCCACCGTCGTGTACGCGGCTCCGCCGATGGCCCGGCTCACCGCGCTGGGCCTGCGCGGCGCGGACGGCGGCGTCATGGAGGCCGTCGCCTCGCTCGGCGCGACCGGCAGGCAGCGGCTCCTCACGGCCCGGCTGCCGCTGGCCCGCAAGGAGCTGCTCCTCGGCCTCAACCAGACCATCATGATGGCGCTCTCCATGGCCGTCATCGCCTCCGTGATCGGCGCCGGCGGCCTCGGCGACCGGGTCTACCAGGCGCTGTCCTCCGTGGACGTGGGCGCCGCCCTCGCCGCCGGTGTCCCGATCGTGCTGCTGGCCGTCGTCCTGGACCGTACGACCGAGGCGGCGGGCCGCCGCCTCGGCACCGAGCCCACCGGCCCGGCCCTCCTGCGCGGTTGGCGCGGCTGGACCCTGGCCGCCGTCGTCACGGCCGCCGTCGCCTTCGTCGGACGGCTCACCGACGGCCGGGTCTGGCCCGAGGGCATCACCGTGGCCATCGCCGGACCGGTGAACACCGCCAAGGACTGGATGGTCGACCACCTCTACACCGGGGTCCCCGTCGTCGGCGGCACCGCCGACCTGGCCTCCCACTTCACCAGCGGCGTCCTCAACCCGCTGCGCAGCGGGCTCACCGGGCTGCCCTGGTGGTCGGTGCTCCTCATCGTCGCCGCCCTCGCCTGGACGATCGGCACCTGGCGCACCGCCGCCACCGCCGTCCTCGCCATGGCCGCGATCGGCGTCCTGGGCGTCTGGGAGCCCTCGATGGACACCCTCAGCCAGGTGATCGCCGCCGTGGCGGTCACCCTGGTCCTCGGCTTCGGCATCGCGATCGGAGCAGCCCGCAGCGAACGCCTGGAACGGCTGCTGCGACCGGTCCTGGACGTCTTCCAGACCATGCCGCAGTTCGTCTACCTGATCCCCGTCGTCGCCCTCTTCGGTGTCGGCCGCGCCCCCGCCGCCGCGGCGGCCGTCGTCTACGCGCTGCCCGCCGTCGTCCGCATCACCACCCAGGGCCTGCGGGGCGTCGACCCGGCGGCGCTGGAGGGTGCCCGTTCGCTGGGCGCGACCCCGGGCCAGCAACTGCGCCAGGTCCAGATCCCCCTGGCCAGGCCCTCGTTGCTCCTCGCCGTCAATCAGGCGGTCGTCCTGGTCCTCGCCGTCGTCATCATCGGCGGACTCGTCGGATCGGGCGCACTCGGTTACGACGTCGTCTTCGGCCTCGCCCAGGGGGACCTGGCCACCGGGCTCGTCGCCGGAGCCGCGATCGTCTGCCTCGGCCTGATGCTCGACCGGGTCACCCAGCCCACCGCCCGCCGCCAGCGACAGGAGAGCTGAGATGAACCGCTCCCGCACCCGCCTGCTCGTGGCGCTCGCCTCGGCCACCGCCCTGCTCACCACGGCGGGCTGCGGCGCCGCCGACATGACCAAGCAGGCCTCCCCGTTCGCCGCCCCCGCCGGGGTCAAGACGGTCACCCTCTCCGTCCAGTCCTGGGTCGGCGCCCAGGCGAACGTCGCGGTGGCGGAGCAGCTCCTCAAGGAGGAGCTCGGCTACCGTGTCGACCTCGTCCAGACCGACGAGGTCCCCGCCTGGGACGCCCTCAGCCAGGGCCGCGTCGACGCGATCCTGGAGGACTGGGGCCACCCGGACCAGGAGAAGCTGTACGTGGACGAGAAGAAGACCATCGTCCGGGGCGGCGACCTCGGGGTGACCGGCCACATCGGCTGGTACGTCCCGAAGTACTGGGCCGACCAGCACCCCGACGTCACCGACTGGAAGAACCTCAACAAGTACGCGGACCAGCTGAGGACCGCCGAGAGCGGCGGCAAGGGCCAGCTCATGGACGGCTCGCCCTCCTACGTCACCAACGACGTGGCCCTGGTGAAGAACCTGGACCTGGACTTCAAGGTGGTCTTCGCCGGCTCCGAAGCGGCCCAGATCACCCAGATCCAGCAGTTCGCCAAGGAGAAGAAGCCCTTCCTCAGCTACTGGTACCAGCCGCAGTGGCTGTTCAACGAGGTCCCGATGGTCGAGGTGAAGCTCCCCGAGTACACGGAGGAGTGCGCGGCCAAGGACCCGAAGGACATCGACTGCGCCTACCCGACGACGCCGTTGCAGAAGTTCCTCAACGCCGATTTCGTCGAGCGCGGCGGCGACGCGGCCTCGTTCCTGAAGAAGTTCCACTGGTCGGAGAAGGACCAGAACGAGGTCTCCGAGATGATCGCCCAGCAGCGGCTCACGCCCGAGGAGGCGGCCAAGCGCTGGATCGACCGCCACCCGGACGTCTGGAAGAAGTGGCTTCCGCAGGACGGCTGACGGCCCGGGGCCCGGCCCCGCACCCCGGGCGGGGGGCCCCCCGCCGCGCCCGGCCCCGCGCCCCCCGGGGGGGCCCACCAGCCGCGGCGGCGGCAGAACCCGAAACCGGTGGGGGGGGGGGGAGGCCGGGGGGGC
>NZ_JBHYVE010000006.1:166851-296553 GCF_042750035.1 Streptomyces sp. NPDC059452
TACCGACCGCCACCCGGACGTCTGGACTACGTGGCTTCCGCCGGCCGGCTGACGGCCGGGCGCCCGGCCCCTTCCCGGGGCCGGGCGCCCACCGGCGGACCGGTCACCGTACCCGTACGGTGGCCAGCACGTCCCGGTCCGGCTGAAGCGTCAGACTCGGTACGGGCTCGATGACGCCGGGGTCGACGTCCAGGTCGAAGCGGCGGGCCAGCACGGCCAGGATGAGGACCGCCTCCACCATCGCGAAGCGCGTACCGATGCAGACGCGGGGCCCGCCGCCGAACGGGAACCACGCGTACTCCGCGATCTCATCACCCCTCTCCGCGTCCCAGCGCTCGGGCCTGAACTCCTCCGGCTCCGGGAACCACCGCGCGTCACGGTGTGTGGACCACTGGCTGGTCCACACCCGGGTCCCCTCCGGAATCGGCAGCCCGCCGATCCGCGCACCCTCCTTCGCCACTCCGGTGATCAGCCAGATGGTGGGATACAGCCGCAGGGTCTCCTTCACCACGGCCTGGGTGTACGTCAGTTGGGCGTAGTCGTCGAAGCCCGGCTCCCGGTCGCCGAGGACCCGGTCCAGCTCCCCGGCGAGGACCTCCCGGACCCGGGGGTTGCGGGCGAGCAGGTACCACGCCCACACCAGCGTCGAACTCGTCGTCTCGTGACCGCCGATGTACAGCGTGACCGTCTCGTCACGGATCTCCTCGTCGCTGAGCCGTGTCCCGCTCTCGTCGACGGCGGTGAGCAACCGGCTGAGCAGGTCCGGGCGTTCGGTCTCACCGTCGCGGTGCCGGGCCACCACCCGCCCCACCTCGGCGTCGATCACCGCGGCGGCCTTCTTGATCCGCGCCCGGCCGGGGGTCGGCACCCAGTCGGGCAGCAGCGCCCCGATCCCGGCGAACTCCTTGCCGATCTCCATCTGGGCGACGTCCATGGCCCGGCCCATCGCCTCCGAGTCCGCCGGGGTGTCCACGCCGAAGATGGTGCGCACCGCGATCTTCTGCGTCAGGGCCGCCATCTCCCGCTTGACGTCGACGCGTTCACCGTCCGACCAGGCGTCGGCCAGCTCCACCGCGGAGGACGCCATGGTGGCCGCGTACGACTTGACCTGCTTGGGCCGCACCGAGGGCTGGACCAGCGACCGTTTACGCCGCCAGTCCCGGCCCCGCGCCACGATGATCCCGTTGCCCATCACCGAGCGGAAGGCGACCCCGAGCCGGGGCTGGTCGAAGGAGTGCTCCGTCTCGGTGAGCAACTCGCCTATGCAGTCCGGGTCGGCGAGAAACACGCAGCGGTTGCGCCCGAACCGCCAGCGCACCATGTCCCCGTGTCCCCGAAGGAGTTCGAAGAAGGCGAGCGGGTTCTTCGCGAACCGCGGCAGGTTCCCCAGCAGCGGCAGCCCCTTGGGCCCCGGTACGAGCGCATGGCCGCGGGCCGGGGTGTCGAGCGCCGGGCCGGTCTGCGTGGACATCGAAGGACTCCGCTCCCTGGGGCGCGCCACGGGCGGCGCGCAATCGTTCGAACCCATCGAACGCGATGGGTCGGCACCCCGCCAGGACGTCGGACCGCCGTGGCCGGAATCCGTCATCAGCCTTGTGGGGCAGGTGAGTTGCCGAGCGTAGCCGCAGGAGCTGCCGGATTCGAAGTGCCGAGGAGGTCGGCCCACTCCTGGGGACGTACAGAGCCTGGCCGGATCAGGGCTCGACAACCGGTACGGGTCGGCGGACCATGCGCGTATACGCGTGAGCTACGGGGGATGAGTATGAGTGGCGCGGGAGATCCGGACGGCTGGGCGTCGGCGGGTCGCTCCAGGGCGAGCGGCAACCCACCCGGTGGGGCCTCAGGCGGTTACGGCGGGATGATGCCCCCGCCGGTCAGGAACCTGCGCGTGCTGCTGACCGTCCTCGGCGGGGTGCAGGCCGTCGTCGGACTGGGGCTGTTGACCAACAGTGTGGCCGTCGCGACGGCCATCTGGGGCGAGGGTGACGCGTCGACCCCGTGCTGCACGACTCCGGGCGAGGACCACGCGGGGATCATCATCTTCGTCGGGGTGCTCGTGCTGGCGATCGCCGCCTGGGGCATCCTGACGGCCCTCAAGTTCCCCGCACGCCAAGCCGCTGTGCGCCTCTCCGCCGTTGCTTACGGCTGGACCGCACTGGCCTTCACCTGGGTGCTCTTCCAACTGCTGCCCATGCTTGCCCTGGGGATCGCCTGGGTGGTCGTGGTGATCTTTTCCCTGGTCCGCGCGAGTCAGCCGGAGTCCCGGGCCTGGTTCAGCGAGCGTGCCTGACCTGATGACCTGATGACCTGATGACCTGATGGCCGGGGGCCGGGGGACTGCCGTCACGGGCCGTGTGAGCGCCGGGGTGGGTCAGTTTCTGTTCAGGGTGCGGGACACACCGGCGACGACGGCTGTGGTGAGGAGCCAGCCGGCGGCGATCAGGAGGTAGGCCAGCCACTGGGTTGTTCCGGTCCAGTGCCAGGCGCTGCGCTGGCCGAAGTCGCCGATGGGGAAGAGCAGGTCGACGGTGTAGATGAGCGCGTTGAACGGGTCGCCCTCCCCGTCCTTCGTGCGGACCGGTGAGCGGGTGCTGAACACCAGGCTGCCGAGCAGGCAGAGCAGGGTCATCCACAGGGCGGCCAGCCAGGGCCGGTAGCCGTAACCGACGGCGCCGTCGAGCAGATATCCCCACACCCGCCCGGGCGCGCGCAGGGTGCCGCGGCGGTGGCGCTGCTTCTCCAGCAGCACCCTGCGGGCGTCGTCCTCATGGCCCGCCTGGCGGTAGCAGGCGGCGAGCTGTTCGTACGGCTGCGGGGTGTAGCCGGGGTTCCGGCGGAGCCAGGCCAGGCGGTGGGTCACATCTTTCTGCGAGGGGGTCCCCTCGGAGCGGAGGGAGCCGTAGACGAAGCCGTCCAGCCGCACCTCCTCCGGCCAGCTCCGCTCACGGTCGAGCAGGACGGTTGCCCGGGCGCCCTGCAGGTCCACCGCTCCCGCAGGCTGTGCGGCGAGGCCGAAGTCGAAGGTTCCCACCTGCATCCCGACGCCGAACAGCGCCGTGCCGCTGCCGCCGAGGGTGGCTCCCTCAAGGGTCAGCAGGTCCGATATCTGCGCACCCCGCAGCCGCAGGGTCCCGGTTGCGCCGAAGCCACCGGACAGGTCCACCACCGTGGTCGTCACATTGTCCGCGACCAGCGCCTCACCATCGGGGTTCTCCACGCGGGCGCCCTGCATGAACAGGCCACCGGGCAGTTGTGCGCCCACCAGCCGCACCCCGCCCCGCGCGGTGAAGCCGTTCCGGCAGAAGACGGCACCGCCCATGACCAGGCCGCCCGCGAAGACCGCCCACCGCCTGGACGCCGATATCCGGGCCCCGTTCAGGAGCAGCTCCCCGGCCACATGGGCGTTGATGAGGGAGAGACAGTTCGCCTCCATCACGGACCCGCTCAGATCGAGATGGCCATCGACACGAGCCAGTCCGCCGTCCACGCCGGGGACCCAGCTGCCCGTGATCCGGATCGTCCGCGTCGAGGCCGCCGAGAAGCCGACCGCCTGCTCCAGGCGGCATTCCTTCAGCCAGAGCAGATGGCTGATCTCCGCACCGGCCAGATCGAGGTGTCCGGTGATCCGTGCGCCGGCCAGGCGCAGGGAAGCGACGCTGCCCGACAGCTCCGTGTTGCCGCCCAGCAGAAGGGCGGCCACGACCTCGGCGCGGACCGTGCGCTCGGCCCCCCACCGCGCCCCTCCGGCGGGATCGTCGTCCTCGGGCACTCCGGTGCGCAGGTCCACCCACCGCCCTTCGGGGAAGGAGTCCCACAAGGCACGTTCGGTCGCGGTCAGTTCGCCGTAGGTCAGCACCGGTACAGGCTACGACCGCTTCATGGCTGCCGCGTACGGCTGCAATGATCAGGCCGTCACGGGGCAGCCCTCAGAGGCCCACGATCAGCTGGATGCAGACGATCTTGACCAGGATGGCCAGCGCGAAGAGCGTCGAGTAGCCGTTGTTGATCCGGCTGTCGCTCGCCCGGCTGTTCGCGTACGCCACGATCGCCGGGTTGCCCACATAGCCCGACAGCAGCCCCATCGTCCGCTCCCGGCTCTGCCCCAGCGCCTTGGCGACCAGCACCATCAGCGAGTAGCTGACCACCGCACCGATGGCCAGCACCGCCACCAGCTTCAGGCCGAAGAGCGAGAAGGCGTTCTCGCGGAACGAGTAGCCCGAGGTCAGCCCCACCACGGCGAGGAAGAGCAGCAGGCCGATCTGGCGCAGGGTCAGGTTGGCCCGGGTCGGCAGGGTCCAGACCAGGGGCCCGGTGCGGCGGCGCCACCCCAGGATCATGCCCATCACCAGCGGTCCGGCTCCGGTGCCGAGGGCGAGGGTGGTGGAGCCCAGGGTGAGGGAGGGGATGCCGATCAGGAAGCCCAGTGCGAGGCCGAGGCCCAGGCTGACCGCGCTCACCTCGCTGACCTTCGCCTCCGTGTCGCCCAGGTACGTCGTGACCTCGCCCGTCCGCTCGCGCGGCATGACCACCCGGACGCGGTCGTCGAGCTGGAGCAGCAGATCGTCGTGGGCGAGCATGTCGAAGTCCCCGCGCCGCACGCGGCTGACCACGGCCCCGTACTTCTCGCCCAGGCCCAGTTCGGCCACCGTGCGCCCGGCCAGGTCGGGGTTGGTGAGCAGGACCCGCCGGTAGTCCACCGTGGAGCGGTCGTCCAGGAGGTGATGGGGCGCCTGTGTCCCGAGCGCCCGCGTCGCCGCCCGTACGTCGTCCTCGCCGCCCACCAGGACGACCTGGTCACCGGGGGTGAGGCGGTCCAGCTCCCGGGCGACCCGCGAGGTGGCCCCGGCGGGGCGGTACACACTGGCCAGCACTCGGTGCGCGGCCACCCCGGGGACCTCGGCCCAGCGGGTTTCCCGGGCCACCAGGACCGTACGGGTGATGAGGGTGGAGGGGAGACCCGAGCCGGGGTCGCGGCGGGCCACCCAGGTGCGGCGGGCCGCGACGGCCGAGACGAACATGATCGTGATGACGACGGCGAGCGGGTAGCCGATGGCGTACCCGACAGCGGGCTGGGCCGGGTCGGCCGAGGCGTCCTGGGCGGCGGCCAGACCGGGGGTGGTGGTCCCGATGCCCGCGTAGCCGCCCGCCAGGAACGGGCCGCTGATGCCGAACCAGCCGTGCCCGACGAGGCCGACCACCACCGCCGTGACGGCCAGGGCCACCACGGCCCCCGCCATCACCGCGAGCTGGCCGCGCAGTTCACGGAAGAACGAGGGGCCCGACTCCAGGCCGACCGTGTACACGTACAGGGCCAGACCCAGCGCCGAGACCCCGGCGGGTACGGCGGCGGCGATGTCCTCGTCCAGCGCGCCCACAAGCAGGCCGACGAAGAGGACACCGGCCGCCCCCAGCCTCACCGGGCCGAAGCGGACCAGGCCGAGCAGCGCACCCAGCGCGATCACCGCGAACACGGTCACCCAGGGGTTGTCCGCGAAGAACTGCCACACCGGCCGTGCCTCCCCGTCTCGAAGCGGTCCCGTTCAGGATCTTCGAGGGGCGGGGAGGCTGCCAGTCGGCGACACCCCTGGACGGGCCGTCAGGCCCCGACCGTGGGCCCGGGAGGCGCGGCCGCAGGCCTCCCGGACCCTGTACGGAAAGCGCGGCCGCGGCTCTCTCAGACCCCGTGCGGTACGTGCGCCGGGCGGCCCCGGCCCCGCGTCAGCGAGTAGCCGAACACGGCCGCGAGCGCGGCGAGCACCCCGCCGCCGACCGTCCACAGCCAGCGGCCGGTCCACCAGCCGGAGGCCCAGCCGTCCTCCGGATCGGCGGCCGTCGGGGCCTTGGGCGCCGCCGAAGCGCCCGCGTCACCCGCCGAGGCGATCGAAACGCCCGGCACCAGCGGCTCGGCGAGCGTGCCGTCCACGTGGTGGGCGCCGCCCTGGTCCACCGAGTCGGCCCGCACCTCGGCCTCGAACGGCAGCCCGAGCTCGTCGGCCGGGAGGTTCACGACCGTCAGCCGCACGTAGTAGCTGCCCGGCAGCGGGTCGTTGGCCCACGGTTCGGACCAGGACCGTACGGTGCGCAGCACACAGGACAGCTCGACCGCCGACGCGTCGGCCACCGCCTTCCTGGTCTGGTGGCCGTACTGGCACGCCTGGCGGCGGCGCAGCCCGTCGTACACGTCGATCTGCCAGGTGGAGCCCGAGCGCTTCGCCTCGTCCTGCGGCAGCTTGACCGTCGCTCGGACGGTGGCGCGCTGGCCGATGTCGGCGGGGAACACCCAGTACAGGTAGTCGCCCGCCGACGCCTTCGCGCTGCCGGTCTGGCCCTGCTGGAGCGGGGTCGCCGTGCGGAAGGTGGTGCCCGCCTCGGTGGGTCCCGAGCCCTCGTCACCGGGGCTCGCGCTCGCCGACGGGCCGTCGGCCACGGCCGCGCCCGCCGAGGTGAACAGGGTCAGCCCGGCGAGCAGCGCCCCGGCGAACGCGCGCCGCGCGGTGCGGGGACGGGAGCGGCGGGATGTCGTCGTCACCATCAGTGGGTCCTCCATACGGCGATGCGCCAGCGCGTGAGCCAGCCGGTCAGCAGACCCGCGACCAGTCCGGTCAGGACGAGGACGCCGAGCAGCCACCAGCCCCGGCCCAGGCCGAAGGCCGCCACGTCGGACGCCCGGTCCGGTCCGTCCACCAGGTCCACGGTCAGCTCGACCGGCAGACCGGGCGACCTCTTCACCGAGGCGGGCGCGGAGAAGGAGTTGGCGAGCTGGAGGCATACGGTCTCGGCGGCGGGCTTTCCGCTGCCGTCGTCGCCGTCCGCCACTTCGGCCTTCGGGTAGCGCAGGCCGGACGAGATCACATCCGTACGTCCGGTGCCGGACTCCGAGCCCCGGACGATCTCGCGGCCATGGACCGTCACCGCGCGCAGCAGCACGCCGTAGTCGTTGTCGACGGCACGGTCCGCCGCCACGCTCGCCGAGGCGCGCAGCTCCTGGCCGGGCAGCACGTCGACCCGGTACCAGCGGTGTTCGCCGATCTTCTCGCGGTCGGTGTAGAGGCCCGGCTCCAGCTTGGGCGCGGCGGCGCAGCTTGCCGCCCCCTCGGTCGCCACCGGGGTGACCGTCGGCTCGGCCGCCCGCTCCACCAACTGCGTGACGCGGCGCGAGAGTTCGTCCTTGTGCTGGACGGCGGTGTAGGTGCCGCCGGTGGCGTCGGCGATGCAGGTGAGCTGCTGTCGGATCTTGGCGTTGGGCACCAGGCCGAGCGTGTCGATGACCAGGTGGGTGCCGCGCGCGGCGATCTCCCGGGCCACCTCGCACGGGTCGAGCGGACCGCAGGTGTCCTCGCCGTCCGTGATGAGGACGATCCGGCGGGTGCCGTCGCCGCCTTCGAGATCGTCGGCCGCGCCGAGCAGCGCGGGGCCGATCGGGGTCCAGCCGGTGGGGGCGAGGGTGGCGACAGCGGTCTTGGCCTCGGTACGGTCCAGCGGGCCGACCGGGTAGAGCTGCCTGGTGTCCTTGCAGCCGACCTTTCGGTCGTCGCCCGGATAGTCGGCGCCCAGGGTACGGATGCCGAGGTGGACCTGTTCGGGAACCGCGTCCAGGACGTCGTTGAACGCCTGCTTGGCGGCGGACATCCGGGACTGGCCGTCGATGTCGCGGGTGCGCATGGAGCCGCTGACGTCAAGGACCAGCTCGACCTTGGGGGCGGGGGGTGCGGGTGGTCCGTCGGCGGCGGCCGGGAGCGCGGAGCCGAGTCCGGCGGCCAGGGTGGCGAGCGCTATGCACACCCCGGTCGTCAGCCGTTTTCTTGTGATCATCGCCGGATCTTATGGAAAATCAGTTGGTATTCCCAACTGGGGTCGTCGGCAACCGGCGTCGGTCCGCCCGTCAGCCGCCGAGCAGTGGCGCAGAGGCCCGGTCCAGCACCGAGGTGACCCGCTGCCAGGTCTCCATGTCCCGCTCCCGCGCGTCGAGTTGGTGTCCCGTGTCGCCCGCGCCCCAGGAGGTCGCCAGCGCCACCGGGTCCCCGCCGCCCGCTGCGGAGGCGGCGAGCGCCGCCGCGCCGAGGGCCACCAGCTCGCCGCCCGCCGGGATGACGAGCGGGCGGCCGGAGAGTCGGCGGACCGTCTCCACCCAGCTTCGCCCCTGCGCCCCGCCGCCGATCAGCCGCAGCGGGCGGGCGGCCACCTCGGGGGCGTCGGGATCCAGGCCGCAGGCCCGTAGCAGCGTGTCCAGCGCCCGCAGGACGGTGACGGCCGCGCCCTCGTAGGCGGCGCCGAGGAGTTGCTGCGGGGTGGTGTCGTGGCGCAGGCCGGTGAGGAGGCCGGAGGCGGTGGGCAGGTCGGGGGTGCGTTCGCCGTCGAGGTAGGGCAGGAGTACGGCTTCGCCGCCGGGGGCCGTGTCCTCGCGGTGCAGGCCGAGGAGGGTGGCGACCTTGTCCACGGCGAGCGTGCAGTTGAGGGTGCAGGCCAGCGGGAGGCACGTACCGTCGGCGGCGGCGAACCCGGAGAGCGCCGGGTCGGTGGAGCGGGTACGGGAGGCGGCGAAGACCACGCCCGAGGTGCCGAGGGAGAGGACCGGGTGGTCCAGCAGCCCGGACCCGCCCAGCCCGAGGCCCACGGCCGCGCTCATGTTGTCGCCCGTCCCCGCCGCCACCGCGATGCCCGGGGGCAGCCCCAGCGCCTCGGCCGCCGCGTCCGTGAGCGAACCGATCCGGGTGGCCCCGGTGGGCGCGACCTCGGGGAGGAGGGCCGGGTCCAGGCCGAGGAGGTCCAGCAGTTCAGGGTCGTACGCGCCGGTCGCGGTGGCGTACCAGCCGGTGCCGGAGGCGTCCCCGGGGTCGGTCGCGGCGGTGCCCGCGAGGCGTTCGGTCAGGAAGTCGTGCGGCAGCCGCACACCCACGGCGGCCTTCGCCGCCTCGGGGTCGTTCTCGCGCAGCCACTGCCACTTGGCGGCGGTGATCGAGGCCACCGGCACCGAACCGGTCCGCGCGGTCCAGGCGCCGGGCCCGCCGAGCGCGGTGGTGAGGGCGGCGGCCTGCGGGGCGGAGCGGGTGTCGTTCCACAGCAGCGCGGGCCGCAGCGGACGGCCCGAGCGGTCCACCACGACGAGCCCGTGCTGCTGTCCGGCCACCGCGATGCCGGTGACCGAGCGGGCGGGCAGCCCTGACTCCTTCAGCCCGGTCACCACCGCGTCGCCCAGCGCCCGCCACCAGATCTCCGGATCGCTCTCCCGGGCGCCGCCCTCCCCGGTCACGACGTGCGGGGCGCGACCCACGGCGAGCTGCTCACCGGTCACGGCGTCGATCACGGCGGCCTTGGTGGACTGGGTGGAGCTGTCCACGCCGATGACGACGGTACGTGACGACATGGGCGGCCTCTTTCGGGTGGCGAGGTGGGGCTCATTCGGCTGTGCCGCGAACAAATTACGTGATCCACGGCCCGGGCAACAGGCCCCCGGCCCGCTCGCCTTCAACCAGGGGGTTACGCCGGGCGGAGGCCGTGTGCATGATTAGTCATGACAGTAAACAAATAGGGTGCCGGGCGCGCGGCCTCGGCTCCCGACGGCAGGCGAAGGCGGTCGGACGACGATGACGGAACGCTTCACCCCCACCTCCGGGGACAGGTTCACCCCCACCCCCGAGGACAGGTTCAGCTTCGGTCTGTGGACCGTGGGCTGGCAGGGCCGCGACCCCTTCGGTGATGCCACCCGCGCGGCCCTCGACCCCGTCGAGTCCGTACAGCGGCTGGCCGGACTGGGCGCCTGGGGCGTCACCTTCCACGACGACGACCTGATCCCCTTCGGCTCGACGGAGACGGAGCGCGAGGCGATCGTCAAGCGGTTCCGGCAGGCGGTCGACGCGAGCGGGCTCGTCGTGCCCATGGTGACGACGAACCTGTTCACCCACCCGGTCTTCAAGGACGGCGCTTTCACCGCCAACGACCGGGACGTACGCCGTTACGCGCTCCGCAAGACCCTGCGCAACATCGACCTCGCCGTCGAACTCGGCGCCACCACCTTCGTCGCCTGGGGCGGCCGCGAGGGATCGGAGTCCGGCGCGGCGAAGGACGTCCGCCTCGCCCTGCACCGGCTGAAGGAGGCCTTTGACCTGCTGGGGGAGTACGTCACCGAGCAGGGCTACGACCTCCGCTTCGCCATCGAGCCCAAGCCGAACGAGCCGCGCGGTGACATCCTGCTGCCCACGATCGGCCACGCCCTCGCCTTCATCGAGCGCCTGGAGCGCCCCGAGCTGGTCGGCGTCAACCCCGAGACCGGCCACGAGCAGATGGCCGGGCTCAACTTCCCGCACGGCATCGCGCAGGCGATGTGGGCGGACAAGCTCTTCCACATCGACCTCAACGGCCAGTCGGGCATCAAGTACGACCAGGACCTCCGCTTCGGCGCGGGCGACCTGCGCCAGGCGTTCTGGCTCGTCGACCTGCTGGAGAGCGGCTACGAGGGCCCGCGCCACTTCGACTTCAAGCCCCCGCGCACCGAGGACCACGACGGCGTCTGGGCCTCGGCCGCCGGGTGCATGCGCAACTACCTGATCCTCAAGGAGCGTACGGCGGCCTTCCGCGCCGACCCCGAGGTGCGGGCGGCGCTGCGGGCCTCCCGCCTGGACGAACTGGCCCGCCCGACGGCGGGGGACGGCCTCGCGGCCCTGCTCGCCGACCGCACGGCGTACGAGGAGTTCGACGTGGCCGGTGCCGCGACCCGCGGGATGGCCTTCGAGGCGCTGGACCAGCTGGCCATGGACCATCTGCTGGGGGTGCGCTGACGGTACGGGGGTGTGGCCCGGCTCCTGGAGAGGCGCCGGGCCGGTGCCTCACGCCCCGGGCGCCGCGGGGCCGGTGTCCCGTACGCCCCCTTGGTCGCCCCCGCCTCACACCCCCGACGGCTCCGCGTACGCCACCGGGTCGTCCAGCACGTCCTGCACCACCAGCGCCGCCGCGCCCCGTGCCGCGTCCCCCGCCACCGATGAGGCGCGGAGCCGACCGCTGTCCCGGGTCCAGAGCCCCGACACCACCCGGCCGGCCAGCTCCTCGTCGGCGGGCGGTGCCAGCCACGGCATCAGGCCCCGGTAGATCCCGCCGAGCACCACCGCGTCCGGGTCGACCAGGTTCACCGCCCCCGACACCACCCGGCCCAGCATCCGCCCCGCCCCGGAGAGCGCGGCCACCGCCCGTTCGTCCCCGGCCCGCGCGCGCCGCTCCAGCTCCACCACTCCACCGCCGCCCCCGGCCCCCTCGACCCAGGCCGTCCGCAGCAGCGCCGTCTGTCCGGCGTACTGCTCCAGACAGCCCCGGGACCCGCACCGGCACTCCGGCCCGTCCGGGTCCACCACCACATGGCCGATCTCCCCGGCGAACCCGTGCGCACCGCGCAACAGCTCACCGTTCAGCACGAGCGCGCCGCCGACCCCGATCTCACCGGTCAGATACAGGAAGCTGCGTACGTCACCGAGGCCGCCGAACCACAGCTCGGCCAGCGCCGCGAGATTGGCCTCGTTCTCCGAGGCGACCGGCAGCGCCCGGTGGCCGGGGCGCAGCGTGGCGAGCGCGTCCGCGAACAGCTCCTGTGCCGGGACCTCGTTCCAGCCGAGGTTGGGGGCCTGCCGTACCGCTCCGCCGGAGACCAGACCGGGCAGCGCCAGCGTGGCGCCCACCGGCCGCAGCTCCTGCTCGCGCGCCGAGTCCAGGGTCCGCGCGGCGATCCGGGCGGCGCGGGCGAGGACCTCCTCGGCGGACGTGCCCCGGTTGTCGAGGTGTTCGGTCTGCCGGACCCGGCCGGTCCCCGCGAGGTCGACGACGCAGACCGAGACGTAGTCGATGTTGATCTCCACGCCGAGCCCGGCGGGACCGGTGCGGGCCACCTTCAGCGCGGTGCCGGGGCGCCCGGCCTGCCCGCTGAACGTCTTGCCCGACTCGGTGAGGAAGCCGCTGTCCATGAGCTGCTCGACGAGCGAGGAGACCGCGGCCCGGGTCAGTCCGACCCGGGCGGCCACTCCGGCGCGGGTCGCCTCCCCGCTCTCGCCCTCGTCCCGCACGGCTCGCAGTACCAGGCTCAGATTGTGCCGCCGCACGGTGTCCTTGTCGGCCTTGGGCCCCAGCGGAGTGAGGATGCTCTTCATATCGTCGCCGAGCCTATGTGATGCCGGGCACCACGGGCAGTACGGCGGGGGCGGCCCCCTCCCGGAGACCCCGGGAGGATCCGGGAACGTCCGGGGAGCGGGGCCGCCCCGCACTCACGGCTTGGCGCCCCGGGCCTTCAGCATGTCCGTCATCAGCCCGATCTCGGACTCCTGGCCCTTGACCATGCCCTGTGCCAGGTTCCGGATGACGTCCGTCCCGGCCTTCTCGACGCCCGCCTGAGCCATGTCGACACCCGCGCGGTGGTGCACGGTCATCAGCCGCAGGAAGAGCACCTCGGCCTTCTTGCCCTCGGCGGCCTTCAGCGCGTCGAGTTCGGCGTCGGTGGCCATGCCGGGCATCAGCGAACCGTCGTCGGTCGGCTCGAAGGCGTGCCCCATCCACGCCATCGGCGGCTCGGCCGAGCTCTTGGGGAGACCCCACTGCTCCAGCCAGCCCAGCATCATGCCGCGCTGGTTGGCCTGGGTGTTGATGATGTCGTACGCCAGCCGCCGCACGTCCTCGTCGTCGGTGCGGTCGCGCACGATGAACGACATCTCGACCGCCTGCTGATGGTGGATCATCATGTCCCGGGCGAACCCGGCGTCCGCCGACTCCTCCGCCGGAGCGGACAGCGCCGCCCTCCCGGACGGGGAGGCCGCGGACGGCCGTACGACCATCAGCACCACCAGCCCCACCGCCAGCAGCAGCACGGCGGCGCCCGCGAGCACCATCCGGCGGGTGGCGGGCCCGGGGCTCGTCAGGGCGGTCACTTGTCGCGCCCGCCCGTGCAGGCGGCGCCCGGCTCGGGCGTCTGCGGGCCCTGCACGTACTTGCTGAAGAACTGCCCGACGCGGGAGTCCGAGGCGTCCTTCACCGTGACCTGCTTCCCCCACGCACTGAGCATCAGCGGGTCCTTCTGGTCCTTGACCGGGCTCATCAGGGAGTACGGGGTCTTCTTGACCTTCTCCGTGAGCGTCTTGATGTCGGCCTCCGAGGCGTCTTCGTTGTACGTGACCCAGACGGCACCGTGCTCCAGGGAGTGGACGGCGTTCTCGTTCGGTATCTCCTCGGTGTAGACGTCCGCGTTGCAGTTCATCCAGACCTGGCTGTGGTCACCCCCGACGGGCGGGGTCATCGGGTAGTCGACCTTCGTCTCCACGTGGCCCTGCTTCAGGTCCTTCCACGTGCGCTCACCGGAGATGGGGCCACTGGCGGCCTTCTCCTTCTCGTTCGCCTGGTACACCAGGTAGCCGCCTCCGGCGACCAGCGCGGTGACCACGGCGACCGACGCGCCGATGGTGAGGAGACGGCCCCGGCGCTCACGGGCGCGCTCCTTGCGGCGGGCCTCTTCGAGCTTGGCGCGGCGGACGGCGGCGGGGGAGTTCTGGTTCTTGGCGGCAGCCATGAAAGGTCCTCGTCGTTCAGCGGATGCTGCGGACGCATCCGGTCGATGCAGGGATGGGTCGATACAGGGGTGGGGAGGGGAAACAGGGCATACGGGCGGCCGCCCCCGGACTCCGGCACGAGGCGCGGAGGGGGAGCGGACCCGGCTCTAGATCCGTTGAACCTGAAGACGCAGCTGATCGACGGAGTGGGCACCGTCGTGGGCGGGCCCCCGGATGGCGGCCGTCCCGGTCAGCGGGGCGACGGGACGGAGGGCCACGGGGGAGGGGAGCGCAACGGGGGCGGACGGCACCGGGAGCACGATGGCCGCCGAGTGGGTCGAGCCGCCGTGGCACGAGGTGCCGAGCCCCCGGTCGGCGGGGACGGCCATGACCATGCGTTCGACGGCCGCGTCGGGCACCGGAGTCAGTGTCCGTACGGGGGCGGGGCTCCCGGCGCCCACCGCCACGGGCGCGGCGGCGGCCGAGGCTGCGACCGAGCAGCAGAAGAGCACGGCGAGCAGGACGAACACCCAGCCCAGCGAGACGGGCACGCGTGAGCGGTACCGCTGCCGGTCGGTCCGAGCGCTCACCGTGGTCATGGCCCGTCATCGTAGTAGGTGTATGAAGATTCAAAGAATATGGGTCACTGGGCCTGCGGGATAGTGTGCCCCAGTGACCACGCAATCGAACATAGCCGCGGGCTGGTTCCCGGATCCTCATGGCGCGCCTCAGCTGCTGCGCTACTGGGACGGCAGCCAGTGGACCGGGCACACGCATCCCGCCGGCGGCCAGCAGCCCCCGGCCGCCGCGGGGCTCCCCGCCCAGCAGCCGGCCGCCCAGCAGTCGGTCGGGCAGCAGCCCGCCGGTCAGCAGCAGCCCGCCGGTCAGTATCCGGATCCGGTCGGCCACCAGGCCGCCGGTCAACAGCCCGTCTCCGGTGGCTCGCTCTTCGATCAGCCGGTCCTGGTGGTGAACCAGAAGGCCAAGCTGATCGAGGTGACGAACGAGTACCGGGTGTTCGACCAGCACGGTGCGACCGTCGGCTCGGTCGTCCAGGTCGGCCAGGGTGCGCTGCGCAAGGTGCTCCGCTTCCTCACCAGCATCGACCAGTACCTGACGCACCGGCTGGAGATCCGCGACGCGCACGGCCGGCCGCAGCTCCTGCTGACCCGCCCGGCGAAGTTCATCAAGTCCCGTGTCATCGTCCAGCGCCCCGACGGGCAGCCGGTCGGCGAGATCGTGCAGCAGAACGCGATCGGCAAGATCAATTTCGCGATGATGGCCGGGGGTGTGCAGGTCGGCGCGATCAAGGCGGAGAACTGGCGCGCCTGGAACTTCGCCATCGTCGACCAGCACGGCACCGAGATCGCCCGGATCACCAAGACCTGGGAAGGCCTCGCGAAGACCATGTTCACGACGGCCGACAACTACGTGCTCCAGATCCACCAGCGGCTGCCCGAGCCGCTGCTGAGCCTCGTCGTGGCCACGGCCCTGACGGTGGACACCGCGCTCAAGCAGGACGCCCGCGGCCTCGGCTGACCGTGCGCCACCTGGGACCGACCCGGCGCCGCCGCCCCTTCGGGGGTGGCGGCGCCCTGCTGTTCCCGCCTCCCCGCCGTCAGTCTTTTACGGGTGTAACACCTGCTAACGTGTATGGGTGAGTGATACACCTGTCCGCCCCGGGCGGCCCGCCGGCCGCACCTTCCCCCTGGTGGCCCCGCTCCGGCTCCAACGCCCCTCGGACATCTGGTTCAAGCCCGCGCTGAGCGTGGTCGTCGCCTCCGCCGTACCGCATCTGACGCTCCTGGCCGTCGGCCGGCTCGACCTCGTGATGTACACGATGGCCGGTTCGCTCTGTGCGCTGTACGGGCACGGCCTGCCGTACGCCCGGCGCGCCCGGACCGTGGCGGGCGTTGTCCTGGGCATGTCCGCCGGGCTCGCGGTCGCGCTGGTCACCGCCTCGCTCACACACTCCACCGCCGTGCTCGTGGCGGTCGGCGCGCTCCTCGCGGCCGCGCAGAAGGTCCTGTGCGACGCGCACCGGACCGGCCCGCCCGGCCAGGTGATCCTGACCTTCGTCAGCTCCGCCGCGCTGTTCGCCCCGCAGCGCCTCGGCCAGGTCCCGGCCCACCTCGCCCTGACCCTGGCCGCCGGGGCGGTCGCCTGGCTGGTCTGCGTCGGGCCCGCGCTGATCCGCCGGGAGGGGCCCGAGCGCCGGGCCGTCGCGCGGGCGCTCGACGCCGCCGCCGACTGCGTGGCCGACCCCGGGCCCCGTACGCGCCACGGGGCGGCCACCGCCGCGCACGCCGCCTGGCAGTGCCTGCTCGCCTCCGGCCGGCCCACGCCCGTACGGCGCGCCCTGGAACGGCTGGTGGCGCACGCCGAAGCGGCCACCGCCGGGGTGTGGCCTGGGCCCGGCCGGGCCTCGGGACCCCTCGGGCGAGGCGCGGCCGCCCCGGACCGGCTGCGATCCTGGGCCGCCCTGACCCGTGCCAGGGGCCCCGTCCCCGCACCGCCGCCCGCCCCCGGCACGGCCGACGAGCTGTACGGGTCCGGGGTCGAGCGGACCGAGCCGTACGGGATCAGAGCCGAGCGCACCGAGCCGTACGGGATCGAGGCCGAAGGTGCCGTCCTGCGCGGGCCCGAAGGCCGTCGCGCCGCACGCCGTGCCCTGCTGCGGAGCCTCGGCCCCGGGTCGCCCCTGCTGCCCGTCGCCGCCCGTACGCTCATCGGCTGCGCGCTCGCCGGTTACCTCTGCGCCGCCCTCGGTGTCGGCCGCCCCTACTGGGCCATCGTCACCGCCGCCTCCCTCTACCAGGCCAATGTCACCCTGACCTGGAACCGGGCCCTCCAGCGCACCCTCGGCAACCTCCTGGGCGTCCTCGTCTTCGCTGCCGTCCTGCCGCTCTCCCGTACCGGACCGCTCGCGCTCGTCCTGTGCTGTCTCTTCTTCGCCTTCGCCGCCGAGGCGCTGATCACCCGGAACTACTGGCTCGGCTCCGTCGCCGTCACCCCGATGGCCCTCCTGGTCCTGGAGTTCGGCGGCGCCCACCCGGCCGGGGAGCTGATCGGTGACCGGGTCCTGGACACCGTCCTCGGCGCGCTCGTCGGCTTCCTGGCCGCGACGCTCGTCACCAACCGGCGGGCGGCTGGGCGGGTGGAGCGCGCGTTGGAGGCCACCGAACGGGCCCGCACCGCCACCGAAAGGGCGTACGCCGAACGGGCCCGGGCCGCCGCCCGCCCCGAACGGGCCCACGTGGCCTCCGCCGAACGGCCCCCCGCCGCCTCCGCCGAGCTGGACCGGGCCCGCCGCGCACTGACCGCGAGCCTCGTCGAACTGCGCGAGGCCGCCGACACGGCGGCGGGGGAGTGGTGGCAGCGCGTCCTGCCCGAGCAGCGGCTTCTCGCGGCCGAGCGGGCCGGACACCGTACGCTCGCCGCTACAGCACAACGGCTGGGACCGCAGGTCCGCGCCCCGCAGACGCGGCGCGGCGGGGTGGTCCACGCCCTTTCGATCGGAGCGGAGTGACCGACGACATCGTTGCCTCGGTGGTGCGGCAGTGGAAGGCCGTCAACCCCGAGCTGGACACCGGACCGATGGAGCTCATCGGCCGGATCAACCGCTGTGCCGCGCTGCTCCAGCAGGCGGAGGACGCCCCGCTGCGCTCCGCCGGGCTGACCCGGCCCGAGTTCGACCTGCTCGGTGCCGTACGCCGTACCGACCGCGAGCTGACCCCGGGTGAGCTGGCCCGCGAGACCTTCTCCTCCGGCGCGGCCGTCACCAAGCGGCTGCGGGCCCTCCAGGAACGCGGCCTGGTGGACCGCCGGGGCGACGAGCGGGACCGGCGGGTCGCCCACGTCCGCCTCACCGAGGAGGGCCGCGCCCTGGTCGACCGGCTGCTGCCCGAGCAACTTGCGTACGAGCGGACCGTGCTCTCCGGACTCGACGAGCAGAGCCGGAGCGAACTCAGCACCCGGCTCAGCGCGTTGCTGGTGCAGTTGGAGGGGCGGATCGGCGGGGCGCGGCGCTGATCGGGGCCGTACGGGCGGGGTCATGGGCCAGGCGTCGGCCCGGACCGTACAAGCAGCGCCGCCGACTCCCGTAGCCGCTCCGCCCGTTCGGCCAGCGCGGCGTCGTCGGACCGGTCCGTCGGGGCCGCCGCCACCAGGGCCAGCCGGTCGCGCCAACTGGACCCGGCCAGTGATACGGCCACCGTGGTCATGCCCGGGACGGACGCGCCCCGGCTGACGGCGTGCCCGGTCCGGCGGATCAGGGCCAGCTCGTCCAGCAGGGCCGTCCGCGAGGTGAGCGTGGCCGGGGTGACCGGCTCCAGCTCCTCGTACGGATAGAGCGCGCACACCTGGTCCGCCGTCATCCGGGAGAGCAGCAGCTTGCCGCCCGCCCCCGCGTGGGCCGAACCCGTCCGCCCCAACTCCAGTGCCACGCGCACCGGATGGGCCGACTCGCGGCCGTCGGTGACGATGACCTGGTCGCCGATGAGCGCCACGCTCCACACCGTCTCGCCGGTCCGCCCGGCCGCGTCCGCCAGCACCGGCCCCAGCCGTTCGCGGGCCGCGCGGCCGAATCCGGCGGGCCGACCCAGCCGCACGAGCTCCGGCCCCGCCGCGTAGCCGCGCCCCGAGGTGTCCCGGATCGCGAACCCCCGGCTCTCCAGCGTGCTCAGCACCCGGTGCGCGGTGGACCGTCCGACGGAGAGCCGCTCGGCGGCCTCGGTGACCGTGAGGGTGTCATGGGTGAGGAAGAGCCGCATGGCGCGGAGCCCCGTATCCAGCGAAGCGATCGTGTAGTCACCCGTCCCCGTCATGCTCCCGCCCGCTTCCTCTCGTCACTCCGGGTATGCCGTCGGCGCCACCGCAGGGGTGGTGCCGACCGCCATGATTCCCGCTGCGGCACCGTGAGCGCCCGGGTTCGGCCGGTCCGGGAGCGGGTCCGTGGAAACGGCGGTTGTATACGCGTCAGACCAGCGATTTTCCTGGTCACCCCCCGAGTGGTCGGGAATCTGCTTCTTTCGATCCGGTTCGATCATCTGTGCCTCTGTCCTGCTGTGCGGTACGAAGTCGGCTGCGGGGCAGCGAAAGTGACCGGCTGTCAGGCATCCGGGGCCCATCGCTGTCCCTCCAGCCGGTACGCGGCAGGAGCTGAGCGGCTGGATTTTCGCCACCGTCACTCCATGCGCACGCTTCACAGCGGTGAGTGCAAAAACTGGTGAGTGTATTCCTCTTCGCGCGCTCCCGCAGGGGGTTGGGTGAATATGCCGATCCCCTGTTCTGATCTGGCTAAGCTCACGCGCAGTGAAGTCGAGTTGATACGAATTCGAGCACTTGTTCATGAGTCTCCGCTCACGTGCGTATACATCCCGGTACATCCAGGAATCAACCGCCAGAGGGTTTTAGATGGTCCGTGTTGAATCACCGCCGACCGACAGAGCAGTCCCCGTCGTCCGCGTAGTCCTGCCGCCCGTGGTCCTGCTGGCCGGCGCCACCGCCGCCGGTGCGGCCCTGGTGGTCCCGGCCGCGCGGATACCAGTCGCCGTGTGCGGCGCGATCACCACGATCGTGGTCGCCGTGCTCACCGTGGCGCTGCACCGCCGCAAGCGCGCCATGGCCGCCCAGCGCGCGGAGTACGAACAGCGCATCGCCTATCTGGAACACCGCATCCTCAGCCATGACTCCGAGACGGTGCGGCTCACCAAGGAGGTCATGCCCGCCGCCATCCGGCGTCTGCGGGTGGGCAATTCGCCCGAGGAGGTGATGCGCGACATCGTCGACGCGGATGCGGCCAACCGCCATCTGCCCAAGGCGCTGCGCGAGCAGATCTACCAGGTCCTCGAAGTCATCGACAACGAGGAGGCCCGGCGTGACTCCGCCCAGCGTGCCTTCGTCAGCGTCGCCCGCCGGGTCCAGGCGATCGTGCACCGGCAGGCCAGTGAACTGCGGGAGATGGAGGACCACTACGGGCGCAACCCCGAGGTCTTCGACGACCTGCTCCGTATCGACCACGGCACCGCGCTGATCGGCCGGCTCGCCGACTCCATCGCCGTTCTCGGCGGGGCCAGGCCGAGCCGTCAGTGGCCCAAGCCCGTACCGCTGTTCAGCGTGTTGCGCGGCGCGATGTCCCGGATCCTGGAGTACCAGCGCGTCGATCTGCACTCGATCGCCAAGGTCGCCATCGTCGGCACCTCGGTCGAGCCGCTCATCCACGCCTGCGCCGAGCTCCTCGACAACGCGACCCGCTACTCCCCGCCCCAGACCCGGGTGCACGTCACCGCGGTCGAGGTGCAGACCGGCATCGCCATCGAGATCGAGGACGGCGGCGTCAGCCTCAGCGAGGAGGCCCGCGCCCGGGCCGAGAACATGCTCGCCCAGGCCCAGGCCGGCATCAACATGAACGACCTCGGCGAGTCCCCCCGGCTCGGCATGGCCGTCGTCGGGCGGCTCTCGCGGATGTACCAACTCCAGGTCTCCCTGCGTCAGTCGGCGTACGGCGGTGTCCGCGCGGTCCTCATCGTGCCGCGCGACATGATCACCACCGGGCCCGCCCCGGGCATCGCCCACGGCATCGGCGCCACCTCGCGGCCCACCAGCTCGCTGGACATGTCGCAGCTCCAGCACGTCGTGCCGCCGCCCGGCAAGCGCAAGCCCAAGCCCGCCGCCACCGGCCCGGTGCCGTCCGTCTCCGCACCGGCCCCCACCGGCGCCCCCACCGCGGCCGCCCGTCCGGCCGTGCCCGCAGCGGCCATGGAGGACGACCTTCCGGTGGTCACCGAGTGGACCGAGAACGGACTGCCGCAGCGCCGCAGCCGGGGCCGCGCCCCGCTCGGCTCGCACAACCTGCCGCAGCAGCCCCCGCCGCCCGCCCCCGTCAACGGCGGGCTGCCGAGCCGGGGCGGACACCCGGACGGCGGCGGCCACGGCGGACAGGGCGGCCACGGCGGTTCCGGTGGCGAGAAGCCCCCCGGCCTCTGGCTGGAGGCCTTCACCAAGGCCGTCAACGGCGTACCGCAGGAACCGAAGCACGGCGAAGACTCCGATGACGCGTGGGACAAGGGAGACCTGAAGTGATCCAGCAGCGGGGAAACATGGACTGGATGCTCAAGGAGCTGGCCGACGACGTGCCGAGCATCCACCAGATCGTGGTGCTCTCCTCGGACGGGCTGCGCATCGCCATGCACGGCGGCGACCCCGATGTCGCCGACCGGCTGGCGGCGGCCTGCGCCGGGCTGCAGAGCCTGGCCGCTGCCGTGGCCACCGAGATCCCCTACAGCGACGGCCTGATGAAGCTCGTCGTCATCGAGGTGACCGGCGGCTTCTTCTACCTGATGGCGGCCGGGACCGGGGCGTATCTCGCCGTGCTGGCGGGCGAGACCGTGGACGCCGGACTGGTCGGCGCCCGGATGCGGGACATGGTCGTGCGGATCGGTGCCCACCTGACCAGTCCGCCCCGCCACGGCGGGCAGTCCGGATGAGCGGACCCCGACGAGAACGCCGCAAGACCGATCCGGCGCTCATCGACCCGGAACGGCTGTACGTGATCACCGGTGATCTCGACGACAGCGAGCGGGCCGCACTCGACCTGGTCACGATGGTCGTCGCGCAGGCCGAGCCCTCGCCGACGTTCCAGCCGGAGCAGGCCGCGATCCTGCGGCTCTGCCAGGCCCCGTTATCGGTCGCCGAGATCTCCGCCTACCTCAGCCTGCCGTTCAGCGTGGTCACCTCGCTCCTGAGCGATCTCCTCGCGACCGAACTCATCGAGTCGCGTGCGCCGATCGTCCGCGCCACACTCCCCGACAGGTCCCTTCTCGAAGCGGTGATGCATGGACTTCAGAAGCTCTGACACGATCACCGGACCCCGCAGCGAGGACGTCCTCCCCACCACGGCCACCGCCGCGGTGAAGGTCGTGATCGTCGGCGGGTTCGGGGTCGGCAAGACGACCATGGTCGGCTCGGTCAGCGAGATCCGGCCCCTGACGACCGAAGAGACCATGACCCAGGCCGGCGTCGGCGTGGACGACAACGCCGGGGTGGAGACGAAGACCGCCACCACCGTCGCCATGGACTTCGGCCGGATCAGCCTCAGCGAGGAGCTGATCCTCTACCTGTTCGGCACCCCCGGCCAGGAACGCTTCTGGTTCCTGTGGAACGGCCTCTTTGAAGGGGCTCTCGGCGCCGTGGTTCTCATCGACACCCGGCGGCTCGAAGTCAGCTTCGACGTCATCGGGCGGCTGGAGGAGCGCGGAGTGCCGTTCGTGGTGGCCGTCAACACCTTCCCCGACGCACCGCACCACCCGGTCGAGGCCCTGCGCAGAGCCCTCGACCTGCCGGACGAGGTCCCGATGATCGACTGCGACGCCCGGCTGCGGGCCTCCAGCCGCGATGTGCTGATGACCCTGATGCGCTATCTGCACAGCCTGGCCGTCCCGCTCGCCTGACGGCCGGGAACGGTCGCGGCCGATCCGCCCGCCGAGGGCCCGGAACGGCTCCGGCCGCCCCCCTCGCCCAACGCCCGTCGGCCTCGGGACGGTTCCCGGCCGTCCCGACGCCGGGGGCGTGCGCCGGTCCCCCGGTGCGCGCTCCCGTACACCCCCGTACACCCCTCTTGCCTGCTGCCCGTGCTCGAACCTCGGCCCTCCTGATCCCTGGAGCCACTGTGACAACCCCCTTCCACCACGAACCCGGCGCCGTCCCGCCGCCCCAGTGCCCGGCCCACAACCTCGGCATCGGCCCCGGCGGCCTGCGCCGGCTCTACGGCCCCGAGGCGGAGAACGACCCCGCGGGCCTCTACGCCAAGCTCCGCGCCGAACACGGCACGGTCGCCCCGGTCCTGCTCCACGGCGACGTGCCCGCCTGGCTGGTCCTCGGCCACAGCGAGAACCTTCACCTCACCCGTACGCCGTCCCAGTTCTCCCGGGACTCCCGGCGCTGGCGGGCCCTCCAGGACGGCAGCGTCGCCCCGGACCACCCGCTCGCCCCGATCTTCACTTGGCAGCCCGTCTGCGTCTTCGCCGACGGCGCCAAGCACGAGCGGCAGCGCGGCGCGGTCACCGACAGCATGGAGCGCATCGACACCCGGGGCGTGCGCCGCCACATCAACCGCTTCAGTAACCGCCTGGTCAACGACTTCTCCGAGAAGGGCAGCGCCGACCTGGTGAGCCAGTTCGCGGAGCATCTGCCGATGATGGTGATGTGTGCGATCTTCGGCATGCCCGAGGAGTACGACGAGCGGCTCGTCCAGGCGGCCCGCGACATGACGCGCGGCACCGAGACCGCCGTGGCCAGCAACGCCTACATCGTCGGTGTGCTGACGCGCCTGGTGGAGCGCCGCCGCGCCGAACCGGCCCCCGACTTCGCCTCCTGGCTGGTCGAGCACCCCGCGACGATGACCGACATCGAGGTCGTCGAGCATCTGCGCCTCATCCTCATCGCGGCGTACGAGTCCACCGCCAACCTCATCGCCAACGTGCTGCGCATGGTCCTCACCGACCCGCGCTTCCGCGCCCGGCTCAGCGGCGGCCACATGACCGTGCCCGAGGCGGTGGAGCAGACCCTCTGGGACGAGCCGCCCTTCACCGCCGTCTTCGGCCGCTGGGCGGTCGGCGACACCGAGCTCGGCGGCCAGCAGATCAAAGCGGGGGACGCCCTGCTCGTCGGGATCGCCCCGGCCAACACCGACCCCACGGTCCGCCCCGACCTCACCGCCAACATGGAGGGCAACCGCGCCCACCTCGCGTTCAGCGGCGGCCCGCACGAGTGCCCCGGCCAGGACATCGGCCGGGCCATCGCGGACGTGGGTGTCGACGCCCTGCTGATGCGGCTGCCGGACCTGGAGCTCGCCGCCGACGAGAGCGAGCTGCGCTGGGTCGGCAACATCATGTCCCGCCACCTGGTCGAGCTGCCGGTGAAGTTCGCCCCCAGCCCGCAGCAGAAGCTGGACTCCGATCCGCTCTCGGTGATGGCCCGCGCGGTCCGCCCGGCGGGTGACTGGGAGATCTCCTCCCCGGCCCGCCCCGTTCCCGAGCCCGCGCACTCCGTCGCGGGGATGCAGCCCGCCCACGCCCCGGGCGCACCGCCGCAGCACCGCCCGGCCGCCGCCCCCGCGCCCGTACCCGCCCCGGCGACCGGTGAACCGGCCCCCGGCACGGCGGTGATCCCGAGGCAGCGCCGCCCGGCCGCCCCCGCCCGGCTCTGGCAGGCCGTCTCCCGCTGGTGGAACGGCTACTGACCCGCTCCGGTGGTGGCCCCGGACCCGTACCTGCGGACTCCGGGGCCACCGCCGAGCGCGAGCCGGGGCCGCCGCTCCGGCGTGCGCGGACCCCACCCCCGTACCATCGAGCAGCGTGAAGCTGACAATTCTTGGCGGTGGCGGATTCCGGGTGCCTCTCGTGTACGGGGCCCTCCTCGGCGATCACGCCGAGGGCCGCGTCTCCCGGGTCACCCTGTACGACACCGACACCGACCGGCTCACCGCCGTCGCCCGCGTCCTGGCCGAACAGGCGCGGGGCATCCCGGACGCGCCCGCAGTCGTCGCCACCACCGAGCTCGACGAGGCGCTGCGCGGCGCCGACTTCGTCTTCTCCGCGATCCGCGTGGGCGGCCTGGCCGGACGGGCCGCCGACGAACGCGTCGCCCTGGACCTCGGCGTACTGGGGCAGGAGACGGTCGGTGCCGGAGGCATCGCGTACGGGCTGCGGACCGTCCCCGTCGCCGTCGAGCTGGCCCGGCGCATCGCCCGGCTCGCCCCGCACGCCTGGACCATCAACTTCACCAACCCGGCCGGACTGGTCACCGAGGCCATGTCCCGCCACCTGGGCGACCGGGTCATCGGCATCTGCGACTCCCCGGTGGGGCTCGGCCGCCGCATCGCCCGGATCCTGGGCGCCGACCCGGACCGGGCCTGGATCGACTACGCGGGCCTGAACCACCTCGGCTGGGTGCGCGGCCTGTACGTCGACGGGCGCGACGAACTGCCCCGGCTGCTGGACGATCCCGCGCTGCTGGGCTCCTTCGAGGAGGGCCGCCTCTTCGGCACCGATCTCCTCCGCTCGCTCGGCGCGATCCCCAACGAGTACCTGCACTACTACTACTTCAACCGCGAGGCCACCGCCGCCTACCAGGAGGCCGAGCAGACCCGGGGCGCCTTCCTCCGCGACCAGCAGGAGGGCTTCTACGCCCGGATGCGGGAGCCCGGCACGCCCGCCCTGGCCACCTGGGACCGCACCCGCGCCGAGCGCGAGGCCACGTACATGGCGGATAACCGGGATGTCGCCGGGGCGGGCGAGCGCGAGGAGGGCGACCTGGAGTCCGGCGGCTACGAACAGGTCGCCCTCGCCCTGATGCGGGCCATCGCCCGCAACGAGCGCACCTCGCTGATCCTCAACGTCCGCAATCGCACGGCCCTTTCGGCGCTGGACGCCGAAGCTGTGGTGGAGGTGCCCTGCCTGGTCGACGCCAACGGGGCCCATCCGGTGGCCGTTTCGCCGCTCCCGTACCACGCCGTCGGTCTCGTCACGGCGGTGAAGGCCGTGGAGCGTACGGTGCTGGAGGCGGCGGAGAGCGGGTCGCGGGCGGCGGCGGTGCGGGCCTTCGCGCTGCACCCGCTGGTGGATTCCGTCGCGGTGGCCCGGCAGTTGGTGGAGGGCTACCGCGAGGCCCACCCTCAACTCGCCTACCTCGACACTCCCTAGGGCGCGGGAACCGCGCTCCTGGCCCAGCTCGGCGCGACCCCCGCGAGCTGGCAGACCATCAGGAACAGCGGGATGGGCGGGGTGTACGGGGTGAGGCTGTCCGGCGAGTGGATCAGCTTGGGGCGCACGGCGGGGACGTCGGCGCCCCGGGCGTACATCACCTGCTCGGGCCAGTCCAGATCCAGGTCCGATCCGGCCGGGACGATCCACCACCAGCGGTCCGCGTCGGCGAACACACAGCCGGTGCGCGGCAGATGGGACATCAGCCGGAAGCCGTGCCGGGCGGGCACGCCGACCGCGTCACAGCCCAGGGTGGCCGACATCGAGGGCGGCAGCGACAGCTGGACCCGGCCGCCGCCGGCCTCCTCGGCGGGGCGCGAGCGGTGCGCACCGCGCAGCCGGGACAGGGCGTTCCTCAGCATGGCCGCTCCGAGCCGTGCGCCAGCTCCGCCCAGACGATCCGGCCGGAGTCGTCCCCCGCGTCGTGCGAACCCCATGAACTGCTCATCGAGTCGACCAGCAGCAGACCCCGCCCGTGCTCGTCGTCCGAACAGCGGCGCAGCCGGGGGCCGCCGGGCTGGTGACCCTGGTCCTGCACGGCTATCCGCAGCCGTCCGCCCAGACAGCGCAGCTCGCAGACCACACGGGTGCTCGCCGTGTGCACGACCGCGTTGGTGACCAGCTCCGACACGATGAGGACGGCCGCGTCGTACACATCGCCGCCGACCTTCCAGGTCTCCAGCCTGGCCCGGGTCAGCTCCCGTGCCCCGGCCACCGACTCCGGGTGCGCGGGCAGCGCGAAGCAGTAACGGAGCGCTTCCGTCCCGGGGCTGAGATCCATGAGCCGGGGGATGAGCGCACTGCCAGGTGCCACGACCGATTCCTCACAGTGGGGGCTGCGTCACGCCCCGTCCCCCGGTGTCCGGGAAGCGGCCATGACTGAGCGAACTGGTTCGACATCCAACTCTCCCCCTGTCGAGGACACTTGGCAAGGGGCACTCTGAAAATTGCAGAGTGGCTGTGTCGTTGGGGGCGCACCCATGGCACACTGCTGGCAAAACAGCGCATGGGGAGGTCTGAAGTGAGCGAACCGCGGTCCGCCCCGACCGTGGGCCAGGTCGTGCTCGGCAAGCGGCTGCAGGACCTGCGGGAGCGCGTCGGTCTGACCCGTGACCAGGCGGCGAAGGTGCTCCGGGTCGCCCCCGCGACCATACGCCGGATGGAGACGGCCGAGGTCGGCCTCAAGATCCCCTACGTCCAGCTGCTGTTGAAGGCGTACGGGGTCGCCGACGCCGAGGCCGACGCCTTCGTCGAACTGGCCGAGGAGGCGAACAAGCCGGGCTGGTGGCAGCGGTTCCACGACGTCCTGCCCGACTGGTTCAGCATGTACGTCAGCCTGGAGGGCGCCGCGAGCCTGCTGCGCATGTACGAGCCGCACTTCGTCCCCGGACTGCTCCAGACCGAGGAGTACGCGCGCTCCGTGATGCGTACCGGAGCCGTCGGCCAGACCCGGCCCGAGGAGATCGAGCGCCATGTGGCCCTGCGGATGGAACGGCAGGCACTGCTCGCCAAGGACGACGCCCCCAGACTCTGGGTGATCATGGACGAGACCGTCCTGCGGCGGCCCGTCGGCGACGCGCAGGCGATGCGCGCCCAGACCGACAAGCTGCTCGAAGCCACCGAGCTGCCCCATGTCACCCTGCAGATCGCGGAGTTCGCGACCGGCCACCACCCGGGCACCTACGGTCCCTTCGTCCTCTTCCGGTTCGCCATCCCCGAACTGCCGGACATGGTCTTCAGCGAGTACCTCACCGGAGCGGTCTACTTCGACGCCCGCCCCGAGGTGGCCTCGTACCTCGAAGTCATGGACCGCATGGCGGCCCAGGCCGCGACTGCACAACGCACGAAGGAAATCCTCCGGGACTTCCGCAAGGAGCTGTGATGAACCACATATACAACGGCATGCCGGCCGCCGACCTCGGCTCCGAAGGCTGGTACAAGCCCTGGAGCGGCGGGAACGGGGGCAACTGCATCGAGGCCATGAAGCTCGCGGACGGCCGGGTCGCGGTCCGCCAGTCCGCCGATCCGGACGGCCCCGCGCTCATCTACTCCAACGGCGAGATCGCCGCGTTCATCCAGGGCGCCAAGGCGGGCCAGGCGGATTTCCTTCTCACCTGACGCACCATCACGTACATCCGGACCACTACCCATGGAGTGCGCCATGACCGGGCAAGACCCTCAGGCCGTCGAGATCGACACCACCAAACCGCATCCCGCCCGGATGTACGACTGGTTCCTCGGCGGCAAGGACAACTACCCGGTCGACGAACAGATGGCCCGGCAACTGCTCCAACTGGACGCCCGGGGCCGGGACATGGCCCGGGTCAACCGGGCGTTCATGCACCGGGCCACCCGCTGGCTCGCCGAGCAGGGCGTACGCCAGTTCCTGGACATCGGCACCGGCATACCGACCGAGCCGAACCTCCACCAGATCGCCCAGCGGACCGCCCGCGACGCCCGGATCGTCTACTGCGACAACGACCCGATCGTGCTGGCCCATGCGGCGGCCCTGCTGCGCTCCACCCCCGAGGGCGCCACCGAGTACATCCAGGCCGACGCCCGCGAACCCGGGACGATCCTCGCCGAGGCGGGCAAGGTCCTGGACTTCACCCGGCCGGTCGCGCTCTCCCTGCTGGCCCTGCTGCACTTCATCGACGACGAGGACGGCGCGGCCGAGCTGGTGGACAAGCTGGTCGACCAGCTCCCCTCCGGCAGCTATCTGGTGCTCTCGCACACCACCGGCGACTTCAACCCGGAGGGCGCGGCGCAGGCCCGGGCCATGTACAAGGAGCGCGGGATGACGCTGCGGCCCCGTTCCCGCGCCGAGCTCACCGCCTTCTTCGACGGCCTGGAACTGGTCGAGCCGGGCGTCTCGCTCTCCGCCGACTGGCACCCGGAGCTCGGCGAGGTCATCGACGTCCCCGGTGACGAGCCGATCCCCGGCTACGCGGGAGTCGCCCGCAAGCCCTGACCGGACACGGCCGGACCGCGCCCCGTCAATGGCGGCTGACGGACCGGGTGATGCCCGCGGCGATCGTCGTCGCGAGCAGCCACCCGGTCACGATCAGCAGATACGCCAGCCACTGGTACCACCCCTGCGGGTTGAACGCCTTCTCCTGGCCGAAGTCGACGATCGGCAGCAGCAGGTCCAGGGTGTAGAACAACGGGCTGAACGGCGGCGCCTCGTCCTCCTTCAACGGCCCGGGATGGTGCGTCGCGTACGCCACCGTCCCCACGAGCAGCAGCGAGAACAGCCAGCCCGCCGCCCGCACCGGCCGGAACCCGTACCCCACGGCGGCGTCCTGGAGGTACCCCCAGAGCCGGCCGTACGCGGGCAGGGTCCCGCGCCGTCTGCGCTCCTTGGCCAGGAGCACCGTACGGGCCGCGTCGTCGTCACCGATCCGCCGGTACGCCGCCGTCAACTGCTCGTACGCGAACGGTACGTACCCCTCCTCCTCCCGCTCCAGCAGCGGCAGCCGCCGGGCGGCGGGCAGATGGGGGAGGAGCGAGGTGTAGGTGAGCCCCTCCAACTGGACCACGGGCGGCCAGACCGACGGATCGGCGTGCAGCACGTCGAGCTGGGAACGCCGCAGGTTCACCAGGCCCTCGATCGGGGCCGCCTCCCGCAGCCACAGCTCTCCCACGGTCATGCTGCTCGCCCGCAGAGCCACCCCGCCCGGGTGCGTGAGGCGGGCGTACGCGAAGTTCAGCTGGCCCGGTATCCGGCAGCCCCGCAGGTTCACCCGCCCCCGGACCCGGACGCGCATGGCGTGCAGGTCCGAGCCGACCGTGACGTTCTCCGCCTGGAGTGCGGTGCCGCCCGGGTTCCACAGCTCGGAGTCGTCCATCCGGATCTGCCCGGTGACGGCCGCCCCGTCGATCCTGGCCTCGCCGTGCACCACCAGCCGGGGCCACCACAGATCGTCCTCGACCACCGCGTGGTTCAGCCGCAGGACCGGCTCGTCGTTCGCGGCGGTGGAGCCGTCCGCGTGCACCCCGATCCTGGTCCCGTCCAGGACGAGGGCGCGGGCGATCCGGGAGGCGCCGAGCCGCACCGGACCGGGTATCCGGCAGCCGCTCAGCTGCACCACCCCGTCGACCCGGATCGTCCCCGCGACCAGCCCGGGCAGCACCGAACCGCTCAGGTTCAGCTGCCGCAGCTGCGCCCCGTACAGATCGGGCGCCTCGTCGAAGTGGCAGCCGGTCAGCAGCACCGCGCACTCCGCCACCGCGTAGCGCCCCCGGAGTGGCCCGGTGATCCGCGCCCCCATGACCCGTAACGCCGGAACCTCCCCCGGCGTACGCTCCCCGCCGAGCAGCAGGGCGCGCAGCACCTCGGCCCGCACGGTCCGCTCCGGCCCCCAGTCGGCGCCGCCCTCGGGGTCGTCCGCCGCCGCCGATCCCGTACGGAAGTCGACGGGGGCACCGCTGGGGAAGGCGTCCCGGACACGGCGTTCGGCGGGCGTCAGCTCGTTGATCTCCACGCGCCGGACTCTCGCCCGAGGCCCCGCGAGGTGTCAACCCCTGCTGTGAGCGGCCGTGTTCCCCCGGTGACCGGGCGCCCGCCTGCCGGGCCGGTCCTGCCGGGCCACAATGGACCCATGTCACGACGCCCCTCCCGCCCCCGGCAGCCCGCCGCCCCGCGCATCACTCCCGCCTCGCCCTGCCCCTGCGGCCTCACCGCTGCCTACGGGGAGTGCTGCGGCCGCTTCCACTCGGGCAGCGCCGCCGCCCCGACCTGCGAGGCCCTGATGCGCTCCCGGTACGCGGCCTTCGCCGTCCAGGACGCGGCGTACCTGCTGCGCACCTGGCACCCGGAGACCCGCCCGCCCGGCGTCGACTTCGACCCCGCGATGCGCTGGACCGGGCTGGAGATCCTGGACACCACCGAGGGCAGCGCCTTCCACACCACCGGGACCGTCACCTTCCGCGCCCGCTACAACGACGACGGCCGCCCCGACTCCCTCCACGAGCAGAGCCGCTTCGTCCGCCACGAGGGCGCCTGGGTCTACGCGACGGCGGTCTTCGCCGACTGAGCTCCGCCCCGCTCCTGGGACCGCGTCCGGCCCGAGGGCTCAGGCCGGGGCCCGGAGGAGTCAGGCCGGGGCCCCCACCCGCGTCGAACCGCCCGGGTGGGGGTCCGGGGACAGCTCCTGGGCCAGGTCCTCCGCCAGCAGCCGTTTCGCGATCATGTCGACGGCGATCCGGAGCTGGGCGTCGTCGGGCCGGGCGCCGTCCTCCGCCAGCCGCTCGTTGAGCCAGCGGCCCCAGGCGTCGGAGATCACGGTCGCCTCGCGCCGCCCCGCCGCCGTATGGGAGAAGAGCCGGCCGTCCCCGGTGAGGTAGCCCTCCTCGATCATCCGGTCGAAGACGGGGACCAGGACCTCCGGCGGCAGCCGGTGCCGGGCCGCGATCAGCCTCAGCCCCGCATGGCCCACCAACCGGGTGAAGAGGTCCACCTGCATCACCGCCCAGGCCCCCGCCAGGTCCAGCCGCGTGTCGGACTCCCTGACGATCCGGCGGGCCGTGTCCGGACCGGCGCCGTGCAGGATCGCGGCCACCGAGATTTCGAGAAGCTTCTCCGAGTCGCCGCTGCCGGGCTGGGCGAAGCCGTCGCCCATGTCCGTCGACGCGAGCCGGGCCGAGTCCCGCAGCTTCACCTCCTTGAGGAAGAGCGCGACGACGAAGCCGATCAGCGCCACCGGAACCGTCCACAGGAACACGGTGTGCAGCGTCTGCGCGTACGCCTGGGCCAGCGGCTCCAGCTGGGCGGCGGGCAGTGCGTGCAGCGCCTGCGGGCTCTCCGAGGCCCGGGCCAGCACCGCCGGGTCACCGCCCGCAGCCACCGCCTGGGCGACCCCGTCGGTGAGGTTGGGCGTCAGCGCGTTGGCGTAGATCGTCCCGAACACGGCCGTACCGAAGGCGCTGCCGAGCGTACGGAAGAACGTCACGCCCGAGGTCGCCGTACCCAGGTCCGCGTAGTCGACCGTGTTCTGCACAGCGATCGTCAGCACCTGCATGGCGAGCCCGATCCCGATCCCCAGCACCACCATGAAGAGCGACTCCAGCCACACCCCGCTCTCGGGCCCCATCCGGGAGAGGAGGAAGAGCCCGGCCGCCATGACCAGCGTCCCGACGATCGGGAACACCCGGTAGCGGCCGGTCCTGCTGACCACCGAGCCGCTGAAGACCGAGGCGACCAGCAGGGCGGCGACCAGCGGCAGGGTCCGCACGCCCGAGAGCGTCGCCGAGTCCCCGTCCACGTACTGGAGGTAGGTCGGCAGGAAGATGATCGAGCCCAGCATCGCGAATCCCACGATGAAGCTGAGGACCGAGCAGACGGTGAAGACCGGGTTCTGGAACAGCCGCATGGGCAGCATCGGTTCCTTCGCCCGCGTCTCCACCCGGCGGAACAGCGTCAGGGCGACGATCCCGGCGAGGAACAGCCCGATGATCACGGGCGAGCCCCAGGCGTACTCGTTCCCGCCCCAGCTCGTCGCGAGGATCAGCGCGCTCGCCCCGGCGGCGACCAGCGCGATGCCCGCGTAGTCGATGACCGGCCGTCCCACGGCCTTCACCGAGGGGATGTTGCGGGCGGCGGCGATCACCACCACGATGGCGATGGGCACGTTGACGTAGAACGCCCAGCGCCAGGTCAGATGGTCGGTGAACAGCCCGCCGAGCAGCGGCCCGATCACCGTCGAGATGCCGAACACGGCCCCGATCGCACCCTGGTACTTGCCCCGCTCGCGCAGCGGGATCACATCCGCGATCAGCGCCATCGACGTGACCATGATGCCGCCCGCGCCGATGCCCTGCATACCGCGCCAGATGATCAGCATCAGCATGTCCGGGGCGAGACCGCAGAGGAACGAGCCGGTGATGAAGATGACCGTGGAAATCTGGAAGACCAGCTTCCGCCCGAACAGGTCACCGAACTTGCCGACCAGGACGGTGGCCACCGTCTCGGTGAGCAGATACGCGGTGACCACCCACGTCATGTGCTCGCCGCCGCCCAGGTCCGAGACGATCGTCGGCAGGGCCGTGCCCACGATCGTCTGGTCCAGCGCCGCCAGCAGCATGCCGAGCACGATGGTGGTGAAGATGATGTTGCGCCGCCGCCGGTCCAGGACGGGCGGCGGCGCGGCGGCACTCTGCGCGGCGGGGGCTTGCTCGCTGGCAGTGGTCACGTCTGCACCCTCACACCGGCCCCCGCCGCCCGCATGCGGGGAAAGGCCGGACGGGGGTCAGCCGGCCGACGAGGCCAGCGACCTCTTCAGCCGTGCCACGAACGCCTCCCGGACCTCCTCGTCCACCCGGTCGAGCGAGAGATACGGATTGAGGTCCTCCAGCTCCACGAGCAGCAGCCCGCCCTCCGCCGTCCGGCAGGCGTCGACCCGCTGGATGCCGCGGTCGAGGGAGTTCCACGCGATGAAGCGCCGCGCGAACGCCAGATCCGCCGCGTCGGCCGCGTACGGCTCCAGCACCCACCGCCGCTCCGGGTCCGGCGCGTACAGCGCGTACTGGAAGTCGTGGTCGACGAAGTAGAAGGAGACCTCGTACCGGAAGTCGATCCGGGGCTGGACGAGCAGGCTCCCCCCGGCCGCCCGCTCCAGCTCAGCCGAGGCCTCCGCCCCCGTGACGAACCGCAGCCCCACCGAGTCCGCCCCCAGCTTCGGCTTGACCACGTACTCCCGGGCCTCCGGCAGCAGCCCCAGATCCGCCGCCCGGTCCACGGTCGGGATCACCGGATACCCGGCCCGGCTCAGCTCCACCAGATACTCCTTGCCCGCCATGTCCCCGCGCCCGTCCAGCGGGTTGCGGACCGGCACCCGCAGCTCCCGGGCGCGGGCCCGGAACGCCTCGTACGCCTCCTGGTAGTGCAGGACAGGACCACTGTTGCGTACGAGGGCGAGGTCGAAGCGGTCCACCAGCGCGGCCGCGTCCCGGGGGTGGCAGAGCGCGACGTCGAACTCCTCGCGCAGCCGGGAGGCCAGGAAGATGTCCTCGTCGCAGTAGCGCCGCCCGCGCGCCTCGTAGCCGAGGTCGGTGACGAGGAGGAGGGAGGGGCGGCGGCCTTCGCCGCCGGGGAGAAGCACGGGGGACATGGGGTCTCCGGGGAGGGATACGGATGGACGCCCACTATCCCCGACGGCTCGGCCCGGGCCTGCTACCGGGGGCGTACGGGGGCGCTGCTGGTTCCCCGTACGCCCCCGGTGACTGTCAGCCGCCCCACGCCCCCACGGACGCCTTCACGAAGTCCGTGAAGTCGCGCGATTCACGGCCGAGCGCCCGGCGTACGCCGTCGGAGAGGTGGCTGTCCATCCCCCGCCGGATCGGGCCCACCGCCTCCGCGTAGTCCTGCGCGGCGGCGGGCGGCCAGCCCTGTGCGGTGAGTTCGCCGACGAACTCCTCGTGCGAGAGCGGGACATAGCGCAGCTCGCGGCCGGTCGCCCCGGAGATCTCGGCGGCGGCCTCGGCGAAGGTCAGGGCGCGGGGGCCGGAGAGCTCGTACGTCCGCCCGGTGTGGCCGTCCTCCGTGAGCGCGGCGACCGCGACCGCCGCGATGTCCTCGGCGTCGACGAAGGAGGCCGCACCGTCCCCGGCGGGCAGCCGCAGCTCTCCGGCGAGGACCGCGTCCAGGAAGAGGCCCTCGCTGAAGTTCTGGGCGAACCAGGCGGGCCGCAGGACGGTCCACGCGACACCGCTGCCGCGCACCGCGCTCTCCCCGTCCACATGGGGGGCACCGGCGAGGTTGGCCTCGCCCGAGTACCCCGGGACGTCCACACCGCGCCCCGATACGAGGACGACGCGTTCGACGCCGAGCTGTGCGGCGCGCTCGACGAAGGGGCGGGTCAGGAGCTCCCCGTCGAGCGGTACGAGACATACGGCCTTCACGCCGTCGAGGGCCGTGTCCCAGGTGGTGCGGTCGTTCCAGTCGAAGGGCGGCTCACCGGAGCGCGAGCCCACCCGGACCGGAGCGCCCCGCTCCCGCAGTCGGGACACGACCCGGCCGCCGATCTTTCCTGTACCGCCGGTGATCAGAAATGGATGGTTGGTCATGCGGCCAGTCAAGCCCCTCCCCGCCGGGCGATCCATGGCTCCGAAGCTCGCTTGCCTACCTGTACGTCTACGGTGGAGGCGTGGACGTGATCTCCGAACTGCTGGACGGAGTCAGAGCGCGGGGCGCCCTGTTCCGGCAGACCGTCATGGACGGGCCCTGGTCCCTGCGCTTCGCCGCGGGCTCGCCGCTGACGCTGGCCACCATGGTGCGCGGCCGGGCGTGGATCGTCCCCGCCACGGGTGAACCGGTCGCGGTGGAGACCGGGGACATCGCGGTCCTGCGCGGCCGGGCCCCGTACACCGTCGCGGACGACCCGGCGACCCCGCCGCAAGCCGTGATCAGCGGCGCCGAGTACTGCGTCGGCGGCGACGGCGCCCAGTCCGGGGAAGGGCCGGACGGCTCGGCCCTCCTGCTCAGCGGTGCCTACACCGGGCGGGGCGAGATCGACGAGCGGCTGCTCCGGGCGCTGCCCGAGGTGCTGGTGCTCGCCGAAGCCGACTGCGACCGCACGCTGCGGGACCTGGTCGTCGAGGCGGTCGCCGCGGACGGCCCCGGACAGCAGGTGATACGCGACCGGCTGCTGGACCTGATGCTGCTCTCCACGCTGCGGACCTGGTGCGTCGGCTCCGGTGCGGACACGACGCTCTGGTCCCGGGCCATGGACGACCAGGTGGTGGACCACGCGCTGCGGCTGCTCCACGACGACCCGGCCCGGCCCTGGACGGTGGCCGGGCTGGCGGCCGCCACGGGGGTCTCCCGCGCCGCGCTCGCCCGCCGCTTCACCGCGCACGTGGGCGAACCGCCGATGGCCTATCTCGCCTCCCGGCGCATCGCCCTGGCGGCCGACCTGCTGCGCGGCACGGACGCCACGGTCGGCGCGGTCGCCGGGCAGGTCGGCTACGCCAACGCCTTCGCCCTGAGCGTCGCCTTCAAACGGCTCCGCGGCATCACTCCGACCGAGCACCGCGCCACGGCGCGCTGACCTCCAGGGGTGTCCGGCGCGTGGCAGGCGGGCGTCCGGCGGTTCAGGAGAACGAGCCCGGCCCCACCGTCAGCCGGGGGTGGTGGGCGGCCAGCACCTTGTTGGCGCGGGCCAGTTCGGACAGGGCCTGCTCGCGGTCGGCCTGGTCCTCGACGCCCAGCCGGGGCCCCCGGAACCTGCGGACCTCGCGGGCCGCGCAGTCGGCCTCGAACTCCGCCTCCAGGATGTGCGGCGGGATGCACGAGCCGATCAGCGCGGCGACCCGGTCCGGGATCGGCACGGGGACGAGGAGGTGCGAGGCGGTCATGGGGTGTTCCCTCTCGGATGGTCGGCCAGGAGGCGGTGCACGGGTGCCGCCGCTGGATGAGCGGCGGACTCCTCCTTGTGTACGGGACGCGGTTCCGGGTTTCTCGTCGGATACGTCTCCGTGTCGCAACCGTTTGGGACTGACCGTGTATTTCCCCTTACGCGCGGGTAAGTTGACCTGTCGCGCCGAACGTGATCCGGATCAGGGGGATGTGCCGGCCGGGCGGGCCCGCAGTCGCAGCGCGCGCAGCACGGCCTCGGTGGCGAAACGGCTTTCCGGATCGACGAGTTGGTCACCGAAGATGGTCTCCAGGCTGCGCATGCGGTAGCGCACGGTCTGCGGGTGCACATCGAGCAGTTCGCCCATCTGGGCCGCCGTGCCCCGGGTGTCGAGCCAGATCCGCAGTGTCTCGATCAGCCGCTCGCGGCGGGTGGCGCTGATCCCCGCCACCGCTGCCAGCTCCCGCTGGGCGAGCTGGTCGAGGAGGGCGGGGTCGGAGAGCAGCCACAGGGTGATGAGGTGGTCCTCGCAGCGGATCAGCGGGGCGTCGTCGATCACGCCGGAGTCGACGAGCTCCAGCACCCGGCGGGCCCAGCGGATCGAGTCGCCGGCCAGGTCGGTCGGCACGGTCAGCCCGATCGCGGCACGGGTGGCGGGCAGGGCCTGTTCGAGCATGGATCTTCGCGCGCCGTCCAGGGGGCCGGGGATGAGTAAGTGCGGCTGCGGGTCGCTGAGATCGAGCAGGACGTCCCGGTCCGCGCTGAGCCGGTCCAGCGCCGCCGGGGCGCGGACGGCGACCAGGGTGACCTCGGCAGGCAGGGGCCAGCCGGTCTGTTCGCAGAGGTCGGCGATGGCGCTGCGGGGAGCGGGGCGTCCGGCGAGGATGAGGTGGAGCAGTCGCCGGCGCAGTGCCTCGCTCTGCTCCCCGGACTGCGACTGGACCTCCAGGAAGCCTTCGCGGGAGAGCGATTCGAGCTCGTCGACATAGGCGAAGAGCGCGTCGGCGAAGCTCAGCATCAGGGTGGGGGAGAGGTGGTAGCTCTGCCCCACCTTCTTGGCCCGCCGCAGCGCCACCCGCGCCCCGAGCCGGTAGGCGCCCTGAAGGGCCTCCATGCTCCGGCCCTCGTACGCCTCGAACCGCCCGAACCGCCGGCACATGTCGTCCCGCAGGGTGGTGGAGGCGGAGGGCTCGGCCACCAGGTCGACGAAGGAGGCCAGGCTCTGTTCCACGCCCACCCGGATCGCCTGGCCGTTCGGGCCGTCCAGCAGCCGGGCGTAGACCGGATAGGCGCGGGTCACCTCGACGCCGATCTCCTTGATGAGGCTCGGGAGTTCGGGCCGCATGATCGCGGCGAATTCCTGGGGGAGCGGCCCCAGGGGGTCTTCGGTGTCCAACGGCTGTATGAGGTGTGCCATGCCATGTCCCCTCTGCTCTCGGCGCCCGGTGGTGGGGTGAGACGGTGAGGGAAAGCGCTCCCACGAACCGACAGGTGCGTACCAAGTCCGCGACGAAGATAGACCAAGGAACAAGCGCTGCACACCACTTGGACAAGATCGGAGTGCAGGGGGCACGCATCTCGTCCGTGCGGTGGGACTTTCGCGCAGGTCGGGCGCCACTACGCGCTTTCGGACAATGAATTTCGGCCGCCTGCTCCGGTGGTGACAACGGCGGCGACGGGCCCCGAGCCGTTCCGGCGCGGGGCATCCGGGGCCGGGTTCCGGCCGCCGCTCCCTATTCCGGCGGTTCCGGATACGCATTCCTTGATAAAGGGGTGACCCCCGGTTACTCATCTGCGGATCAAAAACAGGGCTGCGGAAAAATTCTTGAACGGACGGATTGTGTCGCTGTGTTTCCCGCGAGTAACATCACGCTTCGTTCAATTCGGTCAAGAAATCTGCCCGAAATTTGACGCTCAGATCTTCCTCCCCCGGGTCCACCCCGCCTCTCCGCTCCTGCCGACGACGCCCCCGTCGCGGTGGTGGCGTGCACGCGTCGGCGAACCGGTCAACTCCGCGTACAGGGCCGCAATGGTGGCGGCCGACAAGAGGGGACGCCATGAGATCCGTTTCCAACCGCACCCGCGTAGGGCTGCTCGCGGCAGTCACGGCGTTCAGCGCCGTGCTCTCCACCGGCTCGGCCGCCGCGGCGCCCCAGCTCAACGGCGACTGGGCACCGTTCGACCGCTGCCCGGTGGACGCGCCCGCCATGCTCGCGGCGGACGGCATCACCGATATCGCCACCTGTATCTCGTCGAGTTCGGTCACCGGCTCCATCACGCTCGGCAAGAGCCGGGTCCCCACCGGCAACAGCGATCTGCAACTCGGCGTCATCCAGCACAGCAACGGCACCAACTCGCTGGTGGCACCCCCCGGAGGAGCGCTCACCGCCGACCCGGCCGACGTTCCCGGCGGGCTGCTCGGGCTGATGTGCCCCAGCGCGATTCCCTTCGTCTCCGCGATCTGCCGCCAGTTGACGGACAACAACCTCAACCGGATCACGGCCACCATCGAACCCGCCGGTGCGCCGAGGGACTTCAATATGGGCGCGGCTTTCTCCACCGGAGAGCCCATTCTCACCATTCCGGTCCGCATCCACCTCAAGAACCCGTTCCTCGGTGACAAGTGCTACATCGGCACCACCGCCAACCCCGTGCTGCTGAAGCCACAGAACCTCAACGCGCCGAGCCTCTCGCTCCAGCGGTTCGCGGCCGACGGAACCCGCGACGACGAGGGCGAGATGGGCCGGTACACCTTCGCGGGCGCCGACCAGAGCGACGCCGCGTTCGCCGTCCCGGGGGCGAGCGGTTGCGGAGCCGGACTCCTGGACTGGGCGGTCAACCTCAAGACCGGTCTCCCGTCCGCCGCCGGGAAGAACAGCGTGAAGCTCGACAACACCTCGACCTACTTCGGCAGCCCCTACGACCCGGCCGGCCTGGCACCGGACGAGGGCCGGAAGCTGTCGGAATTCTGGCACTCCGCGAAGCGGTAGCGGCCGACGCCCTCCATTCCCCCGAGGGCCCCGCACAACCCGAAGAAGGAGGTGCTCCGGTCCAGTTCGAAGCGTGCCGCCCGATTCCTCGTGCGCACGTCCATTCGTATCCCCAACGGGACAAGAAAAAGAAGGAGCAATTCCATGATCAAGCGATCCGGTGTACTGACCGCGATCGGTGCCGCCGCGGCATCCCTCGCCCTGGCCGTTCCCTCGGCCGTCGCCGCGCCGTCCAGCTGGACCATCACGCCGACCGGTGCCTTCACCGGCAGCGCCGGGGTGACCGTCCTGACCGACAACAACGGCAACAAGATCCAGTGTGCGACCTCCGCGGCGTCGGGCTCGGCCCCCACCTCCCCGGTGTCCGGCTCCCCGGCGCAGCTCGCCTCCATCTCGGCGATCTCGTTCAACTCGCCCTGCACCGGCCCGTTCAGCTCGACGTGGACCGTGACCACCACGGTTCCGTGGCAGATCTGGGGCCTCGACTACGCGGCGGGTGCCGGCACCAACTCCACCGGCCAGGTGACCGGTGAGATCCGGGCGATCAAGGCGAAGGTGAGCGGGAGCAGCCTGCTGGGCCCGTGCACCTTCGACGTCGCCGGCAAGGTGGCGGGCAAGTACAACAACCCGAGCACCGGCGGGAGCAACGGCACGCTGAACACGGCGGGCGGCGGTCTCACGCTGACCATCAGCAACAAGGTCGGCGGCGGCTGCGGCATCGTCGGCACCACCGCCGGCTTCCAGGGCCTCTACACCATCGTGAACACGGCCTCGGGCAAGTCCCCGGTCATCAGCGGCTGACAGATCTCCCGTCATCGGCGGCTGATCCCAGGCCGACGATGTGCGGTTCGTGAGCGTGGTGCCCGGCCGTGCGGTCCGGCGGCCGGGCACCTGCCTGCATTTCCACTCACTCGCCGACAACTCTGCGGGACGGAATTGTCATCGCATGCCAAGAACCGCATTCCCGCGAAACGGCTGAATTCCCGGCTCTTCCCAGGCGCCCGGAAGGGTGCGTAGCGTACCCGTCGGTAGGGACCATTCCGAGTCCGTCCGAAAGGCCGTTGCCGAGAAGTGGACCCCATTTCGCAGCCATCGCACCGATGGGCCCGCGCGCGCCGGAAGGACACCATTCGTATGACCGTCGATGCACGCGCCGCGGCGAGACGACCGCTCCACCTGGCCGTGGGCGGGGCCCTCGTCGTCGCCACCGCGCTCATTCCGGGCGCCGAATCGGTGGCGGCCGACCAGACCTCCGAGGTCACCGTCCCCTATACGTGCACCTTCCCCTCGGGCCCGGAAAAGGCGGACGTCGCGATCAGGGCCGTACTTCCCCTCTCGGCCGCGACGGGGGAGGAGATCCGCCCCGGTGACGTCTCCGTCGAGGTGAGCCTGGAGCCGTCGGCGCTCGGCCGGTTCACCGACCTGGAGGCCACCACCCTCACGGCCACCGCCGAGCTGACCGTACGCAACACCTCCGGCGAGCACACCGCCGACGCCGCCTGGCAGGGGCTTGAGGCGCCCGAGACCCCCCTGCCCACGGAGGGCGGCGTGGTGCTCGCCACCACCGGAGACGTCCCCACCGTCACCTTCGGCACCCCCGGCCCCGCCACCATCGCACCGGCCGGGCTCACCCTCACCCTGGCCTCCTTCACCGAGGACGGCGCCCCCACCTCACCCCCGGAGCTCACCGTCGCCTGCGAGCCCGCCGACGACGAGGAACGCCCCCTCGCCCGTATCACCGTCCGCGACAGCGCCACGCCGACGGCCCCCGCGCCCACACCCGGCGACCCCGCCCCCGCCCCCGCCCCGGGGGAGGACACACCGGAGCCCCCCGCACCCCCCGCCCCACCGGCCCCCGGGCTCGACCCCGACGCCCACCGGAAGATCGACGACCTCACCGAGGAGCGGCTCGAAGCCCTCGACGACGAGGACCCCGGAAGCTGCCCGATCGAGATCCCGCCCGAGTGGGTGATGACCACCGCCGAGACGTACGCGGCCGGGTACGCCAACGCCGTGAAGCTGGACGGGGCCGCCGCCCTGGGACCCGCCTTCATGAAGGTGGTCCTCAACAAGCGGTACATCAACGACTCCTGCGCCTCGACCGTCGACGTCACCTCCGAGGTGGAGTTCGACTACGAGGGCAAGCGTCAGCTCCCGCCGACCAAGGCGACCTTCCTCGCCTACGGGTTCATGCCGACGACCGCCACGATGGTGCTGGAGCAGGTGGGGCCACCGGCCGTCGTCCAGACCCACACGGTCACCAACACCCCGACCTACCCCGAGGAATCGACGGTCACCGCCCAGCTCTCGATGCGCCTGTACGACGTCGAGGTCAACGGCGTACCGCTGGACGTGGGCCCGAACTGCCGCACCGAACGGCCCTTCGAGCAGGTCCTGAAGGGGTACGGACAGAGCTATCCGCCGGCCGGTTATCTCGTGGCGACCGGCGGAAACCTGACCGGATACGCGCACATCCCGCCGTTCAAGGGGTGCGGGGTCGGCGAAAACCTCGACCCGCTCTTCACCTCGGCCATCTCCAGCGTCGGCAAGAAGGCCGACAACTACACCAAGATGCGGCAGGCACCGCTCTGCGTGGCGACGAACCCGGACGGGCCCGACTGCCCGCCGAAGGTTCCCCGGCCCGAACGGTGACCGCGTCCGTCACCGGGTGAACCCGTCACCTCTTTCCTTTCTCCCGCTTACTTCCGACCGCCGGAGCGCTGACAGATGACGATCGCCACCACCCCTTCGAAGGAGGGCCGATGGGAATCGAAGTAGTCGTCGAGGGCCTGACGAAGTCCTTCGGCAAGCAGAACATCTGGCAGGACGTCAGCCTCACCCTGCCCGCCGGTGAAGTGAGTGTCATGCTCGGCCCCTCCGGCACCGGGAAGACCGTGTTCCTGAAATCCATCATCGGACTGCTGAAACCGGAACAGGGCCGCGTCCTCATCAACGGCGTCGACATGGTGAACAGCTCCGAGCGCGACATCATGGAGACCCGGAAGCTCTTCGGCCTGATGTTCCAGGACGGGGCCCTCTTCGGTTCCATGTCCCTCTTCGACAACATCGCCTTCCCTCTGCGCGAACACACCCGCAAGAAGGAATCCGAGATCCGCCGTATCGTCATGGAGCGGATCGACATCGTCGGACTGCTCGGCGCCGAGGAAAAGCTCCCCGGCGAGATATCCGGCGGCATGCGCAAACGCGCCGGTCTCGCCCGGGCCCTCGTCCTGGACCCGCAGATCATCCTCTGCGACGAACCGGACTCCGGACTCGACCCCGTGCGCACCGCGTACCTCTCGCAGCTCCTCATCGACCTCAACGCGCAGATCGACGCGACGATGCTGATCGTCACCCACAACCTCGACATCGCGGCGACCGTCCCCGACAACATGGGGATGCTGTTCTGCCGCAACCTCGTCACCTTCGGGCCGCGCGAGGTGCTGCTCACCAGCGACACCCCGGTCGTCGCCCAGTTCCTCGCCGGACGCCGCGAGGGGCCCATCGGGATGTCCGAGGAGAAGGACGCGGCCACGCTCGCCGCCGAGCAGCAACGTAACGCCTCCCTCGGCAACGCGGACACGATCGCCGTCCCGAGGACCGTCGTCCCGCAGCTGGAGCCCTCGCCCGGCCTGCCCGTACGCCAGGGGGCGCTGCGCCGCCGCGAGCGGGTCATGGCGATGATGGGCCAGCTGCCGGAGGCCGCCCGTACGGCCATCCTGAACAGCTACGCCCCGGCCGCGGGGGGTGCGAGAGCGTGACCGCCCCGATGCCGGTGCGGCCGCCCGAGCCGCCCGAGAAGCCCCCGCCGGCCCTCGCCAGGAGCACCGAGCAGGCCCCCGGGCAGCGGCGCCCCAGCCGACTGCTCGCCCCGCTCCGGGAGACCGGCAAGCTGTTCGCGCTCGGCATCGCCGTGGGCCGCGCCATCTTCCGGAGGCCCTTCCAACTACGGGAGTTCATCGAGCAGTTCTGGTTCGTCGCCAGCGTCACGATCCTGCCCGCCGCCCTCGTCTCCATCCCGTTCGGCGCGGTCATCGCCCTCCAGGTCGGCTCGCTCACCCAGCAGCTCGGCGCCCAGTCCTTCACCGGCGGCGCCAGCGTCCTCGCGGTGATCCAGCAGGCCAGCCCCATCATCGTGGCGCTGCTCATCTCCGGCGCGGCGGGCTCCGCGATCTGCGCCGACCTCGGCTCCCGCAAGATCCGCGAGGAGCTCGACGCGATGGAGGTCATGGGCGTCTCGCCCATCCAGCGGCTCGTCGTCCCCCGCGTCCTGGCCACCATGCTCGTCGCCGTCCTGCTCAACGGCCTGATCTCGGTGGTCGGCACGCTCGGCGGCTACTTCTTCAACGTGATCATGCAGGACGGCACCCCGGGCGCCTACCTCGCCAGCTTCTCCGCCCTCGCCCAACTGCCCGACCTGTACGTCAGCGAGTTCAAGGCCCTGCTCTTCGGTTTCATCGCGGGCATCGTCGCCGCCCACCGCGGCCTCAACCCGCGCGGCGGCCCCAAGGGCGTCGGCGACGCGGTCAACCAGTCCGTCGTCATCACCTTCATGCTGCTGTTCTTCGTGAACATGGTCATCACGGCGATCTACCTCCAGATCGTCCCCGCGAAGGGGGGCTGAGGAGGATGGCGATGCTCAGCTGGCTGGACCGGTCCGGCGACCAACTCACCTTCTACATCAGGGCCCTGGTCTGGATCCCGCGCACCCTGCGCCGCTACCTCAAGGAGGTGCAGCGGCTGCTGGCCGAGGTCGCCTTCGGCAGCGGCGGCCTCGGCGTCATCGGCGGCACCATCGGTGTGATGGTCGCGATGACCCTCTTCACCGGCACCGTCGTCGGCCTCCAGGGGTACGCGGCCCTCGACCAGATCGGCACCTCGGCGTTCACCGGGTTCATCTCCGCCTACTTCAACACCCGGGAGATCGCGCCCCTGGTCGCCGGGCTCGCCCTCTCCGCCACCGTCGGCGCGGGCTTCACCGCCCAGCTCGGCGCGATGCGGATCAACGAGGAGGTCGACGCGCTCGAAGCGATGGGCGTGCGGTCCATGCCCTACCTCGTCACCACCCGGATCATCGCCGGGGTCGTCGCCATCATCCCGCTGTACGCGATCGGGCTGCTCTCCTCGTACCTCGCCTCCCGCTACATCACCATCCTCTTCAACGGGCAGTCGGCGGGCACCTACGACCACTACTTCAATCTCTTCCTCTCCCCGGCCGACGTGCTGCTGTCGGTGCTCAAAGTGCTGATCTTCAGCGTGCTGGTGATCCTCGCCCACTGCTACTACGGCTTCCACGCCTCCGGCGGCCCCGCCGGGGTGGGCGTGGCCGTGGGCCGGTCGGTGCGCAACGCGATCGTGCTCATCAGCATCACCGACTTCTTCCTCTCCCTCGCCATCTGGGGCGCCACGACGACCGTGAAGGTGGCCGGCTGATGAGTGCACGCGCCGCACGGACCGTCCGCCGCAGACTCGCCGGAGTCGCCTTCCTCCTGGTCCCCGCCGTCCTGGTGTGGGTCTCCGTCTCGGTGTACGACAAGGACTTCACCGACGACGTCACCGTCACCGTACGGACCGGCGCGGTCGGCAACGAGATGCACGAGAACGCCGATGTGAAGCTGCGCGGGGTCGTCATCGGGCAGGTGCGGTCCATCGCCACCGACGGCGAGGGGGCCCGCCTCACCCTGGCCATCGAACCCGGCAAGCTGGACCGTATCCCCGCCGACGTCACCGCGCAGATGCTCCCCACCACCCTCTTCGGCCAGCGGTTCGTCGCCCTCGTCCCGTCCCGAACCCCCTCCGTACGCACCCTGAGAGCGGGAGCGGTGATCCCGCAGGACCGCTCCAGCAACGCCATCGAGCTGGAAGAGGTGCTGGACAACGTCCTGCCGCTGCTGACCGCCGTAAAGCCGGAGAAGCTCTCCGCCACCCTGAGCGCCGTCTCCCAGGCGCTCGAAGGACGCGGCGAGAAGCTCGGCGAGACGCTGACCACGCTGGACGCCCACCTCAAGAAGTTCAACCCCCAACTCCCCACGCTGAACGAGGACATCAAGCAACTCGTCAAGGTCAGCGCGCTTTACGCGGACGCCGCCCCGGACGTGCTCGACGCCCTCACCGACGCCACCACCACGAGCGGCACCATCGCCGAACAGGAGGCGCGACTCGCCGAGTTGTACGGCACCACCACCGCCTCCGCGCGCGATGTCACCTCCTTCCTGCGGGAGAACAAGGACAACCTGATCCGGCTCGCCTCCTCCGGCCGCCCCACGCTCGAACTCCTCGCGAAGTACGCCGACTCGTTCCCCTGCACGCTGCGCACGGTCGCCGGATTCGTGCCCGCCATGGACAAGGCGCTCGGCAAGGGGACGGACCGGCCGGGACTGCATGTGACCGTCAAGTCCGTTCCCGCCAAGGGGAAGTACGTCCCCGGCAAGGACACCCCGGTCTACGACGCGACCGGCGGCCCGCGCTGCTACTCGGTGCCGTACACCGGCAAACGCGCCCCGACCGCCGACGCCCACCGGGCGGCCGACGTCACCGCCCCGCCCCCGGGCCGGGACACCGCGCTCGGCCTGCCCAACTCGCCCCAGGAGTCCCAGCTCGTCAACGAGTTGGTCGCCCCCTCACTGAAAGTCCAGCCGCAGACTCTGCCCGACTGGAGCAGCGTGCTCATCGGTCCGGCCTTCCGCGGTGCGGAGGTGAAGCTGAAATGAAACGCCGCTCCCTCGCGGGACCGCTCACCAAGTCCCTCGTCTTCGTCCTGGTGACCGTCCTCGCCACCACCGTCCTCGGGCTCTCCATTGCCAACACGGGGGTGGGGGACACCACGACGTACAAGGCACGGTTCACCGACGCCACCGGGCTCATCCCCGGCGACAGCGTCCGTATCGCCGGGGTGAAGGTCGGGCAGGTCGAGTCCGTACGGGTCGCCGACCGCAGGGTCGCCGAGGTCACCTTCGGCGTACGGAAGGGGCATACGCTCCCCGCCTCGGTGACGGCGTCCATCAAGTACCTGAACATGGTCGGCCAGCGGTACGTGGACCTCGGCCGGGGCGCCGGTCCGGTCGGCCGGCCCTTCGTGGCCGGGGCCACCATCCCGCTCTCCCGCACCACACCGGCGCTCGACCTCACCCAGCTCTTCAACGGCTTCCAGCCCCTCTTCGAGGGCTTGTCCCCGCCGGACGTCAACCAGCTCGCCGGGTCCATCGTCCAGGTACTCCAGGGCGAGGGCGGCACCGTCGACTCCATCCTGCGCCATGTCGGCTCGCTCACCAGCACCGTCGCCGCCAAGGACAAGGTGATCGGCGAGGTGATCAAGAACCTGAACACGGTCCTGAAGACGGTCAACGACCGGGAGGCCGGATTCGACGACCTCGTCATCACCCTGGAGAAGCTGGTCTCCGGCTTCTCCGGCGACCGCAAACCGCTCGGTGAGGCCGTGACCGCCATGGGTGCCCTGACGACCGTCACCGCTGACCTCTTCCAGGACGGCCGCAAGCCCCTCAAGGACAACATCCGTCAACTGGGGCGCCTCAGCGGTGAGTTGGAGAAGGGGACGCCGCAGATCGAGAACTTCCTCACCAAGACCCCGGCCAAGATGGAGGCGATCGGCCGCCTCACCTCCTACGGCTCGTGGCTCAACCTCTACCTCTGCGAGGCCAGGGTCGGCGGGGTGGCCACCGACGACGGTACCCCACCGCCCACCGGCATCGCCATCACCCAGCCGAGGTGCCTGGCATGACCCTCACCCCCATCCGGGAACGCAACCCGGTCGCCGTCAGCATCGTCGGACTCCTCGTCCTGGCCCTCCTCGCCCTCGCCGCCTGGCGCGCCGACTCCCTGCCCTTCATCGGCGGCGGCACCACCTACAGCGCCGACTTCACCGAATCCGCCGGGCTCTCCGAAGGCGACGAGGTGCGGATCGCCGGAGTGAAGGTGGGCGAGGTCACCGGGGTGTCGCTCGACGGGCCCCGCGTCAAGGTCGACTTCAAGGTCAAGGGCGCCTGGATCGGCAACGCCTCCACCGTGGGCATCGCCATCAAGACCCTCCTCGGCGAGAAGTACCTCGCCGTCGACCCGCTCGGCAACGCCCCGCAGGACCCCGGCTCCCGTATCACCGCGAGCCGCACGACCTCCCCGTACGACGTCACCCAGGCGTTCAACGGGCTGGGCGAGACCATCGGCGAACTCGACACCGAACAGCTCGCCAAGAGCTTCGAGACGATCTCCGCCACCTTCAAGGACTCCCCGCCCCACGTCCGCAGCGCCGCCGAAGGGCTCTCCGCCCTCTCCCGTACGGTCTCCACGCGCGACGCCCAGCTCGCCACCCTGCTCCAGAACAGCAAACGCCTCACGAAAACCCTCGAAGGGAAAAAGAGCAGCTTCGAAACCCTCCTGGAGGACGGGAACCTGCTCCTCGGCGAGATCCAGGCCCGCCGCGACGCGATCCACCTGCTCCTCACCGGCACCCGCAGCCTCGGCACCCAGCTCACCGGACTCGTCGCGGACAACGAGAAGCAGCTGGGGCCGACCCTGGCCTCCCTCGGCCGGGTCACCGCCGTCCTCGTCAAGAACCGCAAGAGCCTGGACAAGGTGCTCGCCATGACCGGCACCTACAGCCGGCTGGTCGGCAACACCCTGGGCAACGGCCGCTGGTTCGACACGTACGCCTGCGGGGTCGTACCCCCGAACTACCTCCCGGCCGGCTCCCTCCCGGCGACCGGATGCATGCCACCGAAGCAAGGCGGCCGCTGACATGAGACGTACACGCATCATCGGCATCGGCGCCGGACTCGCCCTCGTCGCCGTGGCCGCCACCACCGGGGTGAGCGCCCTCCAGGAGGACGCCCGGACCACCGTCACCGCCTACTTCGAACGGGCGACGGGCGTCTACGCCGGGTCCGACCTGCGCATCCTCGGCGTCCGGGTCGGCACGGTCGTCTCCGTCACCCCCAAGGGCAAGGAGGTGGAGGTCGTCCTCCGCCTGGACGAAGGGGTCAAGGTGCCGAAGGACGCCCACGCGGTCGTCGTCGCCCCCAGCCTCGTCGCCGACCGGTACGTCCAGCTCGCCCCCGCCTACGACGGCGGACCGCTCCTCGCGGACCAGGCCGTCCTGCCCGCCGCCCGCAACGCCACCCCCGTCGAGGTCGACGAGCTCTACGCGTCGATCACCGAGATCACCACGGCGCTCGGCCCGAACGGGGCCAACGCCGACGGTGCACTGGCCCGGCTCCTGGAGACGGGGGCGAAGAACCTGGACGGCAACGGGAAGGCCATCGGCGACTCCGTCGAGCAGTTCGGCAAGGCCGCCAAGACGCTCGACCGGAGCAGCGGCGACCTCTTCGACACCCTCACATACCTCCAGTCCTTCACCACCATGCTCAAGGAGAACGACTCCGAGGTCCGCACCGCCGAGCAGCAGCTGAACTCGGTCACCTCGTTCCTCGCGGACGACAAGAAGAACCTCAGTGCGGCACTGAAGGAGCTGGGCGCCGCGCTCGGGCAGGTCAAGACGTTCATCGCGAAGAACCGCGGCGCGCTCAAGAAGAACGTCGACGCCCTGGTCCCCATCACCCAGGCCCTGGTCGACCAGCGTGCCTCGCTGGCCGAGGCGATGGACACCCTGCCGCTGGCGGCGGGCAACGTCCTCAACGCGTACGACCCGGCCAACCGGACCCTCAACGGGCGGGCCAACCTCAACGAACTCTCCATGGGCGGCCCCCTCGTCGACCCGGACGCGGCCGCCGGACCCCCGGCGGGTCTCGCCCCCGTCGACGCGAACCGCCGGAAGTCCCTGCCCGTCCTGCCGCTGCCGGAGGTCGGCACGGTCTTCGGGACCCCGGAGAAACAGTCCGAGAAGCAGTCCGAGAAACAGTCGGCAGAGAAGAAACGGGACCAGCGGAAGAAGGGAGCGGAACGATGAGGGGTTCCCCGCACACCACCACCGGCGTCCGGGCGGCCACCGGAGCGGTCGCCCTGCTCGCCACCGGCGCCCTGATCGCCCTGGCCGTGGTCCGTACCGACGGCCCGGTCTTCACCGGCATCGAACAGATCCCGCTGCCCGGCGGCGCCGACCTGGGCGACAATCCGTACGAGATCACCGCCGAGTTCGGCGATGTCCTCAGCCTGGCCCCGCAGTCCTCGGTCAAGGTCAACGACGTCTCCGTCGGCCGTGTCACCGGCATCGCCCTCGCGGCGGACGGCTGGAGCGCCAAGGTCACCATGCGGGTCAACGGGAAGATCGACCTCCCCGCCAACGCCTACGCCCGCCTCGAACAGTCCAGCCTCCTCGGCGAGAAGTTCATCCAGCTCTCCCCGCCCGCCCAGGGCACCGCCCACGGCTCCCTGTCCGAGACCGGCCGCATCCCGCTCAGCCGCACCAACCGCAACCCCGAGGTCGAAGAGGTCTTCGGCGCCCTGTCCCTCCTCCTCAACGGAGGCGGGGTCAACCAGCTCAAGACCATCACCACCGAGCTGAACAAGGCGCTCACCGGCCAGGAACCGCAGATCCGCTCGATGCTGAACCGGGTCGACACCCTCGTCACCAACCTGGACAGCAACAAGGGCGACATCACCCGGGCCCTGGACGGCGTCAACCGGCTCGCCGCCACGCTCGCCACCCGTATACAGGACGTCGGAACGGTCCTCACCGGGCTCAGCCCCGGACTGAAGGTCCTGGAGAAGCAGCGCGGCTCGCTGCTCACCATGCTGCGCTCGCTCGACACCCTCTCCACCGTGGCCGTCGACACCATCAACCGGAGCAAAGCCGACATGATCGCCGACCTGAAGGCGCTCGCCCCGACCCTGAAGGCGCTGGCCGACTCCGGCAAGGATCTCCCCGACTCCCTCCAGGCCTCGCTGACCTACCCGTTCACGGACGAGGTGCTGCGCGGAGTGAAGGGCGACTACCTGAACGCCTATCTGGACGTCACGGCCGCACCCGGCACCCGGATCATCCCGGCGCTCACCCCGGACGACCCGAGCCTGCCCCCGCCGCCGCACGAGCCGGGCGGGGACGGCGGGGACGGCGGAGACGGTACGGAGGGCGCGGCGGCGGCCCGCAGTGCGCTTCCGCTGCCCCTGCCATCCGTGTCGGGGAGCTCGCGGCCCGAGCGGGGGAGCACCCCGTGATCACTCCCGTCATCCGGCTCAAGAACATCGCCTTCCTCGTCATCGCCGTGCTCGTCCTGGGCTACCTGGGCGTGCGGTACGCCGGTCTCGGCCACTACGTCGGACTGCGCAGCTACTACACCGTCACGGTCCAGCTCCCGCAGACCGGCGGCCTCTACACCCACTCCAACGTCACCTACCGGGGCGTCTCCGTGGGCCGGGTCGGACCCATCGAGCTGACGGAGGACGGGGTGGCGGCCGAGCTGCGGATCGAGAAGGACGCCCCGCCCATCCCGGACAGCCTGCGGGCCGTCGTCGCCAACCTCTCGGCGGTCGGTGAGCAGTACGTCGACCTGCGCCCGACCCGCTCCGAAGGCCCCTACCTGGGCGACGGTTCGGTGATCGACGAGGCCGACACCACGATCCCGGCGCCGCCCACCACCGTCCTGACGAGCGTCAACGACTTCGCGAGCTCGGTCGATCTGGAGCATCTGCGCACGGTCGTCGAGGAGTTCGGCACCGCCTTCGAAGGACGCGGCGACGACCTCCAGGTCCTGCTGGACAGCGGGGGCGAGTTCATCGACGCGGCCGACCGGGCCCTCCCGGCCACCACCCGGCTGATGGCCGACGGCGAGACCGTGCTGCGCACCCAGGCCGAACAGGGCGCGGCGCTCAAGGGCTTCGCCTCCGGGGCCAAGGAGCTGGCCGCCGAACTCAACTCTTCGGACGGGGACTTGCGGCGACTGATCGCGACCACGCCGGACGCCGCCGTCCAGATCAGCGGACTGCTGCGCGACATCGACCCCGGCTTCGGCGTCGTCGTCGCCAATCTGCTCACCACATCGGAGGTCGCCGTCACCCGCCAACGCGGCCTGGAAGAGCTCCTGGTGAAGCTCCCGGCCGTGGTCGCCGCCGGATCGAGCGCGGTCGACGAGGACGGCGCCCGGTTCGGGATGTCCGTCACCTTCTTCGAACCGCTGCCCTGCACCGCCGGTTACGGCGGCACGGCCTACCGCAACGGCCTCGACACCTCTCCCGCCCCCGCCCTCAACACCAAGGCCAGGTGCGCCTCTTCACCCGGCACCGGCATCAACGTGAGGGGCAGCGCCAACGCTCCGAAGGGCGGCCCGGTCCCGGCCCCCGCCAAGCCCGGCTCAATGCTGTTGGGCGACGGCGACGGCGACGGCAGCAGTGGCAGCAGGAGCAGCGGAGTCGGAGTCGGTACGGACGCGAAGCACCGGCTGCCCGGAGCGCTCGGCACCACCCCGCAGACCGCGCCCCCCGCCCCGGGGATGGCCGGACTGCTCGGCCTGGGAGGAGACGGCTCATGACGCTCCGCACCCCCCGGAACCTGGGCGGCTGGGCCGTCCTGCTCGCCGCCGCCCTCGTCTGCTCGCTCGGCGCCTGGTCGTACGCCCAGGCGCGCGGCGACCGCACGCTCTCGTACGCCAAGGCCCGGGACACCGCCCTCACGCAGGGCAAGCGGCACCTCGCCACGCTGAACAGCCTCGACGGCAAGGACGCCACCAGCGTCTCCACCGGACTGCGGGCGTGGCGCGACTCCTCCACCGGCCCCCTTCATGACCAGCTGAAGCGGACCTCGGCCGCCGACGCGAAGACGCTCACCACGTCGGGGGACACCGCGCACGGCAAGGTCACCTCGGCGGCCCTCACCGCCCTGGACGAGCGGACCGGCACGGCGGAGCTGATCGCCACCGTGGACATCCGGGTCACCCCGCGCACGGGCGCCCCCGGCAACCAGCGCAAACGCTTCACCGCCACGCTCGCCCGCACCGGGGACGGCTGGAAGGTCAAGGCGCTCACGGCGATGGCACCGGGAGGCGGCGCATGAGCGAGCGAACAGTGGTGCTGAGCAAGGCCATTGAGGACGAGGAACACCTCGCCGCCATCGAGCCGGACCTCACCGACGAGCCCGACCGCCGCCGCAGGTGGCCCCGTATCGTCGGCGGCCTCCTCGCGGTCGCCCTGTTCGTGACCGGTGGGCTCCTCTTCGCCGAAGGGCGGCAGCTCCGTGACACCCCGGCCACCGCCAACCTCGCCCTCACGGACACCGAGGCGACCACCCGGGTGACCGGGGACGTCAGCAACGCGCTCGGCAGGATCTTCTCGTACGGCCCCGACGCCACCGCCCTCGCCAAGGAATCGGCGCAGCAGGTGCTCGCGGGCAAGGCCCTCCAGCAGTACGCGGCCCTGTTCGGCCAGGTCGAGAAGCAGGCCGCCGACCAGAAGCTGACGCTCACCACCCATGTCGTCCGGGCCGGAGTGACCTGGCTGACCGGCACCAGCGCCCGCCTTCTGGTCTTCCTCGACCAGGTCTACGAGCGCCGGGGGCGGCCCGCCACGACCGCCTCCGCACAGCTCGACGTCACCGCCGAACTCCGGGACGGGCGTTGGCGGATCGTCGAGATCAGCTCCATATGACACCAGGGGAGAGGCAGCACATGGCACGGGCAGGAACGACGAGGAACCCGCTGGTGATCGCGGCGACGGCGCTCGCGCTCGTCGCGGCCGGAGCGGCGGGCTGGGGCGGCTGGCAACGCTACGACGCCGCCCACGACGACGCGGCCTCCTACGCGCAGGCCCGGGACGACGCCCTGGCGGCGGGCGAGCAGGCGGTGCAGAACATGAACACCCTGGACCACCGCACACTGGAGAAGGACCTCGACAGCTGGGAGGAGTCGACCACCGGCGATCTGCACCGCCAACTCGTCGAAGGACGCGACGCGTTCGCCGAGCAGATCGGGGCGGCGAAGACGGTCAGCACGGCGAAGGTCCTCTCCGGCGCGGTGACCGAACTCGACGAACGGGCGGGCCGGGCCGGGGTCATGGTGGCGCTGCGGGTCACCGTCACCGCACCCAAGGGCCGACCGGCGGTGAAGGAGAGCCGGATGCTCGGCACCCTGACCCGGACCTCCGAGGGGTGGAGGCTCAGCGCGCTCGGCCAGGCGCCCGTCGGCTCCACGGCCGGCTGACCCCGCTTCCGTACCCGCTCCCGCCCCGCACCCCGAGAGGACCCCTCCCATGTCGACGACCCGTCACCTCGTCAACCGCCGTCGCAGACTGGCCACTTCGCCGTCGCGTCCGGTCGCGCCTCCGGCGGAGAACCCGGCGGAGGGTACGGAGGAGTCCGACGCGCCACGGAGACGGCAGAAGCCGGAGACCGTAACGCCGGTCGCAGAGACAGAGACAGAGACACAGGTACAGGCAGAAGCACAGCCGGAGGCGGACGAAGACGGCCACCCCGAACAGACCCGCCCTCGCCCCGCCTCCCGACGGCCCGGGACCCGGCTCCCCGCCGTGCTCTGCGCCCTCACCGTCCTCCTCGGGGCCTTCGCCGCCTGGGCGTTCGCCTCGGCCGCGAGCCTGCGCGACGAGCCCGCCCGGCAGAACACCGCGCTCACCGACATCGCCCGCACCAGCGAGGTGAAGGGCCGGATCAGCGAGGCGGTCGGGGCCGTGTTCTCGTACGACTACGCCTCGCCCGCCCGCTCCGACCGCGCGGCGAGCACCTATCTGACGGGCAGAGCCGTACAGCAGCACAAGGACATGCTCGCGGAGGTACGGGCCCAGGCGCCGCGGCAGAAGCTCGTCCTCACCACGACCGTGACCGGGAGCGGGGTGGAGTACCTGGACGGCGACCGGGCCCGGCTGCTGATCTTCGCGGACCAGAGCAACACCCGTACCGGCAAGGACGAGGAGACCACCTACGCGGCGGCCATGTTCGCCGTGGACGCCGTTCGCCGGGGGGACACCTGGCAGATCGCCGCCATCGATACGTTCACCCGGTGAACCGGAGCCCCGGGCAGCCCGGAAAGCCGCCCGGGAGAGGGGAACAGCCATGAGGTTCAACGGCACCGTGCGCCGTCAGCTCACCGGTACGGTCACGGCGGTGGCCGCGATGGCCGCGCTCACCGCCTCCCAGGCGCCCGGCTTCGCCGACTCGGCCTCGCGCGAGGACCGCACCGCAGCGGCCACGGACGACGTGGTGTGGACCGAGGTCCCGGGCGACGACGTGTACCACACCGAGCTGCCCCCGCTGGAGAGCCCGGAACCGCCGCCCGCCCTGCTGAAGCCGCCAGGGGCCGGTACGGAACCCCCGGCCCGGGTGGTGGACCGTTCCCGGCCCGAGGCCGGTATCCCGGCGACCGTGCTCGCCGCGTACCGGAACGCCGAGAAGTCCGTGCGCCGCAGCGACCCCGGCTGCCTGCTGCCGTGGCACCTGCTCGCGGCGATCGGCAAGGTCGAGTCCGGTCAGGCAGCGGGGGGCAGGGTCGACGCGCGCGGGACGACGCTCACCCCGATCCTGGGGCCCGCGCTCGACGGGGTGGGGTTCGCGCTGATCCGGGATACGGACAACGGGGTGTACGACGGCGACCGCACGTACGACCGGGCCGTCGGGCCGATGCAGTTCATCCCCTCCACCTGGGTGAACTGGGCCAAGGACGGCAACGGCGACGGCCGCAAGGACCCGCACAACATCTACGACTCCGCCCTCGCCGCCGGGGAGTACTTGTGCGCCGGAGGCCGTGATCTGAGCGTCCGGGCCGATCTGGACCGGGCGATCCTCAGCTACAACCGCTCCGACGTCTACCTTCGTACGGTACTGGCGTGGCTGGAGTTCTACCGGAAGGGCACCCACCCGGTCCCCGACGGCCGGGGAGTCCTCCCCCTGAGCCCCGGGCCCGGCGGACCGAACCGCCCCAAGGCGCCGGTCGGTTCGGGCGGTTCGGGCACGCCCGAAGGGCCGGGCAAGGGTGACGGCGGCATTGTCATCGGCCCGCAGCCCACGCGCCCGCCGGGCACCAAGCCCACGCCGAGCCCGTCGCTACCTGGCACCCCGAGCCCCAACCCGACCGACCCCGGCCCCGGCCCCACGAATCCAAGCCCCAGCCCGGACCCCACCGACTCCGGCCCTACGGACCCGGGCCCCACCCCCGATCCCACCGATCCGACCGATCCCACCGGCCCGAACCCCACCGATCCCGGCCCGACCGACCCGGGCCCCACCGACCCCGCCCCCACCCCGACGCCCGACCCGACGGACCCCACCCCCGGCCCGAGCCCCGACCCCGGAACCACCGACCCGGGCTGCCCGGGCGGCGACCCGTCCCCGCCCGAGCCCCCGCCGGGCGCCGGAAGCCGGGCCGGGAAGGACGGACCGGACGACCCGTGCACACCGGACGGCACCCCCGGCGGCTGACGGCCCGGACCGAAGGACCGAAGAACGGCCCGGACCGAAGGACCGAAGAACGGCCCAGACCGAAGGACCGAAGGACGAGACGGGCCGCGACCGCCACCGCCACCGAACCCGTCCGTCAGACCAGCGGAACCACGGCCACGATCCGCTTGCCGCCCCCGTGCGGAGTGACGGTCAGGTGCGCGGTGAGCCGGTGGACCAGGGCCCAGCCGTAGCCGCCCTCGCCAACCGTCCCGGGGGTGGGCTCCTGCCGGACGGGATGCCGGGGGTCCGCGTCCTCGACCACGAGGCGGAGCCCGCCTTCCGTGATCCGGGCCGAGAAGCCGGTGACGCCCCCGGCGTGCCGCAGTGCGTTGGTGACGATCTCCGAGGTCACCAGCAGGGCGTCGGCCACGACCACATCCGCGAGCGTCTCGTCCGTCAGCCCGCCGAACTCGTCAGCCAGCAGCCGGGCCACGGTATCGCGAGCCTCGGCCGCGCTGCGGGGCACACGGACGGGTACGGCATCGGCGTGACGTACGGGAGGGGTAAGGTGCACGCCCGTACCTCCTTTCCACGCCGTCGATGAAGGGCGTAGGGCGCATGCGGAACTTCCTGTAGAAACCACCGCATTCCCCCTCTCACCGTCCCCACACCTCCCACGGCCTGCCCCCCGCCGTCCCCGCCGGGTCACCCGCCCGACAGCACCTCGGCCAGGTCGTAGGAGACGACCTCCGCCAACTGCGCGTAGGTACAACCGACAGGATCCCGGTCCGGACGCCACCGCCGGAACTGCGTCGTATGGCGGAACCGGTCGCCCTCCATGTGGTCGTACGCCACCTCGCAGACCCGCTCCGGCCGCAGCGGCACCCACGACTGGTCCTTCTTGCCGGACCAGCGGTTCTGCGTCCCCGGCAGCCGGGAGGCCTCGTGCGCCGCCGCGTCGGCCCACGCGCCCCACGGATGGTCGGCGAACTCGGTGCGCAGCGGGGCGAGTTCCTCGGCCAGCTCGGCGCGCCGCTTCATCGGGAAGGCCGCGCAGACCCCGACGTGCTGGAGTACGCCCCCGGTGTCGTACAGGCCCAGGAGGAGCGAGCCGACGACCGGGCCGCTCTTGTGCTCCCGGTACCCCGCCACCACGACATCGGCGGTCCGCTCGTGCTTGATCTTGTACATCACCCGGGTGTCGGGCCGGTACGGCAGATCCAGCGGCTTGGCCACGATCCCGTCGAGCCCCGCCCCCTCGTACCGGTCGAACCACTCCCGGGCCAGCTCGATGTCCGTGGTGGACGGGGCGAGGAGTACGGGCGCGGAGGCGCCGGAGAGGGCCGCCGTCAGCACCGCCCGCCGGTCGGTCTGCGGGGTGCTCAACAGCGAGGTGTCGTCCACCGCCAGGATGTCGAACGCGATGAAGCTCGCCGGGGTCCGCTCGGCCAGCATCCGCACCCGGGAGTCCGCCGGATGGATGCGCTCGCTGAGCCGGTCGAAGTCGAGCCGCCCCTCGTGGGCGATGACGATCTCCCCGTCGATCACACAGCGCGGCGGCAGGTTCTCCCGTACGGCGTCGACCAGGTCGGGGAAGTAGCGGGTCAGCGACTTGCCCGTACGGCTGCCGAGCTCGACCTCGTCGCCGTCCCGGTAGACGATCGCCCGGAAGCCGTCCCACTTCGCCTCGTAGCTCATGCCCGCCGGGATCTTGGACACCGACTTGGCGAGCATCGGCTTCACGGGCGGCATCACCGGCAGGTCCATGCCCCGATTCTGGACCGGCCCCCTGACCGTGTCTCCCGATATGCGGCATATGTGCGACCGGCCTACGGTGGCCGTCATGGGAGCAGCGGTGGAGCTGGACGCGGGCGGGCGGGCCGTGAGGCTGTCCAACCCGGACAAGGTGTACTTCCCGGAGAAGGGTTACACCAAGCGGGACGTGGCGGAGTACTTCCTGGCTGTGGGCCCCGGGATCACGCGCGCCCTCAACCACCGGCCCACCACCCTCCAGCGCTTCGTGGACGGGGTGGAGGGCGACTTCTTCTACCAGAAGCGCGCCCCGAAGAACCTCCCCGAGTGGATCCCCACCGCCCGGATCGCCTTCCCCAGCGGGCGCCCCGCCGACGAGCTCTGCCCCACCGAGCTCGCCGCCGTGATCTGGGCCGCCAACCTCGGCACCCTTACCTTCCACCCCTGGCCGGTCCGGGCCGGGGACACCGACCACCCGGACGAGCTCCGCATCGACCTGGACCCGCAGCCCGGCACCGACTACGCCGACGCGGTCGCCGCCGCCCACGAGCTGCGCTCCGTCCTGGAGGACCACGGCGTACGCGGCTGGCCCAAGACCTCCGGCGGGCGCGGCATGCATGTCTTCGTCCCCATCGAGCCCGCCTGGACCTTCACCGAGGTGCGGAGGGCCGCCATCGCCGCCGGGCGCGAGCTGGAGCGGCGGATGCCGGAGCGGGTGACGACGGCCTGGTGGAAGGAGGAGCGCGGCGAGCGGATCTTCGTCGACTTCAACCAGACCGCCCGCGACCGCACGATCGCCTCCGCCTACTCCGTACGCCCCTTCCCGCACGCCCCGGTCTCCGCGCCGCTGCGCTGGGAGGAGATCGACGACGCCGAACCGCGTGACTTCGACCTCCGTACGATGCCGGTGCGGTACGCCGAACTCGGGGACGTCCACGCGGACATGGACCAGGAGGCGTTCCGGCTGGACGGGCTGCTGGAGCTGGCCGACCGGGACGAGAAGGAGCGGGGACTCGGCGATATGCCGTACCCGCCGGAGTACCCGAAGATGCCCGGCGAACCCAAGCGGGTCCAGCCCAGCCGCGCCCGCCACGATGACGATGACGACGGCGGCGGGACCACGTGAGTGGGAGCAGCGAGAAGCATGGCAGCGAGAGCCACGGCAGCGAGAGCCACGGCAGTGACAGGCGCGGCAGCGAGCGGCACGGCGCCCACGGCCGGCCGCCGACCCTCCGCGAGCGCTGGGAGGCCTACAAGAGCAGCCCCTTCCTCCCCGCGACCGTCCTCGTCCTCATCATCGCGGCGGCGGCCGGTCTCTTCGCGGGCTCCTACACCTACGCAATGGCCAACCCCACCCCCCACCGCATCCCGGCGGCCCTGGTCACCCAGCCGGAGGTGGCGCGCGGTGAGGCGTTCCTCGCCGGGATGGAGAAGGCACTCGGCACCTCGCTCGAACTGCGCGACTACGAGGACGCCGCCGACGCCCGCCGCGCCCTGGACGAACAGAAGGTCTTCGCCATCGTGCGCGCGTCCGGCGACGGCGACGGGGTCGCGCTCGACGTGGCCGGGGCGTCCGGGGCCTCCGTGGCCGAGCTGCTCGGCAAGGCGGGGATCGAGGTCGGCGACGCCACCGGGGTCGAGGTCACCGTCCGGGACGTCAAACCGCTCCAGAAGGGCGACCCGCGCGGACTCGCCCTGTTCTACATCTCGCTGGCCGCCGTGATCATGGGCTTCCTCGGCGCGATCCAGCTCAGCGTCCACGCCCACGGCCTCAACCCGGCGGAGCGCATCGCGTTCACCGCCGCGTACGCCCTGCTCGGCGGGTTCGCCATCGCGGCGGCCGTGGACTGGTGGCTCGGGGCGGTCGACCTGCCGTTCGCGCAGTCCTGGCTGATTCTCGCCTTCACGATGTTCACGTCCGGCATGGTCTTCACGATGTTCAACACCCTGATGGGCCGGTGGGCGATGATCCCCACCTGGGGCGTCATGGTGCTGCTCGGCAACCCGTCCTCCGGCGGCGCGGTCTCCTGGCCGCTGCTGCCCTCCGCCCTCGGGCACATCGGCCGCTGGCTGCCGCCCGGCGCCTCCGTCAACGCCCAGCACACGGCCGTCTACTACCAGGGCCACCAGTTCGTCTTCCCGTATCTGGTGCTCGCCGCCTGGGCGCTGGTCTCCTGCACGGTCTTCTGGGTGTGGCGCCACCGGCACCCCGGAGGCCGCGCCCGCACGCCCGAGCATGCGGCCACGGCCTCCTGAGTCATTCCGGTCTACAGCTCCTTGATCCGGATGTCGCGGTACGAGATGACGTCCGTGACCCCGTGAACCTGGAGCCCGATGTGACCGGAGGCGAACCGCCGGCCGTCCGTCCCCGGGTCGTCGCCGCGCGGCGGCTCGAAGAGCTGGCCGCCGGTGTTGTCGAACTCGTTGATCAGGACACCGTTGCGGTAGATCTCGTAGTGCTGGTCGACCACCTTGATCTCGTAGTCGTTCCAGGTGCCCTTGGGCGTGACCCCGGCGCCGCCGAGCCCCACCCGGTCGAATCCGTACACCGAACCGGTCTTGTACATGTCGCCGTCCGGCCGGTCGTTGACCTGGATCTCATGGCCGTACTTGATGGCGACCCACTCCGGACGCGGTTCCTCCGGGTGGTCGTGCACCTTCGGGAAGCGGACGAAGACACCGCCGTTGGCGTTGCCGGAGCCCGGGGCGTCGTCGCGCCACTGGAGCTTCAGCGAGAAGTCCCCGTACGCACGGGTCGGGAACCAGAGCATGCCCATGCCGCCCACGGTCGTGGAGCTGGTGATCGAGCCCTCCTCCTCGTTCAGCCCGAACGCGCCGCCGCCCACGTGCTGCCACTTGGCGAGCGAGGCCGCCGTGCCGTCGAAGAGCTTGGTGTACCCCTCGGACTGGCCCGGCTGGCCGATGCCCGACTGTCTGGCGGCCTGGTTGATCGCCCTGCGCTCGCGCTGGTCGATGACGCCGTCGGTCGTCAGCCTGTCGAGGACCGCCGTCACGTGCTTGAGGAACAGCGCGTGGGAGGACCAGTCCTTCTCGTCCTCGATCAGCTCGTTGATCGTGCAGCGGTTACGGGTGATCCGGTTCGGGACGCCCGTGTCGACGGTGCCCACGAAGACCGTGTGCCGCTCGTCGAACTCCGCGCAGTTCGGCGCCGGGACCCCGCCGCCCTGGGCGATGGTGAACGACACCCGCTTCGCCTCGGAGGTGTTGCCCGCCTTGTCCGTCGCCCGGTGGGCGAACGTGTGGTGGCCGACCCGGTCGACGATCACGGGGGTGGTGTACGCGAGGTACGGTCCGCCGTCGAGCGAGTACTCCACCTTTTCCACGCCCGAGTCGTCGTCGGTCGCGGTGACGGTGGCCTTGGCGCTGGTGATGAACGCGCCGTCGGAGTTCTTGTCCCCTTCGACCTTCACCGAGGTCTCCGGAGCCGTCTTGTCCTGCGACGGTGGCTCGGCCACCGTGAACGCGACGCTCTTCTCCTCCGCCACGTTCCCCGACCGGTCGGTGGCCCGGTAGCGGACGGTGTGCTCGCCGAGATCATGGACCATCACGGGTGCGGTGTACGGCTGCCACTCACCGGCCGCGCCGATCGCGTACTCGATGGTGTTGACGCCGGACCCGGTGTCGGATGCGGTCACGGTGACCGTGGCCATGCCCAAGTAGGCCCCGTCGGCGTCCTGTTCACCCGATACGGTCGCCGAGGTCTCCGGCGGGGTCTCGTCGTCGGCCGGCGGGGCCGCCACCGCGAAGTCGACGGACTTCTCCGCCGCCGCGTTGCCCGCCCTGTCGGTGGCCCGGTAGCGGACCGTGTGATCACCGACCTCGCTCACCACGACGGGCGCGGTGTACGGCTGCCACTCGCCGTCCGCTCCGAGCGCGTATTCGACCGTGTCGACGCCGGAGCCCGCGTCGGTCGCCGTGACGGTCACGGTCGCCTGTCCGAGGTACGCCCCGTCGCCGTTCCGGTCGCCGTCGACCTTCGCCGAGGTCGCCGGGGCCTCGGTGTCCTCCCCGCCGCCGCCCTCGGTGACGGTCAGGACGCCCTTCATCTCGCCGTGACCGGGGATCGTGCAGTAGTAGAGGTATGTGCCCGGCGTCAGCGTGACCTCCACGCTGTGCTTGCCGCCCTCGGAGTCACCGGGGTTGGCCAGGATGTTCAGCTGGACGTCGTTGTTGTGCTCCGGGTCCGAGACGCTGAACGTCAGCGTGTGCGGCATGCTCGTCGTGTTGCCGGTCGCCGTGCTGTTCTCGAAGACGATGGTGGCCTTGCCCGCCACCGCCGTCTCCGGCGCGGTGAGGTAGCGGTCGATCGGGTCGCCCGCCGTCCAGGTCAGGACCTGGTCGGCGGCCTTCGCCCCGGGGCCGTCACCGCCCTTTCCGTATGCGGCCGTCGAGGTCAGCCCGAGAACCATCATGAGGGAGGCCAGCAGGGCCACCCAGAGACTCGGCGGCCGGGGCCGCCGCCGTCCGGGGAGCGTCATGGGGTGTCTCACTGCGCTGCCGCCTTCCCAACCAGGTCCTTGACGGCCGGAGTTGCCCCGCCGCCCTTGTACGTCACGCGCCACAGCGCGGACTTGGAGTCGGAGGTGAAGAAGCCGCGCCCGTAGTCCAGGACGTACAGCGAACCGTCCGGAGCGAACCTCCAGTCCATGAGATTGCGGATGCCGTCGTTGCCGACCGGGATGATCTTCTTCAACGACTCGGCGTGCGTGGGCAGTCCGCCCTTCCCGGCCGTCCTCGGGTCGGTGATCACCGCGTGGCGCGGCTGGGTGTCGTCGTAGAAGTCACCGACGAACCACTTGCCGTCCCAGTACGCGGGCCACTTGGCGGTCGAACCGCTCTGCGCGTCGTACCGGTAGACCGGGCCGTTCATGGTCGCCTGCCCGCCGCCCTTGAGCCAGGGCAGCAACTCCTTCTGTTCCTCCGCCTTGTAGCTCGGTACGCCGTCGGCGTCACGCGGATAGTCGACCCCGCCGCCCTGCGGTGAGTACCAGATGGTGTTGGGGGTCACCGGGGGCAGCTTGACCAGCCCGTCGTTGTGCGGCGACTCGTTCTTCGGGGCGTCGCAGTCGTACCAGCCCAGCGGCTTGCTCGGGTCGGGCAGATTACGGTCCCGGTAGGGCTGGTTGTTGCCCATGCAGAACGGCCAGCCGTGGTTGCCCGCCTGGGTGATCGCGGCGAACGTGTCGTACTTCGCCGGGCCCCAGGTGGTGGAGGCCGCGCCCGCGTCGGGGCCGACCCAGCCCGCGTACAGGGTGTCGGTCGCGGGGTCGATGGAGATCCGGGCCGGGTTGCGTACCCCCATCACGTAGATCTCGCCCCGGGTCTTCCCGCCGCCCTCGTCCGGCTCCTTGCCGGTGAAGAGGTTGCCGGAGGGGAGGGTGTAGGTGCCGTCGTCCTCGGGGTGGATGCGGAGGATCTTCCCGTTGAGGTTGTTGGTGTTGCCCGAGGTGCGCCGGGCGTCGGCGAAGGAGACGCCCTTGAAGTTCGGCTCCGGGTTGTTGCCGGAGTAACCGCTGCTGAAACCGGAGGAGTTGGTGTCACCGGTCGCGATGTACAGGTTGCCCTTCGAGTCCCACGCCATACCGCCGCCCGCGTGGCAGCAGCTGTGGATCTGCACCGGCCAGCCGAGCAGCACCTTCTCCGAGGCGAGGTCCAGCTTCCCGGACGCCGAATCGTAGGTGAAGCGCGAGACCTGACGGACCGCCATGTGCTTGTCCCGGTCGATCTTCGCGTGCGGGGTGTAGTGGAGATAGACCCAGCCGTTGGAGGTGAAGTCGGGGTCCAGCTCGATGCCGAGCAACCCCTCCTCGTTCTTGGTCAGTTCGTCGCCGCCGCCCTTGTTGCCGAAGACGTCCAGGGCCCCGGCGAGGGTGACCTTCTTCGTCTGCGGGTCGTAGACGTGGATCTGGCCCTTGCCCTTGCCGATGTCCGGGTTGTTCCAGTCCGTGACGACCGGCTGCGAGCTGTCGGCACCCCCGCGCCCGATGTAGAAGACCTTGCCGTCCGGCGCGGTGACGAGGCCGTGCGGCTCGCCGATCTGGTCGTTCTGCCCCGGCTGGTTGGGCTGGGTCAGGCGCTCGGCGGTGTAGTTGGCGGTGATGGTCGCCTTGCAGTCGGCCTGCGAGGTCCGGTTCGTCCAGGCGAGCGCGCCACGCAAGTGGTCGCGGAAGTCGGTCTCGGCGAAGCTGTCCGCCGTACCGCCCATCGCCGTGTAGAAGGACCGGCCGCCGTCGTAGTCGCGGCACCAGGAGACCGGGTGGTCCCAGCCGTTGGCGCTCGCACCCGGCGCGTACGTCAACTCCCGTACGCGCGCCACGGTGTGCACCTCACCGGACGGGTTCTTCGTCCAGTTCAGCCACTTGTCGGGGCGCTTCCACTCCAGCGGCAGGTTTTTGGTCGCCGGGTGGACCCGGTCCCCGATCTCGACGGTGGCCCGCTGCACGGCAGTTGGGCTGTTGGCCGCCGGTCGGGCCCCGACCAGGCCGGTGAACCAGTCCGAGTACGGCTCGGTGCGCGCCGCGTCATGGATGCCGAGGAAGCCGCCGCCCGCCTCCATGTACGCCTCCAGGCCCGCTTCCTGCTCCGGGTCCAGGACATCGCCGCCGCCGGTCAGGAAGACGACCGCGTGGAAGGAGCCGAGCCGCTTGCCGTTGGTGAAGACGTTCGGGTTGGCGGTGGCCACCGTGGTGAACCGCCCGGCCTCCGGACCGGTCTGCCCGATCCGCTCGATCGCCGCGATCCCGGCATCCGTGTACGGTGCCTCGTCACCGGCCGACGCATGGAAGACCAGCACCTTGACCTGGTTCTTCGCGCCCGGCGGGGACGGCAGAGACAACGTTGTCGCCATTCTCTCGACCAGGTCCCGGTCCGGCGAGGTGCCCGCGCTGGCGGGGCCGCCACCGCCCAGCAGGGACACGGTCAATGCGCCGGCCGCCACGGCCGCCGCGAGGCCGCGTCGGCGTCGTGATCTGGACCGCTGATGCGATGCGTCTTGCACGTGGGTCACCCAACCCTTCTGTGGTCACTGGAGCGTTGACTACGACAGCGCATGAAGCTAGACCTCTTTTCGCGGCCCGCCAATACTTACGGCAGCAATCGCACGAACTTTGTCCTGAGTGTGGATAAACGGTCGGCCCCTGGCTACGGTGTGGCCCGTTCCGGGGCTCCCGGGCCCCGCCCGTCTCCGCCCGTTTCCTTATCGCAGTGGGGAGTTCGACATGGACCGAAGGACCTTCAGCCGACGGATGCTGGTCGGTGGCGCGGCTGCGGCGGCGACCGGTGTGACATCGTTGTCGCTGGGTGCGGTGGAGGCCAGCTCGGCGGAGAACCCGCCGCGCACGGCCCCGGCCGGGGGAGTGGTGCGCAGGCTGAGGATGTACGCCGAGAAGCTGCCGAACGGGGAGCTGGGCTACGGCTTCGAGAAGGGCAAGGCGTCGATCCCGGCCCCCTCATCGAGCTGAACGAGGGCGACACCCTGCACATCGACTTCGAGAACCTGACCGACGGTGACGTCAGCCTCCATGTCCACGGCGTCGACTACGACATCGCCAACGACGGCACCCGGATGAACAGGAGCCACGTCGAGCCCGGCGGCACCCGTACGTACACCTGGCGCACCCACGCCCCGGGCCGCCGCAAGGACGGTACGTACGAGCCCGGCAGCGCGGGTTACTGGCACTACCACGACCACGTCGTCGGCACGGACCGCGGCACGGGCGGCATACGCAAGGGGCTGTACGGACCGCTCGTGGTGCGCAGGAAGGGCGACCCGCTGCCGGACCAGACGTGCACGGTCGTCTTCAACGACATGATGATCAACAACAGGACGGCCCACAACAGCGTCAACTTCGAGGCCACGGTGGGGGACCGGCTCGAATTTGTGATGATCACGCACGGCGAGTACTACCACACCTTCCACATCCACGGTCACCGCTGGGCGGACAACCGGACCGGCATCCTCACCGGCCCCGACGACCCCAGCCGGGTCATCGACAACAAGATCTGCGGGCCCGCCGACTCCTTCGGCCTCCAGATCATCGCGGGCGAACGCGTGGGCGCGGGGGCGTGGATGTACCACTGCCACGTACAGAGCCACTCCGACATGGGGATGGCCGGGCTGCTGCTGATCAAGAAGCCGGACGGCACGATCCCGGGGTACGAACCGCACCACGCTGCGGGCGGGGGGCAGGAGAAGAAGGCCGCAGAGGACAAGGGAGAGGACAAGGGCGAGGGCGAGGACAAGGGCGCGGCGGAGCACCAGCACTGACCGGGTGGCGGGCCCGGCGTCCGGCCTGAGGTCCGGCCCGGCGTCCGGTCACTCCGAGCGACGGCCCAGCCGCTGCTGCTCCTCCTCCACGATCCGCCGGGCCAGATCACCGTCGGACACGTCCACGGCGTCCGGCGCGGCCTCCGCGAGGTCGCTGCGCCGGGCGTACGCGTCGAAGAGGCGGTCCTTGCGGGCCAGCAGCTCCACCATGCGCTGGTCGACGCTGTCCGCCGCCAGCAGCCGGTGCACCTGGACCGTGCGCACCTGCCCCATCCGGTGGGCGCGGGCGACGGCCTGGTGCTCCAGCGTCGGCTTGATCTGCGGTTCGCACAGGATGACCACCGACGCGGCCTGCATGTTCAGTCCGGTGCCCCCGGCCTGGATCTGGCTCAGCAGCACCGCGTGTCCGTCCACGGCGGAGAAGGCGTCGACCAGCTCCTGTCGGCGGGCGGCCGGGAGGCTTCCCGAGATCGGCCCGAACGTGTCCGGCCCCAGCGCCTCGCCGACCGTGGCCAGCACCTCGCGGAAGTAGGAGAAGACGACGACCTTCAGCCCGTTGTCCCGTGCCTCGTCGACCAGTTCGCGCAGCCGCTCCAGCTTGGCGGAGGCGGCGGGATCGGCGTACGCGGCCCGGCGCATCCGCATGAACTGCCCCGACGCCACCGCCTCCCGGTACACCTCCAGGTCCCCGGCGCTGAACTCCTCCCACTCGTCCACGTGCACCAGGGCCGGGAGTTCGGCGAGGACGTCCACCTGGTTGCGGCGCAGATAGGCGGGGGCGACGGCTCGGCGGAAGGCCTCCGAACCGGCCGCCCCGTGCGTCGGGCTCACCACATCGGCCAGATCCGGGCGGAGCTGACGGACCAGGCTCCGGAACTCCTCCACCCGGTTCTCCATCGGCGTCCCGGTGAGGAACAGCACCCGCCCCGCGCGCTCCGCCCACCCGGCGACCGCCTGCGCCCGCCGGGTGGCGGGGTTCTTCACGAAGTGGGCCTCGTCGACGACGAGCATGGAGAGGGCAGGTCCGGCCTCGGGGAGGGTCCGCAAGGCGTCGAACGTGGTGAGCGCGACCCCACCTTCTGACACCCACTCAGCGAACGCCTCCAGCCGGTCCGCCCCGTGCACCGGCAGCGCCCGCAGGGTGGAGCGGGCCCGGACCTCCCGGCTCCAGTTGATCAGCACGCTCGCCGGGCACACCACGAGGAAGTGGGTCTCGCCCCGCGCGGCGAGATGGGCGAGGGCGGCGATGGCCTGCACGGTCTTGCCGAGCCCCATCTCGTCCCCGATGATCACCCGCTCCTGGGCCAGGGCGAAGCGCGCCCCGAACGACTGGTAGCCGCGCAGGGAGACCCGTAGCCGCGAGTCGTCCAGCCGGAGCGCCCGCACCCGGTCCGCGATCCCGGCGGGCAGGAACCCCTCGGCGGCGTCCCGGTCCGGGCCGCTGCCCGACAGCTCGGCGAGCAGGCTGTAGTACTCGGCGGACCGCAGCTCGAAGTCCACCCACGCCCCGGGCGCCGCCTCCGGGGCCCGCAGCAGGTCCACGGAGACCTGCCCGAACAGCATGGGCAGCTCCTGCGCGTCCGCCTCCGCGAGCGCCGCACGCAGCCCCGTTACGGCCCCGACCGCGCGGGCGCGCGCCTCCTTGCCGCTGAACAGCATCCGCAGTCGGCTCCCGGCCGGTGCGGCGGCGGCCACCAGCGGATCGAGCCGCTCGGCCAGCCGCTGGGCCGCCTCCACCGCCCGCCGCGCGTCCGGACCGGCCTCCACCAGCCGGTGCAGGGCGACGACCAGCGCGGTCGTGGCCTCGTCGGGGGCGTCCATGTCGATCCGTACGGAGACGGTCTCGCGCACCGCGTCGGCGATCTGCCCGGCCGCCGCCAGCGCCTGGTCGGCGGTGTGCGCCCCGACCCCGGGAATCTGCCGGAGCTCGTAGCGCCCCGTGCCGTGGACCTGCCCGACGGTCGCGAACCCGGCCTGTTCGAGCGCGCCCAGCCGCAGCCGGCCCTCCGTGACGTCCTTGAGCCGGGCGACCGGGATGGCGGTCAGCTCCCGGTCGACCAGGGAGGAGAGGAGCGGGTCGAGGACATCCCGTACGGCCTCGACGGCACGGGCGTGGTCCTCCCGCACGGCACGGGCCCGGTCGAGCAGCGCACCTGCCTGCGCACGCGCCTCCCGGGCGGCCCTGCCCGTCGCCGCAGGGCGGGCCTTCGCCCCCGTGTCCGTCATCGTCGGTCTCGCTGCCATGGGAAGTGGTTCTCGTCGCCGTACGCCGCCGGGGGCGGATCTCTTCCCCCGCGTACGGTCATCGTCCCACGGCCCACTGACAGCCCCCGGACGCGGAGGCGGGCCAAGGGCGGCGCCCGGCGTCACGGCCGGGTCGGCACCCTCCAGGAGTCGCCGTCCGGGGACCCGTACCAGAGCGTGTGCTCACCGTCCGGGGCCACGGTGAGGCCGAACCGGTCCCAGGTGGGTTTCCCGTGTGCGACCCACCAGGACCACGTCTGCTCGACGGCCTCCCAGAAACCCTGGCCGTGATCCTGGTAGCTGCCCGCGCCCCCTCCTTCCCGGTGGTACGTGACCTCGCCCCACCGGCCGCCCGGCAGGACCAGGCGGCGCATCGGCCCGCCCTCCTCCGTGCCGTACTGGAGGTTCAGGCCGGGCAGCCTCGCGGACAGGAGGAACGCCAGGTGAGGGTCGTCGAAGTCCTCGACGGGGATACCCGAGACGCCTTCGGAGCGTTCACCGAGATCCGCCCACACGGGCCGTACGGGCTCGGCCTCGTGCCGCGCCGCCATGAAGGACCCGCCGTCCTTCGTGAAGCGGCCGGAGAGAGTGCCGTCGGGACGGGCTTCCAGGAGTACGAGAGCGGAGCTCATCGGGCCGAACACGTTGGCAATGAGCCTGCCACCCGGGGCGAGCGCCGTGCGGACGGAGTCCGTGAGGTACGGCAGCCCGAAAGAAAAGATGATCTTGCTGAACTGTCGCTGCCATCGCCACGAGGTGGCGTCGGCCTCGATGACTTCGGGCAGGTGACCCAGCGCCTTCAACCGGTCCTTCGCCGTGTCCGTACCACTGATGTCGCACGTGACGAGCCGGTCCGGCCCGGAGACCAGCTTCAGGATCAACGCGGCCTGGTAGCCGGTGCCCAGCCCCGCGTCCAGAACATCGTCCCCCGGCTCGATGCCGAGGCTTTCGAGCATCCGGGCCGTGAGGCTCGGCTGCGTACTGGACGAGGTGGGAACACCGTGCCAGCCGCCGTCCACCGCCTCGGCCGAGCCCAACTCCGTGACCAGCGAGGCGTTCGCGTAGATCGGCTCCAGCCACCGCGCACCGTCCTCCTCCGTGCGCCGCTGCCACAGCGTCGGCGAGCCGCCGCGCTGTTGGAAGTACGCCGGGACGAAGACATGCCGGGGAGTCGAGGCGACAGCCTCGTACACGGGCCGCGAGGCGATGTCTCCGGACGCCCGCAGGGAGTCCGCCAAGGAGCTTGCCTCGGGGGCCCAGTTCAGAGATCGCACCATTCCTCCAGGAGGGTGGAGATGGCCTTGGCCACCGGCAGGTCGGGGGAGTTGGCCCAGGCCCACTGCCCGGACGGGTTGGCCTCCAGGAACAGCCACCTTCCCGAAGGCTGCACGATGAAGTCCGCGGCGAAATAGGCCAGATCCATCACGGCCGCGTACCGTTGCAACGACTGGAGCACCTCCTTCGGCGTCTCCATGGGAGTGAGCCTGATCGAGTCGTAGTCCGAGCGCCAGTCGACGCGGGCTCGATCGCTCTCGGTGTCGATACGGACGCAGAAACACTCGTCCCCGATGAAGACGGCCCGGACCTCGAAGTCCTTCTCGATCCGCTCCTGGAACAGATGAGCCGTCAATTCGACTCCTTCCAGGGCGTCAAGGTCCGGCTCCCGGGTGTAGAGGGCCTCGTACCCGCCCGCATGGGCTACGACAGGTACGCCCAGCGCCTTGGTGACGACCGGGCCGCGAGTCAGGTGCGAGAACCGCCGCACCGCGTCCGCCTCCGTGGTCACCAGAGTTCGGGGGACCGACAGTCCGGCCGCGCGTGCCACCTGGAGCTGCCTCGGTTTGAACTCGGCGGCCGACGCCTTGGCCGGATGGTTGAGATACGGCACGTCCAGGCTCGTCATCACACCACCGAAACCGATACGGGCGGCGCCCCTGGCGTAGTGCTCGTCCGATGCAGACAGCCCGGAGAATCTGAACCCGCTCGGCCGGTTCCAGTACACGGCCTGGATGGCGGTGAGGTCGACGGTCCTCTCCCCTTGGGTGAGGACACCCTCCCAGCACCACTGGCTGAACGTGGCGCGGAAGTTCAGCTCGGACGGGAACTCGGCCATGTCCATACGGAACATGGGGACCCCCGCCGAGGCCAGCTCGCGGACCACCAGGTCGGTGCCGGCCTCGAACGGGTTGTCCACGATCAGGACCGTCATTCGATGAACCCCGGATCGCTTCCCTCGTCGTGTGACGGTGGGTTCTTGGGGTCGCCGTCCGGATTCGTCTTCTGGCTGGTGGCCATGGTGATCAGTGGCGTGCCGTCCACCATGGTCGCGGTCTGGGTCACCCGGTCGTACACGCGTGTCTCCACACGCGGTACGGACAGGTCGACGGGCGTGAAACGCGCTCCTTGCAGCGCATAGGGGCGTACGAGTGCCGGTCGATGCGCGACCGGCACCGGCCTCCCCAGGGGAAGTGGCTCAATGACGTTCATGGATTCCTCTCGGTGGGGGGAACTTCGCCGTTCAGCAACCAGGTTGGCGGTGTAGCCGTACGATCACCAGGGGTAATAACTTCGAGTCCGTAACGCGGAAAAATGGAGTCGCGCACATGGCGAGGCCACCGAAGGAGCTGACGCCCGAGAAGAGCGTCGAGGACCTGCTCGGGTCGAAAATCCGCAAGCTCAGGCAGGCGCAGGGCTGGGACGTCACCGACCTCGCGGCGAAGGTGTTCGTCAGCCCGGGCCGGATCAGCTCGATCGAGACCGCGAACGACCCGCCGGGGCGGGACCTCACGGTGAAGCTGGAGCAGGTGTTCGGCGTGGACGGCTCCCTGGTGGAGCTCCAGACGCTCATCAAGTCCGAGGCGTTCAAGAACTACTCCCGGCGCTTCCTGCGCGCCCAGGCCAACGCCCGGTCGATACACGAGTTTTCGCCCGGAGTTCCGGGGCTGCTCCAGACCTCCGACTACGCACGCGCGTTGATGGCGCTGGACTTCACGGACAATCCCGAGGGCTTGGAGGACTCCGTGATCCGACGAGCCGAGAGGCAGGAGGTCTTCGGCCGGGAGAATCCGCCGTGGCTGTGGGTCGTTCTGGCCGAGCCCGCCCTCTACCAGGTCCACGGCAGTCCTGAGGTCATGGCCGGGCAGATCGATCACCTGCTGGATATGGGCGAACGCCCGTACATCCACATTCAGGTGCTCCCGATCGATCAGCCTGCGGTGCCGGGCTCGATCAGTCTGCTGACCCTCCGGGACGGCACGCGAACCGCCTACGCCGAGGGGTTCAACACGGGCACCTACTACCAGGAGCCCGGTGATGTCGATAGGTTCCAGAGGATCTACGATCACATCCAGGCTGGCGCGTTGGACCTTGACGCGTCCGCACAGGTCATGAGGGACGCACGAAGGAAGTACCAACGATGACACGGCAGTCCGATTGGCACATCAGCTCGTACAGCGGCAGCAACGACAACTGTGTCGAGGTGAAGGTCGCGGATGCGGGCCTTCCCGGTGTGGTCCGCGCGCGTGACAGCAAGGACATCAGCCTCCCCGAGGTGAGGGTTCCTGCGGCTGCGTGGGGCGTGTTCGTCGCGTACGTGAGTGACCCCGAGGTCTGACAGAAGGAAGTACCGCGATGACATCGCAGTCTGACTGGCACATCAGCTCGTACAGCGGTAGCAACGACGACTGCGTCGAGGTGAAGGTCGCGGATGCGGGCCTTCCTGGTGTGGTTCGTGCGCGTGACAGCAAGGACACCGGCCTCCCCGAGGTGCGGGTGCGGGCCGCCGCGTGGGGCGCGTTCGTCGCGTACGTCAGCCATCCCGAGGTCTGATCGAGGAAGACAGTGGCAACCTCCCCCCGGCCTGAGACCGGGGGGAGGTTTCTTTGTTCCGGCCGGAGGACTCCGGCCCCACGGCCCGGACGGCCCTTCGTGGACTGCGGTTGTCAGTGGGCGGTGCGAGACTCGATGGGACAGGGAACAGCCCCGTTCCGCCGTGCATGTGTGTGCGTGCGTGCGGGGCACGGGAGCCGCTGAAGGAGGCCGCCGCCATGCGCAACCCCGCCTTCCCCGACGGAGCGCCCAACTGGGTCGATCTCGGCACGCCCGACCTGGAGGGGACCACCGCCTTCTACGGGGGCCTCCTGGGCTGGGAGCACGTTCCCGGCGGCCCCGAGGTCGGTGGCTACGGGATGTACACCCTGGACGGCCACACCGTCAGCGGTGTCATGACGGTCCCCGAGGAGCAGGCTGCCAGCACCTGGTCGATCTACTTCCAGTCGCCCGACATCAACGCCACCGCCCAGTTGGTGACCCGGTCGGGCGGGCGCGCCGCGTTCTCGCCGATGGACGTGCTGGACTACGGGCGGATGGGCGGCTTCGCCGATCCGGCCGGGGCGTATTTCGGCGTGTGGCAGCCCCGGAAGAACCCCGGCCTCGGTCTCATCCAGGAGCCGGGCTCGCTCCTGTGGGTCGAGCTGTACACCCCGGACGTTCCGGCGGCGGTCGTGTTCTTCGCCGATGTCTTCGGCTGGCGGACCAATCCGTTGGTGGTGGAGGGCACCCAGTACGTGTACACCACTGTTCACCCCGCGGGCACCGGCCCGGAGCTGTCGTTCGGCGGCCTGGTCACGATGAGCGACGTCCCGGCCGAGGCCGCGCGCGGCACCCACTGGCTGCCGTACTTCGCGGTGGAGGACGTGGAGGCCACGGTGGGCGCGGCAAAGCGGCTCGGCGGTGCGGAGTCGCTTCCGCCGATGGAGGTGCCCGGTGTCGGCACGATGGCCACCATCACCGATCCGTACGGGGCGGTCTTCGCGGTGATGAAGCCCCAGCCGAGGCGGTAGAGGCAGAGGAGGAGCAGAAAGGGGGAAGGGGGAAGAGGGAAGAGGGAAGGGGGGGCGGATGATCAACGGCGATTGATGGATCGTTGATCAGTCGTTTATCGCGGCCGGGCAGCGTGTCTTCCATGCTGATCAATACAGTGACCGAGGACGCGCTCGACTGGCAGGAGACCGCGTTGTGCGCGCAGGCCGGACCCGAGTTCTTCTTCCCGGCCCCCGGCAGTTCGACGCGCGAGGCCAAGCAGCTCTGCGGGGCCTGCGAGGGGCGCGTGGCCTGCCTGGAGTACGCACTCGCCAATGACGAGCGGTTCGGCGTCTGGGGCGGGCTCTCCGAGAAGGAGCGCGAGCGGCTGCGGCGGGAAGAGCGCAATCGGGGCTGAACAGCCCCCGTACATGCCAGACTTCCGCTGTCCGTCACAGGCAGGCATCCGCACCGGGCAGGGGAGTTGCGATGAGCGTGCAGGGGCAGGGGCTGGAACTGAGTCAGGGGCAGGGACTGGGGCAGTCCGGTTCGTCCGGCGAGCGCACCGCCACCTATGACTACATCGTCGTCGGCGCCGGATCGGCGGGCTGTGTCCTGGCCGCGCGGCTCTCCGAGGACCCGACGGTCAGAGTCGCGCTCGTGGAGTCCGGCGGGCCCGACCGGAAGCCGGAGATCCGCATCCCGGCGGCCTTCCCGAAGCTGTTCAAGACCCCGTACGACTGGGACCTGCACACCGTCGCCCAGCCGGGCCTGGACGGCCGCGAGCTGTACTGGCCGCGCGGGCACACCCTCGGCGGGTCCTCGTCCATCAACGCCATGATGTGGGTGCGCGGCCACCGGGACGACTACGACGCCTGGGCGCGGAGCGCGGGGGAGGACTGGTCCCACGACACGCTCGTACGGTATTTCCGGCGGGCGGAGCAGTGGACGGGCCCCACCACCGCGAGCACGCCCCACGGCACCGAGGGGCCGCTCTTCATCTCGCCGCCCCGCGACCCGAGCCCGCTGAGCGCGGCCTTCCTGGCCGCCTGCCGGTCCGACGGCCTCCCCGAGCTGCCCGAGCTCAACGTGCCCGACCACAGCGGCTGTTCCCTCACCCCGCTCAACCAGCGCCGGGGCCGCCGCTGGAGCGCGGCCGACGGCTATCTGAAGCGGCGGGCCGCCCGCCGGGCCAACCTGGACATCCTCACCGGTACGCGCGTCCGCTCCCTCGCCTTCGACGGCCCCCGCGTCACCGGTGTGTACACGGGGACCGGCCGCCCCGGCCGCCTCACCGCCCGCCGTGAGGTGATCCTCAGCGCGGGCGCGATCGGCTCGCCGCACCTTCTGCTCCGCTCCGGTATCGGCGACCCCGAGGCGCTGCGAGCGGCGGGGATCGAGGTGCGCGCCGCCTCGCCGGAGGTCGGCCGGAACCTCCAGGACCATCTGTCCTTCGCCCTCACCGTGCGCTGCCCGCAGCCGGTGACCCTGACCGGGGCCGACACCCCCGCCAACCTCGCGCGCTACCTCCTGGCCCGGCGCGGGCCGCTGACCTCCAACGTCGGGGAGGCCGCCGCGTTCATCCGCTCCACCCCGGAACTGGCCGCCCCCGACCTGGAGTTGATCTTCGCTCCGGCACCCTTCATCAACCACGGGCTGGCCGCGCCCACCGAGCACGGCCTCACCCTGGGCGTCATCCTTCTCCAGCCCGGGAGCACCGGCAGCATCACCCTCGCCGCCGACTCCCAGGGCGTGCGGATCGACCCGGGGTACCTCACCGACGCGTCCGACCTCCGCCGCCTGATCGCGGGCGTCCGCCGTGCGGAGAGCCTGCTCGCCTCCCCGCGGCTCGCCCCGTACACCGGCGAACCCATGGGCTTCTACCCGGGCGTCGTCGACGACATGGAGCTGGCCCGGGCGATCCGGGGCGCGGCCGAGACCCTGTACCACCCCGTCGGCACCTGCCGTATGGGCGAGGACGAGGGCGCGGTGACCGACCCCCGGCTCCGGGTGCGCGGGGTGGCGGGGCTGCGGGTCGTCGACGCGTCGGTGATGCCGAGGATCACGCGCGGCCACACCCACGCCCCGACCGTCGCCCTCGCGGAACGCGCCGCCGAACTCATCCGCGCGGACGCCCGGGCGGAGGCGGGGGCCCGGTAGCCGAACGGGCCCTGGCACCCCGCTCCCGCCCCCCGCTCCGTAAATCCTTAAATCCTTCGGGCGGATGGCCCCCGGCACGGCACAATCCCCCCATGACCGACGCACAGCCCCTCGTCCTCGCCGCCGCCCTCCTCGACGCGCTCGACCCCCTGCCCCACCCGCGGCGGATGCGCGAACTCGCCGTGCGTACAGCGCGGTTGGCGGCTCAAGGAGTGCTGCGCCCGGTGCTCGACGAGCTGGGTGACGGCGATCCGTACGAGCGGCGTACCGCCGTGGTCGCCGCCGCCGTCGGGCGGGACACCGAGTGGATCGGTGCGCACATCGCCGATGAGGACAGTGTCGTACGGAGCCATGCCCTGCGCGCGGCCCGGAGCCTGGGGGTGCCGGACCACGTGTACGAGGAGGCGTTCGCCGACGCGCCCGCCGCCGTACGGCGACAGCTCGTACGGGCGATCGTCCTCGACCGCCGCACCGAGCTCGCCGACCGGCTGATCCCCGTCCTCCGTACGACGTGGGGCGACACCGAGGCGGCCCGGCTGCTGCCCGGGTGCTCGGCCGCCACGGTCCGGGAGCTGCTGCCCGCGCTCTGGCGCTCGGCGGCCTGCTGGTCCGCGCTCGGCCACCGCCACCCCGGCCCGCTGCTCGACGCGGCCGAAGCGGAGCTGGCCGCCCTGCCCGCCGCCGAACTCGACGGCTGGTGGCACTGGTACGGCTACGACCGGGGCGTCGTCGCCGCCGCGCGCGCCCTCCCGCACCGGGTGCTCGACCTCCTCGAACGGTACGGCCCCGCCCGGCTCCCGGGATCGCTGTTCGGCCGCCTCGGCCACCTCGCCACCGCCGACCCCACCCGCTTCGCCCGCCTCCTCCTCGCCCCCGACATCTGCGCGGTACCGGAGCGGGCGCTCAGCCGCACCCTGCTGCACCGGCTGGTGGGCGAGCTGCCCGACGCCCTCCTCACCGAACTGGCCCGCGACACCACCGCTCTCCAGCCCCGACTGCTCCGCGCCCTGCCGCCCTCCCGCCGCGCCGCCGTCCACGAAGCGGTCACCGCGGGGCAGGGGGAGGGCGCCGAAGTAACCGTCGACACCGCGCTGTTGGGCGCTCTGCCCCGTACCCATGTGGCGTCCGTCGCGCGCCGCCTGGCCGACCGCGCCCGGACCCGCGGCGCCGACCGCGCCACTGTGCTCCGGGCCGAGTCCTACCTGCCCTTCGACGAGGTACGGGAACGGCTCCTGGCTGCCGCCCGCGAACCCGCCGCCGACGACCGGGCCGCCGCCTGGTCCCTGCTCGTCCGCAACGCGGGGCGCTCCGGCGACCGGGCGAGCGTCGCCACCGTGCTGGAGGACCTGCTGCGGCTGCGCAACGAACAGGACCCCGTCCGCTCCGCCGCGCTGCGCGCCCTGCTCACCGTCCCGCCCGCGCTCCTCACCGACACCGTGGAACCGCTGCTCGACCGCATCGCCGCCGACACGGTGGAGGCCCGCGACTCCTCCGCCGGGAGCCGCGCGGCCCTCAGCTCGCTCGCTGTCGCCGTCCTGCGCGAACACGCGGTCACCGGGGAGAGCGCCCTGCTCAACTGGGCCCTGCGCACCCTGGTCCGGATCTCCGGCAACAGCGGCAGCGCCGACCTCGGCCGACTGGACCGGACCCTGCGCCGGGGCCAGGAGCACACCGTCCTCGAAGCGCTGCGGCCCTGGCTGGAGGCGGGCGCCGAACGCTCCGACTACGACCTCGTGCTGGCCCTCGCCCGGGCCCTCGGCCGCCGCGCCGACGCGCTGCCCGGCCTCCAGGAGCTGCTGTGGCAGGCCGTGAGCTACGGCGGCGAATCCACCGCCCGCAGCGCCGTCGACCTCTGGCTCCGGCCTCCGGCGGAACGGGACGCACGGGTCGAGCGGCTGCTGACCCGCGACCCGTCCGCCGCCGCGCTGCCCTCCGTACAGCGGATCCTGACCACCCGGCGCACCGATCTGCTGGACGCGTACGTCGGCGGGACCCCGCCATGGGGCCGCTTCCTCACCGCCGGAACGGTGTGGACCATCGGCACGGAATCCGCCGGGACCCGCTGGGTTCCCCGCCAACAGCGCTCCGTACAGGTGCGGTTGGAGCTTACGGTGGCGGACGAGAAGCTTCCGCTGTCCGTACGTGGCGTGGCGCTCGGGCGGCTCGCCCGGCTGCCCGGCCGGGGCGCCGACGCCGTACGGGCCTGGGCGGACGCCCCGGACGTGGTGCTCGCGGAAGCGGCGCTGGCCGCCCTCGCGCACACCGACCGGCCCGCCGACACACTGCCCGACCTGCTGGCCCACGCCGGGGACGACCGGGCCCGGGTCGCGCTGTACGCGGCGGGCCGGGCCGCCGCCCACACCCGCCCCTCCCGGCTGCGCCCCCTGCTCGCCGCCCGCACGGCACCCGGCACCGGCAAGGTGACCAGCCGCAAGGAGACGGTCCGGCTGGCCGCGGCCCTGCTGCCGCTGCCCGAAGCGGCCGCCCTCCTCGCCGACGCGTACGCACAGCCGGACCAGCATCCCGATGTGCGGGCGGCCTGTGTGGCCTCCGGTACGGAGCTGCTGGGCGACGAGCGGATGTGGGAGGTGATGGCGGACGCGGCGACGGGCGGGCGCGCCCTGCGCACCGCCGTCCTGGCGACGCATCCGAACGAGCTGGACCCCGGCCACCGGCCGCGCTACGCCAAGCTGATCCAGCAGGTGTGCGGGTCCGAGGACGATGAACTCGTCGCCCTCGGCCACCGTGCGCTGCGGCCGTGGCTGCCCTGGGCGCCGGGAGCGGCCACCCTCCTGGTCGAGGCCGTCACCGACATGGACCGGCGCTCCACCTGGGGCTCGGCCGCCGACACCCTCGCCGAGGCCGCCCCGGCGACCCCGCAGGCGGCAGCGGCGCTCAAGCGCGCGCTGACCCTGCTGGCGACCGGGGAGACGGCGGACGACGCCGGAGCGGAACGGGACCGGCCCGCCCGGCAGCGCATCGGCCGGCTCACCGGGGCGCTGACGGGGTGTGCCGAGACGTACGGCCCACAGGGCAGGGCCGTGCTCGGCGAGGCCGGGCGGGTCCTCGCCGGTCACCACGATCTCGTACCGCAGGCCGCGTCCCTGCTCGCGGACTCACTGGAGCTGGACGGTACGGACGCCGACGCGCTGCAGGCCGCCCTGGTGGAGCTGGCCGCCCTGCACACGGGCCGCCCCGCGCTCGCCGCCCGGACCGCGGCCGCCGTCGGACGCCGTGCCCGTTTCACCCGTGGCGCGTACGCCGGTGACCCGGAGACTCTGCTGGTCGTCGTCGCACGGCTGTCGGGGACCGGAGACCTGGGCGAGGGGCTGCTCGCCGCCGAGCTGACGGTGGCCTGCGGCCGGCGCACCTCGTGGACCGGGCCGTGGCGCACCCAGCTGCGGATGCTGCGCCAGCACCCCTGCGGAGATGTGCGCGATATGGCGTACGCGGAGGTCACGGCCGTGGAGTGACACGGTGGAACGACAGCGGGCGAGCGCCCGGCGAGGGGGTGGAGCAGCGGCGTCAGGCGCGGCCGCGCGCGAGCATGCGGGCCTTGCGGGCGGCGAGCTTCTCGTCGAACTTCGACGCCTCGCTGTCCAGCCCGCCCATGTACAGACCGAGCTCCTCCTGCGCCTTCGCCCCCTCCGGGCCGAGGCCGTCGATGCTCATGACCTTCAGGAAGCGCAGCACCGGCTGGATCACGTCGTCGTGGTGGATGCGCATGTTGTAGATCTCGCCGATCGCCATCTGCGCGGCGGCCCGCTCGAAGCCGGGCATCCCGTGGCCGGGCATCCGGAAGTTGACGACGACATCGCGCACGGCCTGCATGGTCAGGTCCGGGGCCAGCTCGAAGGCGGCGCCCAGCAGGTTGCGGTAGAAGACCATGTGCAGGTTCTCGTCGGTCGCGATCCGGGCCAGCATCCGGTCACAGACCGGGTCGCCGGACTGGTGGCCGGTGTTGCGGTGGGAGACGCGGGTGGCCAGCTCCTGGAAGGCGACGTACGCGACGGAGTGCAGCATCGAGTGGCGGTTGTCCGACTCGAAGCCCTCCGCCATGTGCGCCATGCGGAACTGCTCCAGCTTGTCCGGGTCCACGGCGCGTGAGGTGAGCAGGTAGTCGCGCATCACGATGCCGTGGCGGCCCTCCTCGGCGGTCCAGCGGTGCACCCAGGTGCCCCAGGCGCCGTCGCGGCCGAAGAGGGAGGCGATCTCGTGGTGGTAGCTGGGGAGGTTGTCCTCGGTGAGGAGGTTCACCACGAGCGCGATCTTGCCGATGTCGGTGACCTTCGACTGGTCCGCCGCCCAGGCCTCGCCGTCCTCGAAGATGCCGGGGAAGTTCCGGCCGTCGGAGAACGGGACGTACTCGTGCGGCATCCAGTCCTTGGCGACCTTGAGATGGCGGTTGAGCTCCTTCTCCACCACCTCTTCCAGCGCGTACAGCAGCTGGGCGTCGGTCCACGCCTTCGAACTGCCGAGATGGGGAGAGGTGATCGTCACGGGGAACTCCTGGGGACGGGAGGTGGGGACGGGAGGTGGGGACGGGAGAATTACCTACGGCTTCGTAGGTTACGAGACCGTAGGTTAAGGCGACGGTAAGGGCAAAGCCAAGCCCGCCCCCGGGGGCACCCGATTACGTACCGTTATCCGCGCAGCTCGCGACCGGTCCTGGTCGGTCCTGGAGGGCCCTGGAGGGTCCTCGCAGCTCACCAGGGCTCTTCCTGGCTCTTCCTGGCTCTTCCTGGATCTCCCGGGCTCGTCAGGGGCTCGTCAGGGGCTCTTCCGAAGGCTCTTCGGGGGTTCTTCGGGCAGGCCGAGGTCCCGGCGCAGATACCGGGCGGTAACCGAAGCGCGGTCCGTGAGCATCCCTTCCGGTGTCCCCTCGTAGACCAGCTCCCCGCCCTTCTTCCCGCCGTCCGGGCCGAGATCGATCACCCAGTCCGCCCGCTTCACCACCTCCAGGTTGTGTTCCACGCAGATCACCGTGTTCCCCGCGTCGACGAGCCGGTCGAGCAGGTCCACCAGCGCGCTCGTGTCGGCCAGGTGCAGCCCGGTCGTCGGCTCGTCCAGGACGTACACGCCGGAGGTCCGGTGCAGCTGGGTGGCGAGCTTGATCCGCTGGCGCTCGCCGCCGGAGAGCGTGCTGAGCGGCTGCCCGAGGGTGAGGTAGGTGAGCCCGACCTCGTCGAGCGTACGGAGCTTCCGCAGCAGCGCGCGGTCCTCGGACCGCCCGGCGAACAGCCCGACCGCCTGCGCCGCCGTCATCTCCAGCACGTCGGCGATGGACCGGCCGCCGACCCGGTGCTTCAGTACGTCGTCGTGGAAGCGGCGGCCCTCGCACTCCTGGCAGGTCGTGGTGACCGGGTCCATGAAGGCCAGGTCGGTGGAGATCACCCCCCGGCCCGAGCAACCCGGGCAGGCCCCCGAGGAGTTGAAGCTGAACAGCCCCGCGTCGACACCGTTCTCCCGGGCGAAGACCTTGCGGATGGTGTCCAGTGCGCCGATGTACGAGGCCGGGGTCGAGCGGGAGGAGGCGGTGATCGCGCTCTGGTCGACGACCAGCGCCTGCGGGTGGGCCGCTGTGAACACCTCCGACACCAGCGTCGACTTGCCCGAACCCGCCACACCCGTGACCACGGTCAGCACCCCGGTGGGGAACGACACGTCCAGCCCTTTGAGGTTGTGCAGATCGGCTCCCTTGACCGGGAGTTGACCGGTGGGGGAGCGGAAGTCCGTCTTGAGCGGCGTGCGTTGGCGCAGGCACCGGCCGGTGAGCGTGTCCGCCTCACGCAGCCGGTCGAACGGTCCCTCGAAGACGATGTGCCCACCCTCCGCACCGGCCCTCGGACCCATGTCGACGATATGGTCCGCGACCGCCATCACATCCGGGTCGTGCTCGACGACCAGCACCGTGTTCCCCTTGTCGCGCAGCCGCACCAGCAGATCGCCGAGCCGCCCGACATCCCGGGGGTGCAGCCCGACGCTCGGTTCGTCGAAGACGAAGGTCAGCCCGGTCAGTGAACTCCCCAGATGCCGCACCATCTTGAGCCGCTGCCCCTCGCCGCCCGACAGGGTGGTCGTCTCCCGGTCCAGGCTGAGATAGCCGAGCCCGATCCCCACGAGCCGCTCCAGCCGCTCGCGGGCCGCCGCCGCGATCGGGCCGCCCACCGGATCGTCGATCCGCCCCAGCACGCCGACGAGATCGGAGACCTCCATCCGCCCGTAGTCGGCGGGCGAGAGCCCGTCGACGCGGCTGGCGAGCGCCGCCGCGTTCAGCCGCGCCCCCTCGCAGGAGCCGCATACCCGCTCGACGGTGAACCGGTCGGCCGCCGCGCGCCGCTTCTCCGACAGCGATGCCGTGTCCCGCTTGAGGTAGAGCCGTTCGAACCGCGTCACCACTCCCTCGAACCGCATGTCCGCCGAGCCCGTACGCAGATCGAGCCGGACGGTGAACCCGGAGCCGTACAGCAGGAGTTGACGCTCATCCTCGCCGTACGCGGAGAGCGGCAGGTCGTTGTCGAACCGCCCCGACCCGCCGTACAGGTTCCATTCCCAGCTGCCCACCCCGAGGCCGGGCAGCAGCAGCGCCCCCTCGTTCAGCGACTTCGACCAGTCCACCGCCCGGTCCAGATCGAGCCGGACCGTACGCCCCACCCCGTCGCACTCGGGGCACATCCCGGTGGGGTCGTTGAAGGAGTACGCGGTCGCCCCGCCCGCACTCGGCGTGCCGTACCGGGAGAACAGCACCCGGATCACCGACCAGATGTCCGTCGCCGTGCCCACGGTCGAGCGGACGTTGCCGCCCAGCGGCTTCTGGTCGACGACGACGGCCACGGACAGGTCCTCCATGGACTCCGCCCGTGGCCGCTCGTACTTGGGCAGCCGGTTCCGCAGGAACGAGGTGAAGGTCTCGTTCAGCTGCCGCTGGGACTCCACGGCGATCGTGTCGAAGACGACCGAGGACTTCCCCGAACCGGAGACGCCCGTGAAGACGGTGATCCGGCCCTTGGGCAGGGTGAGGGAGACATCGCGCAGATTGTTCTCGTGCGCTCCGGTGATGGTGATGCCGCGTTCGGTGGGGCGGGGGTGGGTGTTCGTGGCGGTGGTGTGCTGGGTGGGACGGTGGCGGGCGGCCGGGGTCGTGCCTGTGCCGCGTTCGGTGCTGTGATCCATGCCCGTGACGCTAGGCGCGATACCCGACAGCTTCTGTCGCCTTTTCCCGTGGATCTTGAGCTTCTGCCGCCCTGTCCTGCGGGACCCGCAGGACCCGTACGACCTGCGCAGCCTCTCACCGCCCCGCCCGCACCTCCTCGGGGGTCGTGTCCCGCAGCTCCCCGTCCAGCCGCAGCCACCGGGTGACCCCGATCGACTCCAGGAACGGTACGTCGTGGCTCGCCACGATCAGCGCCCCCTCGTACGCCGCGAGCGCTTCCGTGAGCCGCCGTACGCTCGCCAGGTCCAGGCTGTTCGTCGGCTCGTCCAGCAACAGCAGCCGGGGCGCCGGGTCCGCCAGCAGCAGCATCGCCAGCGCCGCCCGGAAGCGCTCCCCGCCCGACAGCGTCCCGGCCGCGTGATCGGCGGCGCCCCCCTTGAACAGGAAGTGCGCGAGCCGGGCCCGGATGCCGTTGTCCGTCAGGCCGGGGGCCGACCGCTTCACGTTCTCCACCACGGACAGCGCCTCGTCCAGCACGTCCAGGCGCTGCGGGAGGAACCCCAGCGGCAGCAGCGCCGTCGCCTCCCCGGAGACCGGGGCGAGCTCGCCCGCGATCGTCCGCAGCAGCGCCGTCTTGCCCGCCCCGTTGCGGCCGGTCAGCGCGATCCGCTCGGGGCCGCGCACCGTGAACTCCCCGTGCAGCGGCGGCCCGTAGGGCGGAACCGGGTCACGCAGGAGCAGCACCTCGCTCCCCGGATGCACCCGGGTCCGGGGCAGCGCGATGCGGATCTCCTCGTCCTCGCGCACCGCCGACTCCGCCTCGTCGAGCCGCTCCCTGGCCTCCGCCAGCCGCTCGGTGTGCAGGATGCGGTGTTTGCCGGCCGACTCCTGGGCGGACCGCTTGCGCTGGCCCATCACCACCTTGGGCTCCCGCTTGGTGTCCCACATCTTCTGCCCGTACCGCCTGCGCCGGGCCAACTTCATGTGAGCATCGGCCAGTTCGCGCTTCTGCCGCTGCACATCCGACTCGGCGGCCCGCACCATGCGCTGGGCCGCCTCCTGCTCGACCGCGAGCGCCTCCTCGTACGCCGAGAGGTTTCCGCCGTACCAGGTGACCGAGCCCTCCCGCAGATCCGCGATCCGGTCGACGCGCTCCAGCAGCTCAGGGTCGTGGCTGACCACGAGCAGCGTCCCGGTCCAGGCGTCCACGGCGTCGTACAGCTTCCTGCGGGCGACCGCGTCCAGGTTGTTCGTCGGCTCGTCCAGCAGCAGCACCCCGGGGCGGGCCAGCAACAGCGCGGCCAGCCGCAGGAGTACGCACTCGCCACCGGACATCTCCCCGACGGTGCGGTCCAGCCCGATGTGGCCGAGGCCGAGCCCGTCCAGGGCGGCGCGGGCGCGCACCTCCACGTCCCAGTCGTCACCGATCACCGTGAAGAGCTCCTCGCGGACATCGCCCGCCGCGACGGCGTCGATCGCCGCCCGCAGGTCCGCGATGCCCAGCACCTGATCGACCCGCAGGGCGGTGTCCAGGGTCACGGTCTGCGGCAGATGGCCGAGCCCGCCGACGGTCCTGATCTGCCCCTCCAGCGGGGCGAGTTCACCGGCGATGAGCCGCAACAGGGTGGATTTGCCGCACCCGTTGAGCCCGATCAGCCCGGTACGGCCGGGGCCCACGGCGAGATCGAAGCCGGAGAGGACTTCGGTGCCGTCGGGCCAGGAGAAGGAGAGGGAGGTGCAGCTGATGTGGGTGTCGGACGCAGACATACGGATCTCCTGGTACGTCGGTCGGGAAGTGAGCGAAAGGACGGCTGACGAGCTGAGATCGCACACGGGCACCCGGGGCTCACGACAGGCGTGGCGGGTGCTGCGCGGTGCGGGGGTCTCAGATCAGCAACGTCCTTCTCCGTCCGACGACAACAGGAACATCACGAAGGTAGGGCCGGGGTGTCCGGCCCGGCAACCGGTTTTCTCCGCTGTACGGCTAAGGCTACGACTGCGGCTACGACTTCGGCTGGGGGCAGGGGGCGCGGCTATGACGCCCTGGAGAGTCCGCCGGTGCCGGTCAGCAGGCGCCGCCGAGGAGATCGGTCAGGTCCCGGTCCAGATCCAGATAGCGGTACTCGTCGCCCACCGGTACCAGCTCCTGCGCCCGGTCCAGGAAGCGGCGCAGCTCGGCCGTGCGCACATGGACCATGGCGATGCCCTCGGCCGCGTGGAACTCCAGCACCGTGCGCTCGTACCCGAACGGCCGGACCCGGACGTCCCCCTCCCCGGCGGGAGTGTCGATCCCGGCCGTCAGCAGCTCGCGGGAGAACTCCCAGGACACCTCGGTCCCCTCCAGGGTCGCCGGGGCCGGGAACGCCATCCGCACGGCGAAGGGGTCCTTGCGGTCGTAACTCAAAGTGGCCGGCAGGGTTTCCATCCGCGGGGCGGACGCGACCATGCGGGCCTGCACGGACTGCTCGATAACGCTGGACAAGACCTGCTCCCTTTCGCGGCTGGGTGAACGGTTCCCGGCATTGGAGTAGACGACGGAAAGCATCGATCCGTGCACCGGCGGGTGGCGTGAGCTGCGTCACCGCCCACGCCCCGCTCCTCCGCCAGGCTCTCCTGCACCCCTGCCCTCCTGCCCGGTTCTCGGCCGCGCACCCTGGGCCGTGTGTGCACCGAGCAGGGGGAGAGAGGCCCGCCCAGCCCTACTGACCGGGCAACTCCTGCTTGAACGGGGCCAGTTCGGGTGCGGTCTTGGTCGCGATGAACTCCGTGATCCGGTAGGCGCAGACCCCGTGCGCGGCGAAGGGGTCGGCCGCGGCGATCTTCTCGATCCGCTCCCGGTCGTCCCCGACCGCGAGGATCACCCCGCCGTCCCGGGGGTTCTTGCGGCCCGAGGCGATGAAGACGCCCGCCGCGTACTGCTCGTCCAGCCAGGCGATGTGCTCCCGCATCAGCGCGTCCGCGCGCTCGACCGGGGCGGTGTAGGTCAATTCGAGTACGAACATGGCCGTCAGGCTACGGGAACGGCGATCCGCGAAAAGGCGGTGCGGGGCCGCGACACCCCGGGCGCGGGGCCGTGAGCAGGACGTCTGCGGCGGAAGAGGGACCGGACACCGCCTAAGCTGCTGGACATGACGACGCAGCCCACTCCCGCCCATGAGACCCCCGCAGACGAAGCCGAGGGCCGGGCGATCCAGGACCGCCTGCGCGGCCTGGTGGTGCTGGACGAGCCGGGTCCGCCGGCCGGGACCGGGCTGGTGACCGGGGTCGACGTGGCGTACGACGACGAGAAGGACACCGTCGTCGCGGCGGCCGTGGTGCTGGACGCCGAGACCCTGGAGACCGTGGACGAGGCCACCGCCGTCGGCAGGATCACCTTCCCCTACGTCCCCGGGCTGCTGGCCTTCCGCGAGCTCCCCACGGTGCTGGAGGCCCTGGAGTCGCTGACCGTCGACCCGGGCGTCGTCATCTGCGACGGCTACGGGCTCGCCCACCCGCGCCGCTTCGGGCTCGCCAGCCACCTGGGCGTGCTCACCGGGCTCCCGGTGATCGGCGTCGGCAAGAACCCGTTCACCTTCACGTACGAGGCCCCCGGCCCCCGGCGCGGCGACTTCTCCCTGCTGCTGGACGGCGACGAGACGGTGGGCCGTGCGCTGCGCACCCAGGAGAACACCAACCCGGTCTTCGTCTCCGTCGGCCACCGCATCAGCCTCGACAACGCCTGCGCCCACACCCTGCGCCTGGCCCGCCGCTTCCGCCAGCCGGAAAGCACCCGCCGGGCGGACGCCCTGTGCCGCCAGACCCTGCGGGAAGCGACCGCCTGAGGCGCACCGCGCCCTCACCAGCCGGGCTGTGCCTCGCCCAGCACTTCGCTGCCGATGTGCGCGGCGAGCTTCCGGGCCCGGGGCAGGTCGCCCCACTTGTCCACGTGGACGAAGACCGTGTGCTCCTCGGTCCACTGCCCCCACTGGGCCTCATCCCCGTGGAACACGATCTGCACCCCGTCGTACTTGCCCACGCCGGACAGCTCCGCCGCCGGGTCGTCCGGCCACAGGCCGTGCCAGTCGACCGAGGCCATGCCCCGGCCGAGAGCGGCGGTGAAGCGTTCCTCCACGCTTCCCGCCGGGGCGTCCGCCGTCAGGTCCAGCGGCAGATGCGGCCGGAGCGCCGTGTCGTCCGTCGCCGCCACGTCCAGGTCGAACCAGAGCTCCTCGCCCGCCGGACCGGTCCGCTCCTCCCCGTACTCGAAGACCGCCCGGGGCAGGAGCCCGGCCATCCGGCGCACCTCCGCGACCGTCCGCAGCTCCGCGAAGAGCTTGACCTCCTCCTCGCGCGTCGCCAGGAGGGCGCACAGGCGCTCGGCCCGCGCGTACGCCGACGACGCGTCGGTGGTCCTGAAGACGGGATATGCCCGGGAGTTGCCCATGGGGTGAACCGTCACACGCTCCTGCCGGCCCGCGCCACCGGATTTCCCGGTAGCCGGCCGTATACCGGCGGCCGCCGCGTACCGGTGGCCGACTGAGTATCCGTACGGATGGCGTAAACCGATCTTGCTGGGCAGTCTGAATATATGAACACCTCTCGCGCAGCCGTCCGCCCCGCGCCCCTCGACCCCGCCCAGCGACGCGTCGCGCTCGGCATGGCCCTCGGCGGGGTCGTCGGCCTCGTCTGGCTGGGCGCGATCCTCTACACGCTGGTCAGCTGGATCTTCTAGCCCGGACCTGTCGGCGGGGGCCTTTCACCGCACCGCCGCCACCCGGAAGCGCAGTCCCGCCGCCGTCAGGCGTTCCAGCAGCGCGTCGCCCATCGCCGTCGCCGTGGTGACCTGGCCGGAGGTCTCCGGGAGCTTGTCCAGTGCGAGGCACAGGGCCGACTCGGCGAGGATCTTGGCCGTCTCCTCGTAGCCCGGATCGCCGCCCGACACCTCGGTGAAGACCCGTCGGCCGCCGCCCTCCCCGACGAAGCGGATGGTGAACCAGCTCCGCCTGCGGCGCTCCGCGTCCGGCCCCTGCCCCGCCTCGTACCGCCCCATCAGCCACTCCCGTACGCCTTCGATCTGCGCGGCCGCCACCAGCGCACCGATGGCCGCCGGGCCGCCGAGGGCCATCGGCAGGGTCTTGACCGAGGCGAAGTGGCGGTAGCGGAAGTCGGGGCCGTACCGCTCCAGCGCCCGCGCCGAGCGGCCCACGATCGCCGGGTCCACGGTCGGCAGCGGCAGCGCCCAGGTGCGGGTGGCCCCGTTGAAGTGCGGGGCGCCCGCCGGGGTGCGGACCCGGCGGCCCACCTGGCGCGGCTCGTGCAGGCGCCGCTCCTTGGCGGCGAGCAGCGTCTGCGGGCCGCGTCCGATGGCGGTGAGCGCCGAGGCGAACGTACCGCCGGAGAACATCGCGTTGCTGCGGACGAAGCCGTCGACGGTCAGGGGCACGCCCTCCGGCAGCTGCCGGACCGTGAAGTACGCCCCCAGGTCGTGCGGTACGGAGTCGAAGCCGCAGGCGTGCACGATCCGGGCCCCCGTCTCCCGGGCCCGTGCGTCGTGGCGCACATATGTCCGGTCGATGAACTCCGCCTCGCCGGTGAGGTCCAGATAGTCCGTCCCGGCCTCGGCGCAGGCGGCGACGAGCTTCTCCCCGTACAGGATGTAGGGCCCCACGGTCGTGGCCACCACCCGTGCGGAGGCGGCCAGTTCGCGCAGCCCGTCCTCGTCCTCCGCGTCGGCCTCCAGCAACGGCAGCTCCGCGCAGCCCGGTTCGATCGCCGTCAGCCGCTCGCGCAGCCGCTCCAGCTTGGTACGGCTGCGGCCGGCCAGCCCCCAGCGCAGCCCCTCGGGGGCGTGCGCGGCCAGATACTCGGCCGTGAGCACCCCCACGAAGCCGGTGGCACCGAAAAGGACGAGGTCCAGGGGGCGTGCCGCCCCGTTCTGGCTGTTCACGAGTACCTCCGGGCGCGGGGGACGGGTGGAGACGTGGCAGGCAGGCTAGCGGAGGGGCGCGGACGGCGTGCGGCCGGGCGTGGGCAGAGGTGGGGACAGAGGTGGGGGCGGTGGCGTGGGCAGAGGTGTGGGCGTGGTCGCGTGGACGGTCCGGCGGGGATGCGGGAGGATCGCGATCGAGGGAAAGAACTAAGCGCTTGCTCGGCCCAGGGGGTTGTGCCGAGCGGGGCGCGTTCTTAGCATCGTTGATGTTACATCGGTTGTGTCACACCCCTGGGGGCTCACGGATGGCAAGGACCGGGCAGCACGGCCCACTGACAGGAGTCCGTGTCGTCGAGCTGGCGGGGATCGGCCCCGGACCGTTCGCTGCGATGCTGCTGGCGGACCTCGGCGCCGATGTCGTACGCGTGGACCGGCCCGGCGGAACCGCGCTCGGCATCGACCCCGCGTACGACCTCACCAACCGCAACAAGCGCTCCGTCCTCGTCGACCTCAAGAGCGAGGGCGGCGCCGAACGGGTCCTGGAGCTGGCCGGACGCGCCGACATCCTGATCGAGGGGTACCGCCCCGGCGTCGCCGAACGGCTCGGCGTCGGACCGGACGCCTGCCTCGCCCGCAACCCGCAGCTGGTCTACGGGCGGATGACCGGCTGGGGCCAGGACGGGCCGCTGGCCGAGCGGGCCGGGCACGATGTCGCGTACCTCGCGCTCACCGGCACCCTCTCCATGATCGGCAAGCCGGACGAACCGCCCGTGGTCCCGGCCAACCTGGTCGGGGACTACGCGGGCGGCTCGCTCTACCTCGTCGTCGGGGTCCTCGCCGCCCTCCAGCACGCCCGCACCCCCGGCGGCGCGGGCCAGGTGGTGGACGCGGCGATCGTCGACGGCGCCGCCCACCTCGCCACGATGATCCACGGCATGCTGGCCGCCGGAAGCTGGCAGGACCGGCGCGGCGCCAACCTGCTGGACGGCGGCTGCCCCTTCTACGGCACCTACGCCACCTCCGACGGCGGCCATATGGCGGTCGGCCCGCTGGAGCGGCAGTTCTACGCCGAGTTCATCGGCCTCCTCGGCCTGGCCGACGCCTTCCCCGCCCAGTGGGACCTCGCCCGCTGGGACGAGCTGCGCGCCGCCGTGACCGAGCGCTTCGCGACCCGTACGCGTGCGGAGTGGACCGAGGTGTTCGAGGGCACCGACGCCTGTGTGGCCCCCGTGCTCTCGCTCCGCGAAGCCCCGCACCACCCGCACCTCGCCGCCCGCTCCACCTACGTCGAGCACAGCGGCATCACCCAGCCCGCCCCCGCCCCGCGCTTCTCCGCCACCCCCGTCTCCGTCCGCGGCGGCCCCGCACGGCCGGGCGCCGACACGGAGGCGGTCGCCGCCGACTGGGACGTACCGGGGCTCCGGCCCACCTCACACGACTAGGAGACCCCGTGCAACGCACCATCTTCACCGAGGAGCACGACGCGTTCCGCGAGACCGTCCGGGCCTTCCTGGCCAAGGAGGTGCTTCCGTACTACGAGCAGTGGGAGCAGGACGGCATCGTCTCGCGTGACGCCTGGCTCGCCGCCGGGCGCGCCGGGCTGCTCGGCCTCGCCGTCCCCGAGGAGTACGGGGGCGGCGGCTCCGCCGACTTCCGCTACAGCGCCGTCCTGGCCGAGGAGTTCACCCGCGCCGGGGCGCCCGGCCTCGCGATCGGCCTGCACAACGACATCATCGGCCCCTACCTCACCGGCCTCGCCACCGAGGAGCAGAAGCGGCGCTGGCTGCCCGGGTTCTGCTCCGGCGAGACCATCACCGCCATCGCCATGACGGAGCCGGGTGCCGGATCGGACCTCCAGGCGATCCGCACCACCGCCGAGGACAAGGGCGACCACTGGCTGCTCAACGGCTCCAAGACCTTCATCTCCAACGGCATCCTGGCCGACCTGGTGATCGTCGTCGCCAAGACCACGCCGGACGGCGGGGCGAAGGGGCTCTCGCTGATCGTCGTCGAGCGCGGGGCCGAGGGCTTCGAGCGGGGCCGCAACCTCGACAAGATCGGCCAGAAGTCCCAGGACACCGCCGAACTGTTCTTCAACGACGTCCGCGTCCCCAAGGAGAACCTTCTCGGCGAACTCGACGGCGCGTTCATCCACTTGATGACCAACCTGGCCCAGGAGCGCATGGGCATAGCGGTCGCCGGGATCGCCGCCGCCGAACACCTGCTGGAGATCACCACCCAGTACGTCAAGGAGCGCGAGGCCTTCGGGCGCCCGCTCTCCAAGCTCCAGCACATCCGCTTCGAGATCGCGGAGATGGCCACCGAGTGCGCCGTCACCCGGACCTTCCTGGACCGGTGCATCGTCGACCACTCCGACGGGACGCTGGACGCGGTGCACGCCTCCATGGCCAAGTGGTGGGCCACCGAACTCCAGAAGCGCGTCGCCGACCGCTGCCTCCAACTCCACGGCGGCTACGGCTACATGAGCGAGTACAAGGTCGCCAAGGCGTTCACCGACGGCCGTATCCAGACCATCTACGGCGGCACCACCGAGATCATGAAGGAGATCATCGGCCGCTCGCTGCTCGCCTGAGCCCTCCCGGCTCCCCTCGTTCTTCACCACCACCCCCGAAAGGCAGCTGTCTTGAGTACCGAAGCATTCGTCTACGACGCGATCCGCACCCCGCGCGGCCGGGGCAAGGCCAACGGCGCCCTGCACGGCACGAAGCCGATCGACCTGGTCGTCGGCCTCATCCACGAGATCCAGGGCCGCTTCCCGGACCTGGACCCGGCCGCCATCGATGACATCGTCCTCGGTGTGGTCAGCCCGCTCGGCGACCAGGGCTCCGACATCGCCCGGATCGCCGCCATCGCCGCCGGGCTCCCCGACTCCGTGGCCGGGGTCCAGGAGAACCGCTTCTGTGCCTCGGGCCTGGAGGCCGTCAACCTGGCCGCCGCGAAGGTCCGTTCGGGGTGGGAGGACCTGGTGCTCGCCGGGGGCGTCGAGTCGATGTCCCGGGTGCCGATGGGCTCCGACGGCGGGGCCTGGGCGATGGACCCGATGACCAGCTTCGAGACCGGCTTCGCCCCGCAGGGCATCGGCGCCGACCTCATCGCCACCATCGAGGGGTTCAGCCGCCGCGACGTCGACGAGTACGCCGCCCTCTCCCAGGAGCGCGCCGCCGCGGCCTGGAAGGACGGCCGGTTCGACCGCTCCGTCGTCCCCGTCAAGGACCGCAACGGCCTGCTGGTCCTGGACCACGACGAGCACCTGCGCCCCGGCACCACCGCCGACTCCCTCGCCGGTCTGAAGCCCTCCTTCGCCGCCATCGGCGACCTGGGCGGCTTCGACGCGGTGGCGCTCCAGAAGTACCACTGGGTCGAGAAGATCGACCACGTCCACCACGCGGGCAACTCCTCCGGCATCGTCGACGGCGCTGCCCTCGTCGCCATCGGCTCGAAGGAGGTCGGGGAGCGCTACGGCCTCACCCCGCGCGCCCGGATCGTCTCCGCGGCCGTCTCCGGCTCCGAGCCCACCATCATGCTCACCGGCCCCGCCCCCGCCACCCGCAAGGCGCTCGCCAAGGCCGGGCTCACCATCGACGACATCGACCTGGTCGAGATCAACGAGGCCTTCGCCGGGGTCGTCCTGCGCTTCGTCAAGGACATGGGCCTGAGCCTGGACAAGGTCAACGTCAACGGCGGCGCCATCGCGCTCGGCCACCCCCTCGGTGCGACCGGCGCGATGATCCTCGGCACGGTCATCGACGAACTGGAGCGCCGCGACCAGCGGTTCGGCCTGGTCACCCTCTGCGTCGGCGGCGGCATGGGCGTCGCGACCATCGTCGAACGCATCTGACTTCCAGGGCCTGTCGTCAAACTGCCGCCTGCCGCGCGACGCCTGGCACGCACGCTCGCGGCGTTGCCGAAATGCCCTGGTAGCTCCGCTACAAGACCATTCCAGCGCCTTGCGATCGCACGCACCAGACGCCGCGCGGCCGCCCTCCGGGCGACGACGGCAGTTTGACGACAGGCCCTGGCCGGCCCCACCTGCTTACGGAGAGAACACCGACATGACGACCGAGAGCACCACCATCCGCTGGGAACAGGACGAGACCGGCGTCGTCACCCTCGTCCTCGACGACCCCAACCAGTCCGCGAACACGATGAACCAGGCCTTCAAGGACTCCATCGCGGCCATCGCGGACCGCGCCGAGGCCGAGAAGGACTCCATCCGCGGCATCATCTACACCTCCGCCAAGAAGACCTTCTTCGCGGGCGGCGACCTCAAGGACATGATCAAGGTCGGCCCCGAGAACGCCCAGGCCGCCTTCGACACCGGCACTGAGATCAAGCGCTCGCTGCGCCGTATCGAAACCCTCGGCAAGCCTGTCGTCGCCGCCATCAACGGGGCGGCCCTCGGCGGCGGTTACGAGATCGCGCTCGCCTCCCACCACCGCGTCGCCCTCGACGCCCCCGGCTCCCGCATCGGCCTCCCCGAGGTCACCCTCGGCCTGCTCCCGGCGGGCGGCGGCGTCACCCGTACCGTACGCCTCATGGGCATCGCGGACGCCCTGCTCAAGGTGCTCCTCCAGGGCACCCAGTACACCCCGCAGCGCGCGCTGGAGAACGGCCTCGTCCACGAAGTCGCCGCCACGCGCGAGGAGATGATCGAGAAGGCCCGCGCCTTCATCGACGCGAACCCCGAGTCCCAGCAGCCCTGGGACGTCAAGGGCTACCGCATCCCCGGCGGCACCCCCTCCAACCCCAAGTTCGCCGCCAACCTCCCTGCCTTCCCGGCCAACTTGAAGAAGCAGATCGCGGGCGCGCCCATGCCCGCGCCCCGCAACATCCTCGCGGCGGCCGTCGAGGGCTCCCAGGTCGACTTCGAGACGGCCCTGACCATCGAGGCCCGGTACTTCACCGAGCTGGTCACCGGGCAGGTCTCCAAGAACATGATCCAGGCGTTCTTCTTCGACCTCCAGGCCGTCAACTCCGGTGCCAACCGCCCCAAGGACATCCCCGAGCGCCCGGTCCGCAAGGTCGCCGTGCTCGGCGCCGGGATGATGGGCGCGGGCATCGCCTACTCCTGTGCCAAGGCCGGGATCGACGTCGTCCTGAAGGACGTCTCCACCGAGGCGGCCGCCAAGGGCAAGGCGTACAGCGAGAAGCTGCTCGCCAAGGCGCTCTCCCGGGGCCGTACGACGGAGGCCAAGCGCGACGAGCTGCTGGCCCGGATCACCCCGACCGGCGACGCGGCCGACCTCGCGGGCTGTGACGCGGTGATCGAGGCCGTCTTCGAGGACACCGCGCTCAAGCACAAGGTGTTCCAGGAGATCCAGGACGTCATCGAGCCCGACGCGCTGCTCTGCTCCAACACCTCCACCCTCCCCATCACGGTCCTCGCCGAGGGAGTGTCCCGCCCGGCCGACTTCATCGGCCTGCACTTCTTCTCACCGGTCGACAAGATGCCCCTGGTCGAGATCATCAAGGGCGAGCGGACCGGTGACGAGACGCTGGCCCGCGCCTTCGACCTCGTACGACGCATCAAGAAGACGCCGATCGTCGTCAACGACTCGCGCGGCTTCTTCACCTCGCGCGTCATCGGCCAGTTCATCAACGAGGGCGTGGCGATGGTCGGCGAGGGCGTCGAGCCCGCCTCGGTCGAGCAGGCCGCCGCCCAGTCCGGCTACCCGGCCAAGGTGCTCTCCCTGATGGACGAGCTGACCCTGACCCTGCCCCGTAAGATCCGCAACGAGACCAAGCGGGCGGTGGAGGAGGCGGGCGGCACCTGGCCCGGCCACCCCTCGGACGAGGTTATCGACCGGATGGTCGACGAGTTCGGGCGCCCCGGCCGCAGCGGGGGAGCGGGCTTCTACGAGTACGACGAGGAGGGCAGGCGCACCGGTCTCTGGCCGGGCCTGCGCGAGCACTTCACCACCAAGGCCGACGCGGACGTCCCCTTCGAGGACATGAAGGAGCGGATGCTCTTCTCCGAGGCCCTGGACAGCGTCCGCTGCCTGGAGGAGAACGTCCTGATCTCCGTGGCGGACGCCAACATCGGCTCCATCATGGGTATCGGCTTCCCGCCGTGGACCGGCGGTGTCCTCCAGTACATCAACGGGTACGAGGGCGGCCTGCCCGGATTCGTCGCCCGCGCCCGGGAGTTGGCCGAGCGCTACGGCGACCGGTTCCTGCCGCCCGCGCTGCTGGTGGAGAAGGCGGAGAAGGGCGAGACGTTCCACGACTGAGGCCGTTCCGGAGCGCGTTGACCGTCACTCGGCGGTGAACGCGCTCCGCAGCTCCTCCTTCAGCGAGCGCTGAAAAGCCGTCACCAGAGCCTGCACCACAATGGGTTGCATGTGAGCGGAGAGCGACTTCATCGCCGCCACATGCTCCGGATCGCCCTCCCGCTCCCGGTACGGGTTCCACACCTCGTCCCGGAAGAGCCGGGTCATCTCCTGCGCGGCCGACCGCGTGTGCTCCAGCAGCACGGTCCGGGCGGCGAGGATCGTCTCGTGCGCGATCGGCACGTCCAGCAGCTCCACCCCCAGCCGCAGCAACCCGAGATCCACCCGGTAGGCCGTGTCATCCCCCTCCGGCCGCACCAGCACCCCCATCGCCGCCAGCCGATCCACATCCGGCTCGCCGAGCGCCCGCCCCGCCCGCTTCTCCAGCTCGGCCCGCGTCAGGTCCTCCGCCGTGTCCGGCGCCCAGGACGCCACCAGCGCCCGGTGGATCGCGAGATCGTGGGCGCTCAGGTCCGGCGGCAACTGCTCCAGATAGCGTTCGATCGCGGCGAGCGTCATGCCCTGGTGCTGAAGCTCCTCGATCAGCGCGAGCCGCGAGAGGTGGTCGGCCCCGTAGTGCCCGACCCGGCGCGGCCCGATGACCGGCGGCGGCAGCAGACCCCGGGTGCTGTAGAACCGCACGGTACGCACGGTGACCCCGGCGCGCGCCGCCAGCTCGTCCACCGTGAGCGTGGGCTCGTCGGTCCCCGTCGCCATCTCTGCTCCCCGTAGTCGAACGCCCGTATCGGACAGTGCCGCTGTCTCACCACTACTGTGAAAGTCTCCGCCACCGAAGGCACGCCGTCCACCCCGGCCGCGTTCGAACCGGTGGGAGTAGGGTCCGGCCATGACTCAGGAGCACCCTCATGTGTGGGCCGCCGAGGCGATTCGACGGGTCGGGGCGAGTGGCCCGCAGACGCCGACGCCTCTGCGCCGGCTTCCGCTTCCGGCACTCGCGGACATCGAGGTCTACTTGAAGGACGAGTCCGCGCACCCCACCGGCAGCATGAAGTACCGCTTGGTGCGGGCCATGTTCCGCGAGGCGATCGCCGGCGGCGCCATCGGGCCCGGCACACCGGTGATCGCGGCTACGAGCGGAGCGGTCGCCACCGCCGGAGCGCACTTCGCGAGCCTGCTGGGCCTGGACTTCACAGCCGTCGTACCGGCCAGGACCCCCGGGGAAGCCCTGGCCGGGATCGAGAGGGCGGGCGGGCGGGCGGTGGCAGGTGGCGGAGCAGCCGCCGGCCGCGGTGCAGGAGGAGGCGAGGGCGTTGGCCGAGCGGCTCGGTGGCCACTTCCTCGACCATTTCACCGACGCGGAGCGGGCGACGGCCGTGTGGGGTGAACCGACGGTTGCCGACGAGATCTTCGTTCAGCTGAGCCAGGAGCCGTACCCGATTCCGGAGTGGATCGTCACCGGCGCCGGGACAGGAGCGACCTCTGCGGCGGTCGGACGCCACCTGCGGCGACACGGCCATCCGACTCGGCTGGCCGTGGTGGATCCCGAGAACTCCGCCTATTTTCCCGCGTGGGCGAGCGGGTGCGGCGACTACGCCACGGGGATGCCCTCGCGGATACCCGGCATCGGCCGTCCGCGAACCGAACCCGGTTTCCTGCCGACGGTGATAGACCTGATGATTCCGGTACCGGACGCGGCGTCCGTCGCGGCTCTGCGGTGGCTCCGTACGGCTGCCGGGATCGAAGCCGGACCGGCGACCGGCACCAACTTCTGGGGGGTGTGCCACCTGGTGGCACGGATGCGCGAAGCAGGGGTGCGGGGCAGCATCGTCACCCTCATCGGCGACACCGCCGATCCGTACCTGAACACCCATCTCAGCCCGTCCTGGGTCCGTGCGCGGGGACTCGACCCCACACCGTACGAGGCCGACATCGAGCGTTTCGTCCGCACCGGGGAGTGGCCGGCCGGGAAGGGGCCCGTGTGATGCCCGGGCATGCGCAGCTCCGCTGATCACCACGGCACCGGCCCTGCGGCCGCCCCGGAGGCCCGCCCCTCCGCTCCTCCCGCACGCGAGGGATCATGGAGGGACGGGACGGGCAGCGCACGGCAGGCCCGCCGGGACCTCGGGAGCAGCGGATGAGCAGCGCGAAGGACGTGGAGGAGCCTCTGCCGCCTCCGCCCGGTGGCGTTCTGTGGAGTCTGTCGGGCGACCTCCGGGCCCTGCTCATGCTGCCCGCCGCCCTCACCCTCCAGGTCGCCCACCCGGCCGTCGGCGCGGGCGTCGACGAGCACTCCGTCTTCCGTACCGACCCCTGGGGGCGCGGCGAACGCTCCCTGCGCTCGCTCCAGCTCTGGGTGTACGGCGGCCCCGAGGCGGCCGAGGAGGGGCGCAGGCTGCGCCGGCTCCACCGGACCATCCAGGGCACCGACACCCGGGGCCGCGCCTACCACGCGCTGACGCCCGCCAACTACGCCTGGGTGCACGCCACCGGCTTCCCGGTCTACCGGCACGCGGCGCGTTATCTGATCCGGCCGATGAGCCCGGCCCAGGAACGTGCCCTGTACGGGGAGTGGCTCCAGGTCGGCCGGATCCTCGGCATCCACGACCGGGACATGCCGCAGACGATCGAGGAGTTCTGGCCGTACTGGGAGAAGATGCTCGCCGGGGAGATCGAGGCGACCCCGGTCGTACGCGAACTGGTCGACGTCGACCAGCCCGTACCACCGCCGGACCGTGGCCCCTGGCCGCTGCGCATGGTCCTGCGGGCCCTGTGGCCGGTGCTGCTGCCGCCGCTGGCCCGCGGCCGCCGGTTCGTCACCATCGGGCTCATGCCGCCGGACGCCCGCGCGGCGATCGGGCTGCCGTGGACGGCGGCGGAGGAGCAGCGGCTGCGGCGGCTCTGCGCGGTGCTGCGGGTCGTCGTCCCCGTACTCCCGGAACGGCTCCGCTACCTGCCGAGGGCACGGGCGGCCCGGGCCGCGCACGCCGCACGGGAAGCCCGCGCCGCACGGCGGTCGGCTGTGCGGGGGGCCGGCCGCAGTCGGAGCGGCTGAGCACGCCACCGGGGCCCCACGGAACGGCTGGACCTCGCCGCTCCGAGGGGCCCCGGCGTACCCCCGAACCGCAGGGTCAGCGGTGGCTGTGCCCTTCGTGGCCATGGCCGTGACCGTGGCCGCGACCCTCATCCCCGTGGTCGTGGATCGTGTTCGTCGCCGCGATCTTCTTCCACGACGCCGGCCGCTCCGGCTTGACCGCAGCCCGGGACGACAGCGCGCCCTTCGCGATCCCCGCCGAGGCCGCCGCCGGGAGCGCCGGGCGCTTCGGCTGGTACAGCCAGGTGTCGAACAGCGCGGCCAGCGGCTTGCCCGAGACCCGCTCCGCGTACCGCAGGAAGTCGCCCACGGTCGCGTTGGAGTGCGCCTTCTCCGTCGGCCAGCCCTTCAGCAGGGCGAAGAACGTCTCGTCACCGACCTCGTTGCGCAGCGCCTGGAGCGCCAGCGCGCCCCGGTCGTAGACGGCGATGTCGAACTGCTTGTCGGGACCCGGGTCGCCCGGCTTCACCTTCCAGAACGGGTCGTCCGCCGGGCGCTGGGCGTAGGTGTAGTCGGCCAGCTCCTGCGCGGTGCCCTCGCCCTCCTTCTCCGACCAGAGCCACTGGCTGTAGCGGGCGAAGCCCTCGTTGATCCAGATGTCCTTCCAGCCGTCGACCGAGACGCTGTTGCCGTACCACTGGTGCGCGATCTCATGGACGACGACCGAGACGTTGGCGCCGTTCGCGAACTGCCGGGGGCTGTAGAAGGGCCGCGTCTGGGTCTCCAGGGCGAAACCGCTCGTCACATTGGGTACGTAGCCGCCCAGCGCGTTGAACGGGTAGGGGCCGAAGACCTCGGTCAGCCACTCGGCGACCTCGGTGGTCCGCTCGACGCTGGCCCGTGCGGCACCGGCGTTGGCGCCGAGGTCCTTGCTGTACGCGTTCAGCACCGGCAGGCCGTCCGCCGTCGTGTCCGTCGTGATGTCGAACTTCCCGACCGCGAGCGTCGAGAGGTACGTGGCCTGCGGCTTGTCGGAGCGCCAGTTGAAGCGGGTCCAGCCGAGCTTCGAACTCTGCGAGACGAGCACCCCGTTGCTGATCGCCTGCGTGCCGTCGGGGACGGAGACCGAGATGTCGTACGTGGCCTTGTCCAGCGGGTGGTCGTTGCTCGGGTACCACCACACCGCCGACTCCGGCTCCTGGGCGGCGACGCCGCCGTCCGGGGTGCGGGCCCAGGCGGTCCAGCCGTTGATCTTCAGCTCGGAGGGCTTCCCGGCGTACCGGACGACCACGGAGACGTCCTTGCCCTTGGCCAGGCGGTCCGCCGGGGTCACCTCCAGCTCCTGGTCGCCGCTCTTGGCGAAGCCCGCCTTCTTGCCGTTGACCCGCACCTCGGAGACGGCGAGCCCGAAGTCGAGGTTGAAGCGGGTCAGCTCCTGCGTGGTGGTGGCGAGGATCGTCGCCGTGCCCTCCAGCAGGTCGGTCCTCGGCTCGTACTTCAGCCGCAGGTCGTAGTGGGAGACGTCGTAGCCACCGTTTCCGCTGGCCGGGTAGTAGGGGTCGCCGATGCCCGGGGCGCCCACGGTGCCGGTGGAGGCCGATGCCGGGATCGCCAGCAGAAGGGTGGCCGCCAGTGCGCTGGGGACGATGAATCTGCGGTGCACGCATGCTCCAAATCGTCGTGACGGTCCGACCGGGCGGAGGATGGCCCGCCGGGCCGGGAGCCGGACGGAGGATGTCCCCGCCCGGTCGGTGAACCGGGCGGGGGGTGGTTCCGACCGGCTCGATACGAGGCTAAGCAGCCCCGGGGGCAGGACGGCCGATTCCGGGCATCCCTGTCACACGATCGCCATGCCCTCGTCACGACTGGTAGTGATCGCCCCCTGTTGCCCAGGAGTTGACCGGGGTAACGTCCGCAACGCCGACAGACCGGCGGGCATCGCGGTGTCCGCAGTTCGCACCCCGGGAGGCAGCCGCTGATGACCCCTCGCATCACCCGCGCGCTCCGTATGCTCAGCCCGCATCCATGGCTCGGACCGGCCACGGGACCCGGCCGCCCGCCGTCCGGCGCGCCCCGCCGGGGCCCGGCGGTCCTGCGCCGGGGCGCCGCCGCGGCCGTACTCGCCGCGCTGGCCGCCCCCTTCGCGATCGCACCCGCCGAGGCCGCGCCCCACCCGCCGCGCACCGGGTTCGAGACCAGCCACGGGGCGCGCTGGACCGGGCTGGGGGAAGAGCAGGCGTTCCTCGGAGCGGTCGACCGGGCGAGCGACCGGATCGCCGTCGACCGGATCGGGACCACCAAGGAGGGCCGCCCCCTCCAGCTCGTACGCATCGGAAAGCAGCGCCCCGCCGCCACCACCGTCCTCCTGGTGTGCAGTCAGCACGGCGACGAACCCGCCGGGCGCGAGGCCTGTCTGACCACGCTGCGCGACCTGGCCTTCGCCCAGGACCGGGCCACCCGCGCCTTCCTCTCCCGTACGACGGTGCTGGTGCTGCCCACCGCCAACCCGGACGGGCGCGCCGCCGACACCCGGGGCAACGCCGACGGCGTCGACATCAACCGGGACCACATCGCCCTGAAGACCGCGGAGGGCCGGGCGATCGCGGCCGTCGTGCGCGACGAACGGCCCGATGTCATCTACGACTTGCACGAGTACGGGGCCACGCCCCCGTACTACGACAAGGACCTCTTCGTCCTGTGGCCCCGCAACCTGAACGTGACGCCCCGCGTCCACGACGTCTCCCGGACCCTCTCGGAGCGGTACGTACGGCCCGCCGCGACCGAGGGCGGCTACAGCAGCGGTCACTACGGCATCTGGACCGACCCGGTGACCGGCGACCCGATCAAGCAGACGGCCGGTGACGGCCAGGAGCGCATCCTGCGCAACGCCTCTGGCCTCAAGCACGCGGTCGGCCTGCTCATCGAGTCGCGGACCGACGCCCTGAGCGAGGCGGAGAAGGCCGACCGGGCGCTCAACCAGCGCCGCAGGGTCGACTCCCAGCGGACCGCGCTCGGCGGGCTCTTCGCCTTCACCGAGGAGCAGCGGGCGCGTATCCGGGCGGCCACCGCGCTCTCGCGGCTGACCGGGTTCGCGGACCGGGGCCCCGTCTACCTGGGCGGCGCCGACAACGACCCGGCCGGGCCCGACGAGATCCTCACCGACCCGCCGTGCGGCTACCGGCTGGACGCGGCCCAGTACGCCGGGGTGAAGGACACCCTCGCCCTGCACGGCGTCCGCTCCCACCAGGACGGATCTGGCGCATTTGTGCCCCTCCGTCAGTCGGCCAGGAACCTGATTCCGCTCCTTCTCGACCAGCGGGCGACATATTCCATCACCCAGGGGCAGGCAAATACCGCTTGTTGATCCTTCGAGATCACTGGCTGGTGTGGTACTGCCTACAAAGAGTGTTTTTCGGACTCGGTGAAAGGTGCCATTTGTGTCCCAGGACGACCAGTCAGCGGAGGGCCGGGAGGAGCTGTCGGTCACGGCGGACCTTCCCCCCGAACCGGTCAGCACCCGGGCCCCGACCACCGACCGGGTGGTGTTCGGCGTCACGGCGGTCCTCACCCTCGCCTTCGTCATCTGGGGCGCGACCGCCACCGGGTCGCTGGAGACCGCGTCCGGCAAGCTGCTCAACGGGCTGATCCACAACGGCGGCTGGGCCTTCATGCTCGCCGCTTCGGGCTTCGTCATCTTCGCCCTGTGGCTGGCCATCAGCCGGTACGGGAAGATCTCCCTCGGCCAGGAGGGCGAGCAGCCGGAGTTCCGGACCATCTCCTGGGTCGCGATGATGTTCAGCGCCGGTATGGGCATCGGGCTGATGTTCTGGGGCGTGAGCGAACCCCTGGCCCACTACCGCACCCCGCCGCCGGGCACCGACCCCGCCGACGCGGCGGCGGCCATGCAGACGGCGATGGCCACCACCCTCTTCCACTGGACGCTCCACCCCTGGGCCATCTACGCGGTGGTCGGGCTCGCCATCGCGTACAGCGCGTACCGGATGCGCAGGCGGCAGACGATCAGTGCGGTGTTCGAGCCGCTGATCGGCAAGCGCCACGCCCGCGGGGGTACCGGACGCGTCATCGACATCCTCGCCATCTTCGCGACCCTCTTCGGCTCGGCGGCCTCGCTGGGCCTCGGCGCGCTCCAGATCGGCAGCGGCATCCAGGAGCTGGAGTGGCTGGCCAAGGCCGGCACCGGCCTCCTCGTCGCCATCATCGCCGTACTGACGGCCGGCTTCGTCGCGTCCGCCGTCTCCGGTGTGGAGAAGGGCATCCAGTGGCTCTCCAACATCAACATGGTGCTGGCCCTGCTCCTGGTCCTCTTCGTCTTCATCGTCGGCCCCACGATCTTCGTGCTCGACCTGATCCCCACCTCGCTGGGCGCCTACATCAGCGACCTCGGCCAGCTCGCCGGACGCACCGAGGCGACCGGCGGCGGTGAGGTGGCCGACTGGCTCGGCGGCTGGACCGTCTTCTACTGGGCCTGGTGGATCTCCTGGACGCCCTTCGTCGGCATGTTCATCGCCCGGATCAGCCGGGGCCGTACGATCCGCCAGTTCGTCGGCGGCGTCATCCTGGTACCCAGCACGGTCAGCCTGATCTGGTTCGCCGTCTTCGGCGGTACGGCCATGAAGCTGGACGAGGCGGGCAAGCTCACCGGCGCCGACACCCCCGAGGCCCAGCTCTTCGGTGTCCTCCAGGAGTACCCGATCGCCACCGTGACGAGCATCCTGGTGATGATCCTCGTCGGCATCTTCTTCGTCTCCGGCGCCGACGCCGCCTCGATCGTCATGGGCACGCTCTCGCAGAAGGGCGTCCTGGAACCGAGCAAGTGGGTCGTCATCTTCTGGGGTGTCGTGACCGGGGCGGTGGCCGCGATCATGCTGCTCATCGGTGACGGCAAGGAGAACGCGCTGGAAGGGCTCCAGAACCTCACCATCCTGGTCGCCGCGCCCTTCGTCGTCGTGATGGTCGGCATGTGCGTGGCCCTGATGCGGGACCTGCGCCGGGACCCGCAGATCGTCCGACAGGAGTTCGGCGTGGAGGCGGTCGAGTCCGCGGTGATCGAGGGGCACGCCAAGTACGACGGCGACTTCGAGATCCGTATCGGCCCCGGTACGGCCGTCACCACGGACGAACGCCACAAGGAGGAGCGGATCGAGAAGCGCCCCGAGAGCTGAGTCCGGGGGTCAGGCGGGGCGGTGGCCGCCCCGCCTGACGGCCCCCCGTACGACGGCATCCCACGCGGGGGTGTCGACGGCATCCGTACGGCGGTGTCGACGGCACCCGCGCGGCGGTGTCCAGAGTGGAGGCATCGACGGCATCCCGCGCGGCGGTCCTGACGGCACCCCGCCTGACGGCACCCCGCGCGGAGGGATCCAGTGCGGCGGCGGCTCAGCCCACCAGGGCGGCCGCCGCCCGCGCGCAGCCCCAGGCCACGGTCACGCCCGCACCGCCGTGCCCGTAGTTGTGCACCAGCAGACCGCCGCCCGGCAGCTCCTCCACTCCGATCCGCACCCCGCCCTCCCGCACCGGCCGCAGCCCCACCCGGTGCCCCAGCACCCGGGCGCTCGCGATCTCCGGCCGGACCTGCGCGCACCGCGCCACGATCTCCCGCGCCGTCCCCGGATCGGGCTCCCGGCGCTCGTCGTCCGCCTCGGCCGTACCGCCCAGCACCAGACCGGCCGGCTGCGGGAAGAAGTACGTGGTCGCGGCCGACGCCGAGTCCGCCTCGGTGAACCACTCCGCGATCCCCGGGTTCTCCACCACGACCAACTGCCCCCGGACCGCCCGCACCCCTGTGTCCGGCACCAGCTCGCGCGCCCCGAGCCCCGTGCAGTTCACCACCACCGGGGCCTGCTCCGCCGCCTCCCCGAACCCCGCCACATCCCGCCGCTCCACCGCACCGCCCGCCGTCACCAGCCGCCGCTCCAGCCACGCCAGGTGCACCGGCATGTCCAGCAGCGGCAGCACCACCCGCAGCCCCTCGGCCACCTCCACGGCGCCCTTCAGCTCCGCGGCCCACGGCCCCAGCGCCGCGAACCGCTCACCGGAGTGCACCCCCGCCACCAGCCGTACGCCGGTCTCCTCGGGCCCGGCCGCTGCCAGCTCCTCGTACACGGCAAGCGTCTCCAGCGACCAGGCGCCCACCCGCTCGGCCGGCTCGATCCGGTACGGCCACCACAGCGCCCCCGCCACCGCCGAGGTCGTCGCTCCGGCCGGATCACGCGACCAGACCCGCACCCGCAGCCCGCGCTCCGCCAGCGTCACGGCGGTGGTGAGGCCGATGACCCCGCCGCCCACCACGATCACATCCGCCTTCACGGCCACTTCCGCCACTGTGCCGACCGTCCTCTCGCCGCGCGTCCGTCGCTCCGGTGCGCGTCCGTCGCTGAACGGACGCTAACGGAAGCCGGAATCCTGAGGCCAGGGCGGGGGCGGGCGCGGGCCGGACTCGGGGCCGGGCGCGGAGGCGGACGCGGGGACGGGTTCGAAGAGTTGAGGCAGGCTCGTTGACAGTTGTTGGCGGCGGCGGGATTCTGAGAGCGCTCTCAGAATCCAGGTGATGTACCCCCGTACCACCCGCGGATTTCCCCGTTCCACCCACGGATTTCGCCCGATGAGGAGGACGAGCATGCCCGCTCCATGGAGAGGCCTCGCTTCGCTGACCGCCGCGCTGGCCCTGGCCCTCGGTCTGACCACCGGCCTCGGCGGGACCCCCGCCGAGGCCGCGGTGCCCGCCACCATCCCGCTGACCATCAAGAACGACTCGGGACGCGCCGACCAGATCTACGTCTACAACCTCGGAACGCAGCTCTCCACCGGCCGCCAGGGCTGGGCCGACGCGAACGGCACGTTCCATCCCTGGCCCGCCGGGGGCAACCCGCCCACTCCGGCGCCGGACGCCTCGATCGCCGGGCCGCGCAACGGGCAGTCGGTGACGATCCGGATGCCGAAGTTCTCCGGCCGCGTCTACTTCTCGTACGGTCAGAAGCTCGACTTCAGGCTCACCACCGGGGGCCTCGTCCAGCCCGCGGTGCAGAACCCGAGCGACCCGAACAGGAACATCCTCTTCAACTGGACCGAGTACACGCTCAACGACGCGGGCCTGTGGATCAACAGCACCCAGGTCGACATGTTCTCCGCTCCCTACGCCGTCGGAGTCAAGACGCCCAGCGGCTCGGTCAAGAACACCGGCCGCCTCAAGGCGGGCGGCTACAACGCCGTCCTCAACGGGCTCCGCAACCAGTCCGGCGGCTGGGCCGGCCTCATCCAGACCCGGCCCGACGGTACGGTCGTGCGCGCCCTGTCCCCGGGGCACGGCGTCGGTTCCGGTGCCCTGCCGGCCGGGATCATGAACGACTACATCAACCGGGTCTGGAGCCGCTACAGCAGCTCCGTCCTCACGGTGACCCCCTTCGCGCACGAGCCGAACACCAAGTACTACGGCCGGGTCTCCGGGAACGTCATGAACTTCACCAACAGCGCGGGCGCCGTCGTCACCTCGTTCCAGAAGCCGGACTCCGACAGCGTCTTCGGCTGCTACAAGCACCTGGACGCCCCCAACGACCACGTACGCGGTCCGATCTCCCGCACCCTGTGCGCGGGCTTCAACCGCTCCACCCTGCTGAACGGTACGAACCACCCCGACAACAACGCGGCGAACTTCTACCGGGACTCCGTGACCAACCACTACTCCCGCCTCATCCACGCGCAGATGGTGGACGGCAAGGCGTACGGCTTCGCCTTCGACGACGTCGGCGCCCATGAGTCGCTGGTCCACGACGGCAACCCCCAGGAAGCGTTCATCACGCTCGACCGGTTCAGCTGACCGGCTCTCCCTGTTCCCGGACGGGTGGTGTGACACGCTCGGCTGTGTCACACCACCCGCCCAGGATGGGCCCTTCGCCCTCGCCCGGCCAAGAGATGGTCAAGGTGTGGCCAAGGGGAGTCAGGTGCCAACTCGCCTCAGCCGTACGAGGGTTAGCGTCCGGCTGTGAGACTCACCCGACCCGCCCGGACGGCGCCGACCACGCGCCGCACCCTTCTCCGTGCCTCCGCCGCCACCGCGGCGGCGGGCCTCCTCACCGCCGGGTCCTCGCCCGTGGGCGCCACCCCGCGGGCCCCGGCCGCGCCCCCGGCCAGGCCCACGACCCCCGCCGCGGCGCTGAAGGAACTCGCCGCCGGGAACCGCCGGTGGCGCACGCTGCGCCAGCGCCACCCCCACGAGGCCGTCGCGGTGCGCCGCGCGCTGGTGTCCGGGCAGTCGCCCTTCGCACTGATACTCGGCTGCATCGACTCCCGTGTCCCGCCGGAGCTGGTCTTCGACCAGGGGCTCGGCGACCTGATGAGCGTCCGCTCAGCCGGAGAGGTGCTGGACGAGGCGGTCCTCGGCAGCATCGCCTACGGCGTCCTCGAACTGGGTATCCCGCTGGTCATGGTCCTGGGGCACCAGTCGTGCGGCGCGGTCGCCGCCGCCGTGCACGCGGAGGAGACCGGGGAGCGCCTGCCCGCGCACATCCAGTACGTGGCCGACCGGATCAAGCCCGCGATCGTTCACTCGCAGCACGGTGACGCACGCGTGGACGCCACGGTCAGCGCCCAGGTCCGGCTGGTCCGGGACCGGCTCGCGCGCGAGGCCGACCTCGCGGCGAAGGTGGCCGCCGGGAAACTGGCGATAGTGGGCGCGCGGTACGAACTGAGCACCCAGCTGGTCCACCGGATCGGCTGACCGCCCGGCGGGCCCCGGGCAGAAGGACAGAACGGAGAACGCGCTCGGGGCGGATGGACGGACGGCCGCGCGTCGGGCGAGCGACCGCCCGGCGGCCGGGACCGGCTCGACGGCGCCGGGCGGTACCGGGCGCCAGGCGCCCGCACGCCGTCGCCCGGCTGAGGCCGCCTGGCCCGGCCGCGCACCGAAGGCCGCGCACCCGTGGCCGGGCAGGGCAGGGCCGATGCCGCCCGGCGTGGCCAGGTCCGAGCCGACACCGCGCCCCGCGGCCAGGACCAGGCCAACACCGCCCGGCGTGGCCACAGACACGCGGCCATTAGAATCGGCCCCCTGATGACTGCCACCCTCGTCGCCAAGGACCTCGCCGCCGGACACGGTGACCGCACGCTCTTCGCCGGACTCGACCTCGTCGTCGCCCCCGGAGACGTGATCGGTCTCGTCGGAGTCAACGGCGCCGGAAAATCGTCCCTGCTCCGCCTGCTCGCCGGACTCGACCGCCCCGAGGAGGGCGAGCTGCGGCTCTCCCCGCCCACCGCCACCGTCGGCCACCTCCCGCAGGAGCCCGAGCGGCGCGAGGGCGAGACCGTGGCCGCGTTCCTGGCCCGCCGCACCGGGGTCGCCGACGCCCAGCGCGCCATGGACGAGGCGACCGAGGGCCTGGTCGCGGGGGCCCCGGGCGCGGACGACGCGTACTCCGAGACCCTGGAGCGCTGGCTCGCCCTCGGCGGTGCCGACCTGGAGGAGCGGGCCGCGCAGGTCGCCGCCGAGCTGGGGCTCACCGTGAGCCTGGAGCTGCCGATGACGGCGCTCTCCGGCGGCCAGGCGGCGCGCGCCGGACTCGCCTCCCTCCTCCTCTCCCGCTATGATGTCTTCCTGCTGGACGAGCCCACCAACGACCTCGACCTCGACGGCCTGGAGCGGCTGGAGCGCTTCGTCTCGGGGCTGCGGGCCGGGACCGTCGTCATCAGCCACGACCGCGAGTTCCTGATGCGCACGGTCACCAAGGTGCTGGAACTCGACCTCGCCCAGCAGCAGATCAACCTCTACGGCGGTGGGTACGCGGCCTATCTGGAAGAGCGCGAGACCGCCCGGCGGCACGCCCGCGAGGGGTACGAGGAGTACGCGGACAAGAAGGCCGCCCTTGAGGCGCGCGGCCATATGCAGCGCTCCTGGATGGACAAGGGCGTCAAGAACGCCCGCCGCAAGGCCACCGACGGCGACAAGCTCGGCCGCAACGCCCGCAGCGAGGCGAGCGAGAAGCAGGCGGCGAAGGCCCGGCAGACCCAGCGCATGATCGAGCGCCTGGATGTCGTCGAGGAGCCGCGCAAGGAGTGGGAGCTGCGGATGGAGATCGCCACCGCCCCGCGCTCCGGATCGGTCGTCGCGACCCTGCGCGAGGCCCAAGTGGTGCGCGGCGACTTCTCGTTCGGCCCCGCCTCGCTCCAGATCGACTGGGCCGACCGGGTCGCCATCACCGGAGCCAACGGCGCGGGCAAGTCCACCCTGCTCGCCGCCCTGTTGGAGCGGCTCCCGCTCGACTCCGGTCATGCCGCGCTCGGTTCGGGCGTGGTGGTCGGCGAGGTCGACCAGGCCCGCAGGCTCTTCCTCGGCTCCCAGTCGCTGCTGGAGGCGTTCTGTGCCGCCGTGCCCGACACGGAACCTGCCGAAGTCCGCACGCTGCTCGCCAAGTTCGGCCTGCGCGCCGACCATGTGATGCGCCCGGCCACCAGCCTCTCCCCGGGCGAACGCACCCGCGCCGCCCTCGCCCTGCTCCAGGGCCGGGGCGTCAACCTCCTGGTGCTCGACGAGCCGACGAACCATCTGGACCTGCCCGCCATCGAGCAGTTGGAGGCGGCCCTGGAGAGCTACACGGGCACGCTGCTGCTGGTCACCCACGACCGGCGGATGCTCGAAGCGGTCCGCACCACGCGCCGCATCGAAGTGGCGGACGGCCAGGTCAAGGAAGTCTGAGAAGTCCGGGCGGAGTTACGGAGTTACGGAGGTGGGGGCGGGCCGCACGCGGCGATCCGCCCCCACCTCCTTTCCGTCTCAGCGGCCCCGGCCACCCTGCTTCGGGTCGGTCAGCCCGGCCCGCCGCAGCGCATCGGCCATCGCGCTGTTCGCCGGAGCCGGAGCGCCCTGCCCCTGCCGGGAGCCCCCGCCACCACCGCGCCGGTCCCGGCCGCCCCCCTGACGGCCCTGGCCGCCACCGGACCCCTGACCGCCCTGCCCCTGCCGCTGCTTCGGCGGACGGGCGCCCCGCTCACCGCGGCCCTCACCACGCCCCTGCCCGCCGCCGGAGCCACCGCCCGCGCCCGGCTCGTCGTCCAGCCGCAGCGACAGCGAGATCCGCTTGCGCGGGATGTCGACGTCCATGACCTTGACCTTCACGATGTCCCCGGGCTTCACGACCTCGCGCGGGTCCTTCACGAATGTCTTGGACAGCGCCGACACATGCACCAGACCGTCCTGGTGGACGCCGATGTCGACGAACGCGCCGAACGCCGCCACGTTCGTCACGACGCCCTCCAGCACCATGCCGGGCTCCAGGTCGCCCAGCTTCTCGACGCCCTCCTTGAAGGTCGCCGTACGGAACGCGGGTCGCGGGTCGCGCCCCGGCTTCTCCAGCTCCTTCAGGATGTCCGTCACGGTCGGCAGCCCGAACATGTCGTCCACGAAGTCCGCCGCGCGCAGCGACCGCAGCGCCTCCGCGTTGCCGATCAGCGAGGCCACCTCGCCGCCCGCCGTCTTCCCCATCCGGCGCACCACCGGGTACGCCTCCGGGTGCACGCTGGAACCGTCCAGCGGATCGTCGCCGCCCCGGATCCGCAGGAAGCCCGCGCACTGCTCGTACGCCTTCGGGCCCAGCCGCGCCACGTCCTTGAGCGCCTTGCGGGAGCGGAAGGGGCCGTTGGTGTCGCGGTGCGCCACGATGTTCTCGGCGAGGCCGGAGCTGATCCCCGAGACCCGTGAAAGCAGGGGAGCGGAGGCGGTGTTGACGTCCACGCCGACGCCGTTCACACAGTCCTCGACGACCGCGTCCAGCGAGCGCGAGAGCTTTACCTCGGACAGGTCGTGCTGGTACTGGCCGACGCCGATCGACTTCGGGTCGATCTTCACCAGCTCGGCCAGCGGGTCCTGGAGCCGCCGCGCGATCGAGACCGCGCCGCGCAACGACACGTCCATGTCGGGCAGTTCCTGCGAGGCGAAGGCGGAGGCGGAGTACACCGAGGCGCCCGCCTCCGAGACCATTACCTTGGTGAGCTTCAACTCCGGGTGCTTGTCGATCAGTTCACCGGCGAGCTTGTCCGTCTCACGGGAGGCCGTGCCGTTGCCGATCGCGATCAGGTCGACCGCGTGCTCCTTCGCCAGGTGCGCCAGCTTAGCCAGCGCCTGGTCCCACTTGTTGGCGGGCACATGCGGGTGGATCACATCGGTGGCCACCACCTTGCCGGTGGCGTCGACGACCGCGACCTTCACCCCCGTACGGAATCCGGGGTCCAGGCCCAGCGTGGCGCGCGTCCCGGCCGGGGCGGCGAGGAGCAGATCGCGCAGGTTCGAGGCGAAGACCCGTACCGCCTCGTCCTCCGCCGCCGTGCGCAGCCGCAGCCGCAGGTCGATCCCCAGGTGCACCTGGATCCGGGTCCGCCACGCCCAACGCACCGTGTCACCCAGCCACTTGTCGGCCGGGCGGCCCCGGTCCGCGACGCCGAAGCGGCGGGCGATCATGTTCTCGTACGCGGACGGGCCCGGCCGTTCGGCGGCCTCGGGCTCCTCCGGCTCCAGGACCAGATCGAGGGCGTTCTCCTTCTCGCCCCGCAGCATCGCGAGCACCCGGTGCGAGGGCAGCGCGGTGAACGGCTCCGCGAAGTCGAAGTAGTCGGCGAACTTGGCGCCCGCCTCCTCCTGGCCCTCACGCACCTTCGCCGCCAGCCGGCCGCGCGTCCACATGCGCTCGCGCAGCTCACCGGTCAGGTCGGCGTCCTCGGAGAACCGCTCGGTGAGGATCGCCCGCGCGCCCTCCAGGGCCGCCGCCGCGTCCGCCACACCCTTGTCGCCGTCCACGAACGCGGCGGCCGCGGCGAGCGGATCGGCCGACGGGTCGCCGAGCAGGCCGTCCGCCAGCGGTTCGAGCCCCGCCTCGCGGGCGATCTGGGCCTTCGTCCGCCGCTTCGGCTTGAACGGCAGGTAGATGTCCTCCAGGCGCGCCTTGGTCTCGGCGCCCCGGATCGCGGCCTCCAGCGCGGCGTCGAGCTTGCCCTGTTCGCGGACGGATTCGAGGATCGACGTACGCCGGTCCTCCAGCTCCCGCAGATAGCGGAGCCGCTCCTCCAGCGTGCGCAACTGCGCGTCGTCGAGCGATTCGGTCGCCTCTTTGCGGTAGCGCGCGATGAACGGCACGGTGGACCCGCCGTCGAGCAGCTCGACGGCCGCCCTGACCTGTCGCTCACGTACGCCGAGCTCCTCGGCGATCCTGCCTTCGATGGACGTCGTCACGGTTTTCCCGACTCGCCTTCTCGTACTGGCTGTGCTGGCCGTGCCCGTGGTGCGGTGAGCACGCTCTTACCGGGGGTGGTGATCCCCTTCGCCTGCATTGTGCCGGGTGGCCGGGGCCCCTGTCGCCCGACCTCCTGGAACACGCCCGGAGCCCCCGCACCGCGCGCGAGGGCCCCGGTGCGGCAGCGCGGGGGTCAGCGCCCGGTCGCCTCGGCCGGGAACGCGCCCGCCGCGGCCGCCGTGAAGAGGAAGCCGCGCCCCAGCTCGGTGAGCCGCTCCACCCCTTCGGCGCCCAGATGCTCGTACGGGGCCAGGTCCATCCGGTCCGTCGCCTCCTCCACCTCCGCGCGCAGCGCCGTCCCCGCACTGGTCAGCGGGGGCTCCTCGCCCGCCTCCAGCAGCCCGCGCTCCCGCAGCCGGTCCGAGGCCGCCTCCCAGTCGGTGCGGCGCCAGCCCCGGGAGGAGAGGATCCAGCGGATCGCCATCCCCTTGCCGGTGGCGGTGTGGCTGACCAGCGACTCCAGCGGGTCCAGTCCGGCGGCGAGCAGGGCGGCCAGATGCGCGTCGCCCCGGTGCTCGCGCAGCAGGGTCGCCGCGTGCCAGAACGCCAGGTGCGGCTCGTCGGGCACCTCCAGCTCCGCGTGCGCGGCGTACAGCGGCCGGGCGTGCGGGGTGCACGCCTCGGTGGCGCGCAGCGCGAGCCGGGCCGCCTCCGCCATCTCCTCGGAGGCGATGATCTCCTCCCCGAGCACCCGCCGCAGCGTCGCGTCCGCCGCCCGCAGCCGCGCCCCGAGGACCTGCTCCGGCGAGGCCACGGACCAGACGGCGGGTACGTGCCGCGCCACCAGGGCGGGGTTGAAGTTGTAGAACGTGGCGGTGACGGTGCCCGCCCCCACGGCCCCGAGCGCGGCGGCTCGGGTGGCGAAGTAGGCGGCGCTGGGGTCCTCGATGCCGAGCTTGCCCAGCTCGGCGCCCAGGTCGGGGGAGAAGAAGAGGCACGAGTGCAGCGGGTTGACGGCGTTGTGACAACGGCGTTCCGCGCGGGCCGGAAGAGTACGCATACCCGCACGTTACCGACTGGTCGGTACGGCAGGAACCCCGGGGAGCGAAAGGGGAGGGGGCAGGGCGCTGCGTACGTCACCGCCGCCGGAGTCTCACCCGGCAGACCCCGTGGTGTAGGTGAAGCGCGGCTCGCGCCGGTCCAGGAAGGCGGCGACCCCCTCGGCGGTGTCGCCGCTGGAGCGCGCCTGCCCGGCCCAGTACGCGTCCCGGTCCTGCCGTCCCGCCGCGAACTCCTTCGCCGCCGCCTGGGTCAGCTGGGAGCGCGAGGCCAGGACCGCCGCGTACGCCGCCACCCGCTCGTCCAGGCCGCCGGCCGGCAGCACCTCGTCCACCAGTCCGGTGCGCAGGGCCCTCTCCGTGCCGATCAGCTCACCGGAGAACAGCAGGTGCTTCGCCGCGGCCGGGCCGACCAGGGCGACCAGCCGTCGGGTGGAGGACGACGGGTAGACGATGCCGAGCTTGGCCGGGGTGACGCCGAAGAGCGCGCCTTCCTGCGCGAACCGCAGATCGCAGGCGGCCGCGAGCTGGCTGCCGCCGCCCACGCAGTAGCCGCGCACCGCCGCGAGCGTCGGCCGGGGGAAGGCGGCCAGCGCCTCCTCGGCCGCCACCGCAAGCGCCTGGGCGTCCCCGGAGCCCTCCCGCAGCGTGGAGATGTCGGCCCCGGCGCAGAAGGTGTCCCCGGCGCCCGTCAGCACCAGCACCCGGACGGCCGGATCGGCGGCCAGCCGCTCCAGCAGCTCCGGCAGGCCCCGCCACATCGCGGCGGTCATCGCGTTGCGCTTGGCGGGGTGGCTGATCACGACGGTGGCGACACCGCCGTCGACGGAGGGGAGGAGCTGGGGTTCCGTACGGTCCATGGGCCGGATGCTATCCGTACGGTTCGAACCTATGATCAAGAAGGGGTCGCGAAGCGGACACGCACCGTAAGGAGCTGTCGATGGACGGACCCACTGCCGAGGGCAGGAAGCACGGACGCACCGCCACGGGCGGCAAGCGCGGACCCGCCGCCGAGGGGAGGAAGCTGACCCGCAGTTTCAGCTGGCTCGCCCTCCTCGGCACGCTGCTGGTGATCGCGGGGATCATCGGCCTGGTCTACACCGGCCTCGCCACCCTCACCTCCATGCTGCTCTTCGGCTGGCTGCTGCTGATCGGCGGCATCGTCGGTCTGGCGCACGCGATCGAGTCGCGCGGCACCAACTACTTCTGGCTGGGCGTCGTGGTCGCCGCCCTGAACCTCGCCGCCGGTGTGGTGGTCATCCGCCACCCGCAGGGCACCGCCGAGGCCCTGACCATGTTCGCCGCGCTGCTCTTCCTGACCGGCGGGGTGTTCCGGCTGGTCGGCAGCGTCGTCGTACGCGGTCCGCAGATGGGGTGGACGCTGCTGCAAGGGGCCTTCGGGCTGCTGCTGGGGCTGCTGGTGCTGTTCGACTGGCCGCACAGCAGCCTGTACGTTCTCGGGGTCTTCTTCTCGCTGGCCCTGCTCTTCGACGGGCTCGGGCTGATTGCCATCGGGGTGGGCGGCCGACGCATCGTCAGCCTGGTCTCGGATCGGCTCGATGTACCTGGCCCGACTACGGACAGTTCGCCCAAGGCCCCGGAAGACGGACAGAAATAGTCCACCGCCTGGCACCGTCGCTCACCTTCGGTCAAATAGCGCCGATACACAGCTATTTACGATCAGTGGCACGGTATGGACCAAGCCATTCCCAACACTCTTTACTCGACGGTCAGTGCAGTGCGAGTGAGAGCTGGTGCCGGACGATGGAGAGCCTCGGAAGCCCCCCTGTTGATCCCGTGTCGTACGAGGGGGTGTGGCGTTTCACCGCCCCCGCCGTTGACGTGTCCGTGCCCCAGGCCCGGCACGCCGTGCGCGACCTCCTCGGCCGTCAGGGCGTGCCGATCGAGGACGACATCCTCCAAGGGCTGCTGCTGATCGTCTCGGAGCTGGTCACCAACGCCGTGAAACACGCGGCGCTGCTCTCGCCGGAGCTGGCGGTCGAGGTGGCCATCGGCGCCGACTGGGTCAGGGTGTCGGTCGAGGACAGCCACCCCTACCGGCCCACCGCGCTGGAGACGGACTACGCGCAGACCGGCGGCCGCGGGCTGCTGCTGGTCAAGGAGATCACCGCCGAGGCGGGCGGGACCTGCGATGTGGAGCACATCGCGAGCGGCGGCAAGATGATCTGGGCGGCGCTGCCGTTGAAGACGCAGCTCTGACCGCCCCGTACCCGCTCGGAGAGCCGGTCACCAGCCCGCGGACGGCCCCGTCAGCTCACGGATCGCCGGCCGCGCCGCGTCCAGCACGGTCATGAACCACGCCGAGAACGGCGCGTCGGCATGCCGCTCGGCGAGCTCCGCCGCCGTCACGAACGCCGTCTCACCGACCTCCTCGGGATCCGGCTTCAGCTCCTCCTGCGCCATCCCCACGAACAGGTGGTTGAACTCCTGCTCCACCAGGCCCGAAGCCGGGTCCGGGTGGTTGTAGCGGACCGTGCCCGCCTCCGCGAGCAGCGAGGGCGCGATCCCCAGCTCCTCGTACGTACGCCGGGCGGCCGCCGCGAAGGGGGCCTCACCCGGGTAGGGGTGCCCGCAGCAGGTGTTCGACCAGACGCCGGGGGAGTGGTACTTGCCGAGCGCCCTGCGCTGGAGCAGCAGCCGGCCCTGCTCGTCGAAGAGGAAGACGGAGAACGCGCGGTGCAGCTGCCCGGGGGCCTGGTGGGCCGCCAGCTTCTCCGCGGTGCCGATGGTGGTGCCGTTCTCGTCGACCAGTTCGAGCATGATCGCTTCTGCGGTGCCGTTCGACGAGCTGTGCGTCGCGGTGGCTGGTGTGGTCGGCATACCCATCCTTCGCTTTGGTCCCCGGCCTCGTGCGCCGGACCCCTGGAGTCCGGTCAAGTCTGCCGTACAAAAGCCGCTTGTCCGCACTTCGGGTCCGGGCATGTCCGTCCCGCCGCGCCCGGCGAGCGCGACGGGACGGACGGGCCGTCAGACCCCGAAGGCCGCCGGATAACGGATCATGCCCGCCGGAACCGGGACGGAATCGTCCAGTACCAGCGCCATCATCGCCTCGTCCGGCACCTCGAAACCTGGCCGGATCCCGTAACGGGAGGCCGGTACGCAACCGAAGCGCGTGTAGTACTCGGGATCACCGAGCACCACCACGAGCGCCTCCCCGCGCACCCGTGCCGCATCGAGCGCCGCCCGCACCACGGCCTGACCGGCCCCCTGCCGCTGGTATGCGGGCGAGGTGGCCACCGGGGCCAGCGCGAGCGCCGGGGCGTCCCCGACCCGGCACCGGGTCAGCAGCGCGTACGCCGCCACGGACCCGTCCGGCGCCTCGGCGACGTACGACAGCTCCGGCAGCCAGGCCTCCGCGTCGGCCCGCAGGGCGTCCACGAGGCCGGCCTCGTCCGGGGTCGGGAACGCGGCCGTGTTGACCGCGCGCACGGCCTCCCGGTCCGCCGCCGTCTCCGGCCGGGTGGTCCAGCGGGGGTCGGCCGGGCGCAGCACGTACGCGGCGTAGCCGTACTCCGCGCCGTGCTCACGCCGTACGGCCAGCTCCTCACGGGTGGCCGCGAGCGCCCACTCCATGCCGGGAGCCGTCGGGTCGGCGGCCGCCACCCGCTCGGCGAGCGGAACGTAGTACGCGTCCCAGTCGCTGTCGGGCTGGAGCAGTACCGCCGGGACCGTGCAGCCCGCGGCGACGGCCGCCGCGGTGGTCTCGGGCAGGGTGCGCAGGGAGCCGTTGCGGTCCCAGAACGCGCGCGCCCCGGCCGAGGGAGCGTCGGTGGTCCAGACGCACTCGGAGACCACCATCGCGCCGCCCGGGGCGAGCAGCCGCTGCCACTCCCGTACGGCGGTGGCGAAGCCGATGCAGTACGCGGAGCCCTCGGCCCAGACGAGGTCGAAGGAGCCCACGGGGAACTCCGGACCGGTGAGGTCGGCCATGTCGGCGCGGACCGTACGGATACGGTCGCCCAGGCCGCGTGCCTCGGCCGCCTCGCGCAGCTCGTCCAGGAACGGCTGGTGCAGGTCGACCGCGGTCACCTCGGCGCCCGCCTCGGCGGCGAGCAGCAGGGCGGCCCGGCCGGGACCGCAGCCCAGGTCGAGGACGCGCGGACGGTCGGGGAGCGGACCGGCCAGAGCGAGCAGCCGGCGCGTGGTGACGTCGGAGCCGGGGCTCTGCCGGGGAAGACGGTGGTGCAGGGTGAAGAACGCCTCGGTGCGCGAGGCATCGTCGGTGTGGTCGGTCAACGTGGGAACCCTTGGGTGCGAGGGCTCCGACCCGATCCGAAAAGAGAGTGAAGAACGGACCTAGCCGGAAACCCGGGAGATGAGGGAAGAACGATTGCTGCGCCGGGAAGGCGTCGTCGCGACCGTCATCAACCTCAGCTCCTCTCGAAAGGGTCCCGGTCCGTCCGGGGCGTTCACCGTGAGACTGGAACGTCTCATCGAAAACACACTAACATCCCTGCCGCACCCGCCTCGGGGCAGATCAGTGGCAGAGGTGCGCCTCGTGCTCCGCGTGACCGCTCGGCTCCAGCTGGAAGGTGCAGTGCTCCACGTCGAAGTGGTCCCCGAGGCAGCCCTGCAGTTCGTGCAGCACCTTCTCGTGCCCTATCGAGTCGAGCATCTCCTGGCGCACCACCACATGCGCGGAGAGCACCGGCATCCCCGAGGTGATCGTCCAGGCGTGCAGGTCGTGGACGCTCAGGACACCGGGCAGCGCCGTGATGTAGGCCCGTACCTCCGCCATGTCCACACCCTTGGGCGCCGCCTCCAGGAGCACGTTCAGGGTCTCCCGCAGCAGCTTGATGGTCCGGGGGACGATCATCAGGCCGATCACCAGGGAGGCGATCGGGTCGGCGGCCTGCCAGCCGGTCGCCATGATGATGGCCGCCGAGACGATCACGGCGACCGAGCCCAGGGTGTCGGCCAGCACCTCCAGGTAGGCGCCGCGCACGTTCAGGCTCTCCTTCTGCCCACGCATCAGCAAAGAGAGGGAGACGATATTGGCCACCAGACCGACGGCGGCGAACGCGATGGCGAGCCCGCCCTTGGTCTCGGCCGGGGTGATGAACCGGTCGACCGCCTCGAAGATCAGATAGCCGCCGACCCCCAGCAGCAGCAGGCAGTTGGCGAGCGCCGCCAGGATCTCGGCCCGGGCGAAGCCGAAGGTGCGGTTCGGCCCGGCCGGACGGTTGGCGAAGTGGATGGCCAGGAGCGCCATCCCGAGCCCCAGGGCGTCGGTGGCCATATGGGCGGCGTCGGCGATCAGGGCCAGCGAGTTGGAGAGCACCCCACCGACGATCTCCATGACCATCACGCTCAGTGTGATGGTCAGGGCGACGCGCAGCCTGCCCCGGTACGCGGCGGCCGCCGTGCCGGTCGGAGGCGGACCGCCGTGCGTGTGCCCGTGATCGTGCCCAGCCCCCATGTGAAACGCCTCCAGGTCCGTTCGACGGCGCCGGACGGAACCGCCCGACGCCGACCAGTGAACTACGGGTGGGGGGTATGGGGCAACACGGGACTGAACACCGTTGTCATGTGCTCTGACCTGCGGAAACGTTCCGCAGGTCAGAGCGCTGACGTGATCATTTACGGGTGTCGGCGCGGGCCTCCGGGTGGCGCAGGCACCACCCTTCCCAGGCCGACTCCACCATCGAGCGGACGTCCCGGCGGGCGGTCCACCCCAGCTCCTGGACCATCCGGGCGTCCGACGCCACCGCCTTCGCCGCGTCCCCGGCGCGGCGCGGTTCCACGACCGGCTTCACCGCGTGCCCGGACACCTCCAGGATCACGTCGATCAGCTCCCGTACCGAGACGCCCTCGCCCCGGCCGATGTTCAGCGTCAGATCGCCGCCCTCCCGCACGGACAGCTTCCGGGCGGCGGCGAGGTGCGCCTCGGCCAGGTCCGCGACATGGATGTAGTCGCGGATGCACGTGCCATCGGGCGTCGGGTAGTCGTCGCCGAAGATCCGGGGCGCATCACCGCGCGTCAGCCGGTCGAAGACCATCGGGACGATGTTGAAGATCCCGGTGTCCGCGAGCTCGGGCTTGCCCGCGCCCGCCACGTTGAAGTACCGCAGACAGGCGGTCGAGATCCCGTGCGCCTTCCCGGCCGCCCGCACCAGCCACTCCCCGGCGAGCTTGGTCTCGCCGTACGGGTTGATCGGCAGGCAGGGCGTCTCCTCGGTGATGAGGTCCACATCCGGTACGCCGTAGACGGCCGCCGACGACGAGAGGACGAAGCGCCCCACACCCGCCGCGACCACGGCCTCCAGCAGCACGGTCAGCCCGGCGACGTTCTCCCGGTAGTAGAGCAGCGGCTGCTCCACGGACTCGCCGACCTGCTTCTTCGCCGCGAGATGCACCACACCGCTCACCGCGTGATCGGCCAGCACCCGGTCCAGCAGCGCCCGGTCCGAGGCCGAGCCCTCCACCAGCGTGACGGCGTCCGGCAGCCGGTCCACGACACCTGTGGAGAGGTCGTCGAGCACCACGACCCGCTCTCCCGCCGCGGCCATGGCCCGCGCCACGTGTGCCCCGATGTAACCCGCCCCGCCTGTGATCAGCCATGTCATGACGGCCAGCCTATGCGTCGAGCTCCATGGGCCCGACCGGCGGTTTGTGGGCCGGGGCACCGATCGATGATGATGATCGCGAACGGCACGGGCTCCAGCAGGTCCACCCGAACAGCGCACAAACGGGTGGTGAACTCGGTCTTCCGTTCATCCGATAGCCTCAGCCGACACACCGCCGGCCCGCCTCGTGGCCGTGCTGCGGCGTGTCGTCCACCGTCAGTGCCAAGGAGTGAGTTCGTCTGTCGACCGCCATCCTCACCGGTACGCCGGTACCCGGGTCGTCGCTCGCGGACGACCTGCGGTCCCTGGGCTTCGACGTACAGAGCGCCGTCGACGCCGGTGACGCCGCAGCACTCCTCGCCGCCGCCCCGGCGGGCCGCCGGGTCGCGCTCGTCGACCCGCGCTTCGTGGGCCACCGCCACGCACTGCGGCTCGCACTGACCGACCCGCGCTTCGCCGCCGCCACCGTCCCCGGTGCGCTCACCGCCCGGCCCGAGGCCCGCGGGGCCCTGCTGCGCGCCCTGCACCGCACCACGGCCGCCGTCGGCGCGGGCGCCCCCGTCGTCGACCCGGACACCGACCCGGCGCCCGAGGACCGCACCGTCCCCGGCCGCATCGCCGTCGCGCTGGAGGCCGAGGGCGTCGCCGTACAGCGCCCCGCCCTCGGTTCGCTCGTCGCGGCCGTGCCGACCGGCCCCGAGCAGGAGGCCGCCGCCGCGGCCCGGCTCGCCTCGGTCGACGACGAGGCGGTACGGCTGCGCGGCGCGGTCAAGGCCCACGACGGCTTCTTCACCACCTTCGCCATCAGCCCCTACTCCCGCTACATCGCCCGCTGGTGCGCCCGCCGGGGCCTCACCCCCAACCAGGTCACCACCGCATCGCTGATCACCGCGCTCATCGCGGCGGGCAGCGCGGCCACCGGGACCCGGGGCGGCTACATCGCCGCCGGCATCCTGCTCCTGGTCTCCTTCGTGCTGGACTGCACCGACGGGCAGCTCGCCCGCTACTCGCTCCAGTACTCCACGATGGGCGCCTGGCTGGACGCCACCTTCGACCGGGCCAAGGAGTACGCGTACTACGCCGGGCTCGCCATCGGTGCCGTACGCGGCGGCGATGACGTCTGGGTGCTGGCGCTCGGCGCGATGGTCCTCCAGGCCTGCCGCCATGTCGTGGACTTCTCGTTCAACGAGGCCAACCACGACGCGGTCGCCAACACCAGCCCCACCGCCGCCCTCTCCGACAAGCTCGACAGCGTCGGCTGGACGGTCTGGGCGCGCCGGATGATCGTGCTGCCGATCGGTGAGCGCTGGGCCATGATCGCGGTGCTCACCGCCTTCACCACACCCCGGATCGTTTTTTACGCCCTGCTCGTCGGCTGCGCCCTGGCCGCCTGCTACACCACCGCGGGCCGCCTCCTGCGCTCGCTGACCCGCAGGGCCAGCCGCACCGACCGCGCCGCCCAGGCCCTCGCGGACCTCGCCGACTCCGGCCCCCTCGCCCAGGGCGTCGCCGCCCTCGCCCCCGGACTCCGGGGCGCGTTCACGGCCCCGGCCGTGGCCCTGCTCGGGGCCCTCGTGATGATCGGCGCCGCGCTCCTCCTCCCGTACGGCAGCCCGCTCACCGTCGCCGCCGCGGCGGTGTACGTGGTCCTCTCCGGCCTCGCCGTCGCCCGCCCGCTCAAGGGCGCCCTCGACTGGCTGGTGCCGCCGTTCTTCCGGGCCGCGGAGTACGTCACGATCCTCGTGCTGGCCGCCCGCAGCGACGTACCGCATGCCGTTCCGGCGGCCTTCGGGCTCGTTTCGGCCGTCGCCTACCATCACTACGACACGGTGTACCGCATCCGCGGAGGCACCGGCGCGCCGCCCCAGTGGCTGGTGCGGACGATCGGTGGACACGAGGGCCGTACCGCGCTGGTGGCCGTCCTCGCCGCCGTACTCACCCACGCCTCAGGTTTCACCACGGCTCTCACCGCCCTCGCGGTGGCCGTGGCTCTGGTGGTGCTCGTGGAGTCCATCCGCTTCTGGGTGTCCTCCTCGGCCCCCGCCGTACACGACGAAGGAGAACTCGCATGATCGGCCTCGTACTGGCAGCCGGTGCAGGACGACGTCTGCGCCCCTACACGGACACGCTCCCCAAGGCGCTCGTCCCTGTCGACGGCGACAAGACGGTCCTCGACCTCACGCTGGCCAACTTCGCGGCGGTCGGGCTCACCGAGGTCGCGATCGTCGTCGGCTACCGCAAGGAAGCCGTCTATGCGCGCAAGGCCGAGCTGGAGGCGACGTACGGCCTCACCCTCACGCTCATCGACAACGACAAGGCCGAGGAGTGGAACAACGCCTACTCCCTGTGGTGCGCCCGTGACGTCATCAAGCGCGGTGTGATCCTCGCCAACGGCGACACCGTGCACCCGGTCTCCGTCGAGAAGACCCTCCTGGAAGCCCGCGGCAAGGGCCAGAAGATCATCCTCGCCCTGGACACCGAGAAGAGCCTCGCCGACGAGGAGATGAAGGTCATCACCGAGGAGGGCAAGGGCGTCCAGCGCATCACCAAGCTGATGGACCCGGCCACCGCGACCGGTGAGTACATCGGCGTCACCCTCATCGAGGCCGAGGCTGCCGAGGAGCTCGCGGACGCGCTCAGGACCACCTTCGAGCGCGACCCCGACCTCTACTACGAGGACGGCTACCAGGAGCTCGTCAACCGCGGCTTCACCGTCGACGTGGCCCCCATCGGCACCGTGACCTGGGTCGAGATCGACAACCACGACGACCTCAAGAAGGGCCGTGAGATCGCGTGCCAGTACTGACCCGGCTCATTCCGTCCCCGGTCGTCGTCGACATCCGGCGCGGCGCCATGGACGATCTGGCGGGTCTCCTGGCCGATCAGCGGATCTCCTCCTCGGGCAAGCTCGCCATCGCGATCAGTGACGGATCCGGGCGCGCCCTCAAGGAAAGGCTCGCCCCGGTCCTGCCGGGTGCCGACTGGTATCCGGTCTCCGACGGCACGATCGACTCCGCGGTGAAGCTCGCCGACGGCATCAAGGGCAACCGGTACGACGCGGTGGTGGGCCTCGGCGGCGGCAAGATCATCGACGTGGCGAAGTACGCCGCGGCGCGGGTCGGGCTGCCGATGGCCGCCGTCGCGACGAACCTCTCGCACGACGGCCTCTGCTCCCCGGTCGCCACCCTGGACAACGACAACGGGCGCGGCTCCTACGGGGTCCCCACCCCGATCGCCGTGGTCATCGACCTCGACGTGATCCGTGAGGCGCCCGCCCGCTACGTCCGCTCCGGCATCGGCGACGCGATCTCGAACATCTCCTGCGTCGCCGACTGGGAGCTGGCCCACGAGGTCAACGGCGAGGAGATCGACGGACTGGCCGCCGCGATGGCCCGGCAGGCCGGTGAGGCCGTGCTGCGCCACCCCGGCGGGGTCGGCGACGACGCCTTCCTGAAGGTGCTGGCCGAGGGGCTCGTGCTCACCGGCATCTCGATGTCGGTCGCGGGCGACTCGCGCCCGGCGTCCGGTGCCTGCCACGAGATCAACCACGCCTTCGACCTGCTGTACCCCCAGCGCGCGGCCAGCCACGGCGAGCAGGTCGGCCTCGGCGCCTGCTTCGCCATGCACCTGCGCGGTGCCCGGCAGGAGTCCCTCCTGATGGCATCGATACTGCGCCGCCACGGTCTGCCGGTCCTGCCCCAGGAGATCGGGTTCAGCGTCGACGAGTTCGTCAAGGCTGTCGACTACGCGCCGCAGACGCGCCCGGGACGCTTCACGGTCCTGGAGCACCTCAACCTGTCCATCGACCAGATCAGGGACGCGTACGACGACTATGCGACGACCATCAGTAGCTGAACTCCGTCCGGTCGTGCACCCCCCGGGGGTGAAGGACCGGCGCAGCGGCGAGCACTGGGCCGGGCGCATGTACATGCGGGAGGTCTCCCTCCGCGTGGACCGCTACCTGGTGAACACCCGCATCACGCCGAACCAGGTCACGTACGTGATGACGCTGGCCGCCGTCCTGGCCGCCCCGGCCCTCCTGGTGCCGGGTATCTGGGGCGCCCTGCTCGGCGTGCTGATGGTCCAGCTCTACCTGCTCTTCGACTGCGTGGACGGCGAGCTGGCCCGCTGGAAGAAGCAGTACTCGCTCAGCGGGATCTACCTGGACCGGGTCGCCGCCTACTTCTGCGACGCGGCGGTCCTCGTCGGGCTCGGTCTGCGCGCCGCCGACATCTGGGGCGAGGGCCGCACCGACTGGCTCTGGGCGTTCCTCGGGACCCTCGCCGCCCTCGGCGCGATCCTGATCAAGGCCGAGACCGACCTGGTCGGCGTGGCCCGCCACCAGGGCGGGCTGCCCCCGGTCAAGGAGGCGGCCTCCGAGCCGCGCTCCTCCGGCATGGCGCTGGCCCGCCGGGCGGCCGGGGCGCTCAAGTTCCACCGGCTGATCCTCGGGATCGAGGCCTCGCTGCTGATCCTGCTGGTGGCGATCGTCGACACGATCGGCGGCGACCTCTTCTACACCCGCCTCGCCACGGCCGTCCTGGCCGGCATCGCGCTGCTCCAGACCCTGCTGCACCTGGTGTCCGTCCTGGCGTCCAGCAGGCTGAAGTGACCTCTGCCATGAAACTGGGCGCGGTGATCATCACCATGGGCAACCGCCCCGACGAGCTCCGCGCCCTCCTCGATTCGGTCACCGCGCAGGACGGTGACCGCATCGAGGTCGTGGTGGTCGGCAACGGGGCCCCGGTCCCGGACCTCCCGGCCGGGGTGCGGACCGTGGAGCTGCCCGAGAACCTGGGCATCCCCGGCGGCCGCAACGTCGGCATCGAGGCGTTCGGCCCGTCCGGCGCCGAGGTGGACGCCCTGCTCTTCCTGGACGACGACGGGCTGCTCCCCGGACGGGACACCGCCGAGCTCTGCCGGCAGGCGTTCGGGGCGGACCCGAGGCTCGGCATCATCACCTTCCGGATCGCCGATCCGGAGACGGGTGCCACCCAGCGCCGCCATGTGCCCCGGCTCCGGGCGGCCGACCCGATGCGCTCCTCGCGCGTGACGACCTTCCTGGGCGGCGCCAACGCCGTACGGACCAAGGTCCTCGCCGAGGTCGGCCCGCTGCCGGAGGAGTTCTTCTACGCCCACGAGGAGACGGACCTGGCCTGGCGGGCGCTGGACGCGGGCTGGATGATCGACTACCGGGCGGACATGGTGCTGAACCACCCCACCACCGCTCCCTCCCGGCACGCGGTCTACCACCGCATGGTGGCCCGCAACCGGGTCTGGCTGGCCCGCCGTAACCTGCCCGCCCCGCTGGTACCCCTCTATCTCGCGGTCTGGCTGCTGCTGACCCTGGTCAGACGCCCGTCACGGCCCGCGCTGAAGGCATGGTTCGGCGGTTTCCGGGAAGGCTGGGCGACGCCCTGCGGACCTCGCCGCCCGATGAAGTGGCGTACGGTGTGGCGGCTGACGAGGCTGGGCCGCCCTCCGGTCATCTGAGAGGCTTTCCTCTGAGAGCATGAGGCGTATTTTCTTTCCGGAACCTGTCCGCCTGAGCCGCGCCCGCGACTGGCTGCGCGTGAAGACGAGAGTTTCAACTTGTGAGTGACACGACCCACGACGGTGGGGTAGCCCTCGGGACCCCGCCGTCCGCCGACGAAGGCCTCGGCGCGGCCCAGCTGGCCGCCAAGTACGGCCTGACCGTGAGCGGCGCCCGGCCGGGGCTCTTCGCCTACATGAGACAGCTCTGGGGCCGGCGCCACTTCATCCTGGCCTTCTCCCGGGCGAAGCTGACCGCACAGTACAGCCAGGCCAAACTGGGCCAGCTGTGGCAGGTGGTCACCCCTCTCCTGAACGCCGCTGTCTATTACCTGATCTTCGGACTCATCCTGGGGACCAGGAAGGGGATCCCCGAGGACGTCTTCGTGCCGTTCCTGGTCACCGGCGTCTTCGTCTTCACCTTCACCCAGAGCTCGGTGATGGCGGGTGTCCGGTCGATCTCCGGCAACCTCGGACTGGTCCGGGCCCTGCACTTCCCCCGGGCCTCGCTCCCCATCTCCTTCGCGATCCAGCAGCTCCAGCAGCTGATGTTCTCGATGATCGTGCTGCTCTCGGTCGTCATGATCTTCGGCAGCTACCCCTCGCTGTCCTGGCTCCTGGTGATCCCCGCCCTGATCCTCCAGTTCTTCTTCAACACCGGCCTCGCCCTCATCATGGCCCGGCTCGGCTCCAAGACCCCCGACCTCGCCCAGCTGATGCCGTTCGTCACGCGGACCTGGATGTACGCCTCGGGCGTCATGTTCTCCATCCCGGTGATGCTCGCGGACAAGCCGGCCTGGATCGCCGACGTGCTCCAGTACAACCCGGCGGCCGTCTACATGGACCTCGTCCGCTTCGCCCTGATCGACGGGTACGGCTCCGAGAACCTGCCGGACCACGTCTGGGCCGTGGGCCTCGGCTGGGCCGTGCTGCTGGGCGTCGTGGGCTTCGTGTACTTCTGGAAGGCAGAGGAACGGTACGGCCGTGGCTGAGGACAACACGCAGGGACGGATTCCCACGGTCATCGCGGACGATGTCCACATCGTCTACCGGGTCAACGGCACCGGCGGCGGCCGGGGCAGCGCCACGGCGGCGCTCAGCCGCATGATGCGCCGCTCCAAGGGCGAGCCGCGCGGGGTCAGGACCGTGCACGCCGTGCGCGGTGTCTCCTTCACCGCCTACCGGGGCGAGGCCATCGGCCTCATCGGCAGCAACGGCTCCGGCAAGTCGACGCTGCTGCGGGCCATCGCGGGCCTGCTGCCCACCGAGTCCGGCCATGTCTACACCGACGGCCAGCCCTCGCTGCTCGGGGTGAATGCGGCGCTGATGAGCGATCTGACCGGCGAGCGCAACGTGGTGCTGGGCGGTCTGGCCATGGGCATGAGCCGCGAGGAGGTCCGCGAGCGCTACCGCGAGATCGTGGAGTTCTCCGGGATCAACGAGAAGGGCGACTTCATCACCCTGCCGATGCGGACGTACTCCTCCGGCATGGCTGCCCGCCTGCGGTTCTCCATCGCCGCCGCCAAGAACCACGACGTCCTCATGATCGACGAGGCGCTCGCCACCGGAGACCGGAAGTTCCGGGTCCGCTCGGAGGCGCGGATCCGTGAGCTCCGCAAGGAGGCGGGCACCGTCTTCCTGGTCAGCCACAACAACAAGTCGATCCGGGACACCTGCGACCGGGCGCTCTGGCTGGAGAAGGGCGAACTCCTGATGGACGGCCCCACCGAGGAAGTCCTCAAGGCGTACGAGCGCGAGACGGGCAAGTAGTTTCCCAGCCATCCGTGGCCTCCGCCGGAACCGGTCCGGCGGAGGCCACTGCGGTGTGCGGGGGCGGCGGGCCGGGCGCCGCAGACCACCCGCAGTACGCCTCGGGGGGCGATCTCCTCCCGGCGGATGACGTCAATCCACCGGCGTACGGGGAAGGTTGGCAGGCGGTCCGGTTCCGGCCCCGCGGGTACTCCACCCCGCCGTACCCCTGTGAGCTGTACAACGTAAGCTGTAGCGGTGCTGATTCATGGCAAGTGGGGCGATACGTCCCCGGCGCACCGCCCGCTGTGCCGCAGTGCACTCGGAAGAACGAGCGGCGTGTCCGAAAAGGGATGTTTTGGGTCAGCAGTGTAGAACGGGAGATGTGACGGCAATGACGGAAAATCTCCAGCTCCGACGTGGTTTCGCCGTCCCCGCGCCGGGCGGTCCGCAGTGACCACCACCCCACAGGCGCGCACCGGTGACGCCACCCTCGGCAAGGCCGCGGACGAGAACTTCCCCGTGGCCCCCTTCTTCCTGCCCCGCGCCTGGCGCGACGACCTGATGGCGGTCTACGGCTACGCCCGGCTCGTCGACGACATCGGCGACGGCGACCTCGCCCCCGGCGGTGCCGACGCCCGCCACCTGGGCCTGGAGCCGGAGCAGAGCGACGACCGGCTCGCCATGCTCGACGCGTTCGAGGCGGACCTGCACCGGGTCTTCGCCACCACCGGCCAGGAGCCCCGTCACCCCCTGCTGCGCGCCCTGCGCCCCACCGTGCGGCGCCGCGCGCTCACCCCCGAACCCTTCCTCGGCCTGATCGAGGCCAACCGGCAGGACCAGAAGGTCCGCCGCTACGCCACCTACGAGGAGCTCGCCGCCTACTGCGAGCTCTCCGCCAACCCGGTCGGCCGCCTGGTCCTCGCCCTCACCGGCACCACCAGCCCCGAACGCGTACGCCGCTCCGACGCGGTCTGCACCGCGCTCCAGATCGTCGAGCACCTCCAGGACGTGACCGAGGACCTCGGGCGCGACCGGATCTATCTGCCCGCCGAGGACCTGGACCGCTTCCGGGTCACCGAGGCCGACCTGGCCGTACCGTCCGCGGGCGCCTCGGTCCGTGCCCTGATCGCCTACGAGGCCGAACGCGCGAGCGAGCTGCTGAATGAAGGCGCCCCCCTCGTGGGTAGCGTCAACGGCAGACTCAAGATCCTGCTCGCCGGATTCGTCGGCGGCGGGCGCTCCGCCCTCACGGCGATCTCGGCCGCCGGGTTCGACGTACTGCCGGGGCCGCCCAAGCCCACCAAGCCGAGCATGCTGCGCGAAGCCGCAGTCGTCCTGCGAAGAGCGCGTAGAGAGAGGTGAGCCGGACCGTGGAGGGACAGACGACGTCCATGTCGCCGCCGGTACAGGCCGCATACAGTTACTGCGAGGCCGTCACCGGACAGCAGGCCCGTAACTTCGCCTACGGCATCAGGCTGCTGCCGTACGAGAAGCGGCAGGCCATGTCGGCGCTGTACGCCTTCTCCCGTCGGGTCGACGACATCGGCGACGGCGAGCTGGACCCGGTGACCAAGCGGACCCGGCTGGAGAGCACCCGCGAGCTGCTCGACCGGGTCCGGCACGGCAAGGTCGAGGAGGACGACACCGACCCGGTGGCCGTCGCCCTCGCCGACGCCGCCCGCCGCTTCCCGCTGCCGCTCGACGGACTCGATGAGCTGATCGACGGCGTCCTGATGGACGTCCGGGGCGCCACGTACGAGACCTGGGACGACCTGAAGACCTACTGCCGCTGTGTCGCGGGCGCCATCGGACGCCTCAGCCTCGGTGTCTTCGGTACGGAACCGGGCGCACCCGGCGCCGAGCGGGCCGCCGAGTACGCCGACACCCTCGGCCTCGCCCTCCAGCTCACCAACATCCTCCGCGACGTCCGCGAGGACGCCGCCAACGGCCGCACCTACCTCCCGGCGGAGGACCTGGCCAAGTTCGGCTGCTCCGCCGGATTCCACCGGACCACGCCGCCGCCCGGCTCCGACTTCGCGGGGCTCGTCCACTTCGAGGTGCGCCGGGCCCGCGCCCTGTTCGCCGAGGGGTACCGCCTGCTGCCGATGCTGGACCGCCGGAGCGGCGCCTGCGTCGCCGCCATGGCCGGGATCTACCGCCGCCTCCTGGACCGGATCGAGCGCGACCCGGAGGCCGTGCTGCGCGGCCGGGTCTCGCTGCCCGGCCACGAGAAGGCGTACGTCGCGGTGCGCGGCCTCTCCGGCCTTGACGCCCGCCATGTCTCGCGGCTGACCGCCCGGGGGAGGGCCTGATGCGCTCCGGCCCGGCCGCCGCCCGGTCAACCCTCCGGTGGCCCGACGCGTCCACCACTGCGACGATTTCTTCCGGGGCGCCCCGGCGACCGGTGACGACCCGCCGAGAGGGGCAGGCATGAGCGAGGAGACCCCGCGCCCCGTCGCGGTCGTCGTCGGAGGAGGACTCGCCGGTGTCACGGCGGCCCTCCGCCTCGCCGACTCCGGGCTCGACGTGACCCTGCTGGAAGGGCGGCCCCGCCTCGGCGGCCTCGCCTTCTCCTTCCAGCGCGGCGACCTCACCGTCGACAACGGCCAGCACGTCTACCTCCGCTGCTGCACCGGCTACCGCTGGTTCCTCGACCGCGTCGACGGCGCTCACCTGGCCCCCCTCCAGGACCGCCTGGACGTCCCCGTGCTGGACGTCGGCCGGGAAACCGGACCCCGCCTGGGACGGCTGCGGCGCACCGGCCTGCCCGTACCGCTGCACCTCGCCGGGGGGCTCGCGGCCTATCCGCACCTCTCCCTCGCCGAGAAGGCGGGCGTCGGCCGCGCCGCCCTCGCGCTGGGGCGCCTCGACCCCGCCGACCCGGCGCTGGACCGCATCGACTTCGCCACCTGGCTGAAGCGGCACGGCCAGTCCGAGCGCACCATCGAGGCCCTCTGGGATCTCGTCGGCGTCGCCACCCTCAACGCCACCGCGCCGAACGCCTCCATGGCGCTGGCCGCCAAGGTCTTCAAGACCGGCCTGCTCTCCGACCCCGGCGCCGCCGACATCGGCTGGGCCACCGTCCCCCTCGGCGAGCTGCACGACACTCTGGCCCGCAAGGCCCTGGACACCGCGGGCGTCCGCACCGAGCTGCGCGCCAAAGTGTCCTCCCTGACCCGCACCGAGGACGGCCGCTGGAGCGTCGAGACGGTGGGGGAGCGGATCACCGCCGACACCGTCGTGCTGGCCGTCCCGCAGCACGAGACCCACGATCTGCTGCCGGCCGGTGCCCTGGACGAGCCGGACCTGCTCCTGGACATCGACAACGCGCCCATCCTCAACGTGCACGTGATCTACGACCGCAAGGTGCTGCGCCGCCCGTTCTTCGCGGCGATCGGCTCCCCGGTCCAGTGGGTCTTCGACCGTACGCACTCCTCGGGGCTGAAGGGCCCCGGGCAGTATCTCGCGGTCTCCCAGTCCGCCGCCCAGGACGAGATCGACCTGCCCGTCGCCGAGCTGCGGACCCGCTATCTGCCCGAGCTGGAGCGGCTCCTGCCCGCCGCCCGGGGCGCGGGCATCCGGGACTTCTTCGTCACCCGCGAGCGCACCGCCACCTTCGCGCCCGCCCCGGGCGTCGGCCCGCTGCGCCCCGGCCCCCGCACCCGGCTGCCCGGACTCCACCTGTCGGGCGCCTGGACCGCCACCGGCTGGCCCGCGACCATGGAGGGCGCCGTGCGCAGCGGCTTCCACGCCGCCGACGCCGCCCTCCAGGACCTCGGCCGCCCCCATGGACATCCGCTGCAGGAGGCGGCATGAGCAGTACCACCGGAACAAGAGGAGAGTCAGTGACCCCGGCGAATCCGGCTTCCGACACCGTGGACCAGACCACGGACGTCACCGCGCTTCTGGAGCGCGGACGAGTCCTGTCAGCGCCGGTGCTGCGGGCTGCCGTGGACCGGCTGGCGCCGCCCATGGACACCGTCGCGGCCTACCACTTCGGCTGGATCGACGCCGAGGGGCGGCCCTCGGACGGCGACGGCGGCAAGGCCGTGCGCCCCGCGCTCGCCCTGCTCTCGGCCGAGGCCGCGGGCGCCCCCGCCGAAGCGGGCGTCCCCGGCGCCGTGGCCGTCGAACTCGTGCACAACTTCTCGCTGCTGCACGACGACCTGATGGACGGCGACGAGCAGCGCCGCCACCGCGACACCGTGTGGAAGGTCCACGGCCCCGCCCAGGCGATCCTGGTCGGCGACGCGCTCTTCGCCCTCGCCTACGACCTCCTGCTGGAGCTCGGCACGGTCGAGGCGGGCCGTGCGGCCCGCAGGCTGACCACCGCGACCCGCAAGCTCATCGACGGGCAGGCCCAGGACATCTCCTACGAGCACCGCGAGCGGGTCACCGTCGAGGAGTGCCTGGAGATGGAGGGCAACAAGACCGGCGCCCTGCTGGCCTGCGCGGTCTCCATCGGCGCGGTGCTCGGCGGCGCCGACGACCGCACCGCCGACACCTTGGAGACGTACGGCTACCACCTCGGCCTCGCCTTCCAGGCCGTCGACGACCTGCTCGGCATCTGGGGCGACCCGGAGGCCACCGGCAAGCAGACCTGGAGCGATCTGCGCCAGCGCAAGAAGTCCCTCCCGGTCGTCGCCGCGCTCGCCGCGGGCGGCCCGGCCTCCGAGCGGCTGGGCGAACTGCTCGCGGCCGACGCCAAGAGCAGTGACTTCGACAGCTTCTCCGAAGAGGAGTTCGCCGCCCGCGCGGCGCTCATCGAGGAGGCGGGCGGCCGCGAGTGGACCGCCCAGGAAGCCCGTCGCCAGCATGCGGTCGCCATCGAGGCGCTGCACGGTGTCGACATGCCGCACCAGGTACGGGCGCAGCTCACCGCGCTCGCGGACTTCGTCGTCGTACGAAAGAGATGATCACCATTCGCATATGACTCGCAGTCGCCGGGCCGCGCGCCGCCCCCGGGCGCCCGGCCCCGGGGTCCCCCACACCGCCCAGGTCCGGGCTCGTTTAAAAAAAAGAAGCAGGCCACGACCACCCAAGAGTATA